>CAZKXC010000011.1:30704-34083 GCA_964556645.1 uncultured Halobellus sp.
GCGCCGAGCCCGACGACAGCACGGCGACCGACACGGGCGGCGACCGGCCGGACGACGCCGGCGAGACCGACGACCCGGCGCCGGACGGACAACTCTCCATGGAGGAGTACCTGTGAGGTTCGACCGAATACGGCTCTCGAACTTCAAGCCGTACGGCGACGCCGACCTGCGACTGACAGAGGGTGTCACCGTGATCCACGGGCTCAACGGCAGCGGGAAGTCGTCGCTGCTCGAGGCGTGTTTCTTCGCGTTGTACGGCTCGAAGGCGCTCGACGGCACCCTCGACGACGTGATCACGAACGGGGAAGACGAGACCGAGGTCGACCTCTGGTTCACCCACGACGGCGTCTCGTACCACGTCGAGCGGCGGCTCCGCGAGTACGACGACCGGGTCGACCACGCCTGCGCGCTCGAAACGACGGCCGGCGGCGACGCGACCCGCGACGGCGCGACGGCGGTCCGGCGGTTCGTGACGGAGCTGCTCCGGATGGACGCCGACGCGTTCGTCAACTGCGCGTACGTCCGCCAGGGCGAGGTGAACGCGCTGATCAACGCCACCCCGGCACAGCGACAGGACGTCATCGACGATCTCCTCCAGCTCGGCGCGCTCGAGGAGTACCGCGAGCGAGCGGGCGACGCCCGGCTCGGCGTGGAAGACGTCCGGAACGCCAAGCGGGCCGTCCTCGAGGAGAAGGAGGCGCAGATCGAGCGAAAAGAGGCGAAGAACCCCCACGAGCGGCTCAACGAGCTCGAACGCAGCCACTCGGAGGTGACCGACGAGATCGAGCGCTACGAGACCCAGCGAGACCGCGCCGAGACCACCCGCGACGAGGCCGCCGAGACCCTCGCGACGTACGAGGAGAAACAGGCCGAGCTGACGTCGATCGAAGACGAGATCGAGACGATCGAGACGGCGATCCGCGAGACGGAGCGCGAGCGCGACGCTCACCGGGACGCGATCCGCGAGGCGCGCGAACGCATCGACGAGGTCGACGCCGAGATCGACGACCGGCTCGACGAGGCCGGCCTGGAGGCCGCGACGCCGGAGGCGATAACCGAACGCCGCGAGGCGCTCGACGACCGGGAGGCGTCGATCCGCGAGACGCTCGACGACCGCCGGGTGACCGCGGAGGGATTCCGCAACCAGGCGGCGAACCTCGCCGAGAAGGCCGAGGACCTGATCGAGCGCGCCGAGGAGGCCGACGACGAGGCCGAGACGCTCGAAGAAGAGGCCGAGGCGGCCGAAGACGAGGCCGATGAGCGCGCCGACGCCCTCGAGGAGCTCCGCGAGGAGGCGGCGACGCTCCGCGAGCGGTTCGCCGACGCCGACGTGGACCGCGGGGAGGCGGCCGAGCGCCGAGAGGAGCTTCGAGAACGCCGGGGAGAGGTCCGCGAACGGATCGCGGAGCGCTCGGCGGAGCTGGCGAACGCCCGCGAGCGGGTCGAGGAGGCCGAGGCGTTGCTCGCGGCCGGCAAGTGTCCGGAGTGTGGCCAGCCCGTCGACGAGTCGCCACACGCGACCGGCATCGACGAGGACCGCGACCGCGTCGACGAGCTCGAAACCGAGCTGGCGGCGGCCCGCGAACGGGCGAGTGACCTCGCCGACCGGATCGAGCGGCTCGACGCGCTCGTCGAGGCGGCCGAGCGGCTCGACGAGATCGACGAGACGGCCGCGATGCTCGACGAACGGATCGACGAGAAGCGCGAGACGGCGGCACGAAAGCGGGACGCCGCGGCCGACAAACGCGAGCGGGCCGCCGACCGCCGCGCGGAGGCGGAGACGACCCGCGAGGTCGCCGAGGAGAAACGCGCGGAGGCTGAGACGACCGCGGCGCGCGTAGACGAACTGGAAGACGAACTCGAGACCCTCGCGGACGCCCGAGACGCGGTCGACGCGGTCGAAGAGCGGCTGGAGATGGTCGACGAGCTGGAGGCGGAGATCGAGCGACGCCGCGAGAAGCGAGACGCGCTCACGGCGGTGAACGACGAGCGGCGCGACCGGCTCGCGGACAAGCGCGACCGCCGCGACGAGCTGCGCGAGGGCGTCGACGAGGCGGCCGTCGAGACGGCCCGCGAGCAGAAGGCCGAGGCGGAGGCGTACCTCGAACGGGTCGACGCGGAGCTCGACCGGCTCGCGGAACGGCGGACGGAGCTACAGAACGCCATCGGCGGCGTGAACGGCGAGATCGAGGCGCTCGCGGAGCTTCGCGAGGAGCGCGAGGCGCTCGCGGAGACGGTCGCGGCGCTGGATTCGCTCCACGAGGAGACGAGCGAGCTGGAGGCGATGTACGGCGACCTGCGGGCGGAGCTCCGTCAGCGCAACGTTCAAGAGCTCGAACGCACCCTCAACGAGACGTTCGAGCTGGTGTACGGCAACGACGCGTACTCACACATCGAACTCGACGGCGAGTACGCGCTCACCGTGTACCAGAAGGACGGCGAAGCGCTCGACCCCGAACAGCTCTCCGGCGGCGAGCGGGCGTTGTTCAACCTCTCGCTTCGGTGTGCGATCTATCGGCTGCTCGCCGAGGGGATCGAGGGAGCCACGCCCACGCCGCCGCTGATCCTCGACGAGCCGACGGTGTTTCTCGACGCCGGCCACGTCTCCCGGCTCGTGACCCTCGTCGAGGAGATGCGCGGGTTCGGCGTCGCACAGATCGTGATCGTGAGCCACGACGACGAGCTGGTCGGGGCCGCAGACGAGCTCGTGACCGTCGAGAAGAACCCGCGCACGAACCGGTCGACCGTCGTCCGAGAGGACGCTACGGGGCTCGACACGGCGTCGATCGCGGACGACTGAGCGGCGGGGGTTCCCTCGTCAGGAGCGCCGGCCGAACCCCCGCCTACGGCTCGCCGGCAGCCGTCGTGTCGCCGCGCAGCAGCCGGACCGCCTCCGCTGCGGTCGCCGTCGCGGCGTACCCTCTCCGGCCGTCGACGTCGACCGCTTCGATCAGCTCGGCGACCCGGAACTCCGCGAGCCGGCCGTGGAGGTCGGACTCGCACATGTCGTACGCGTCCATGAGCTCGACGACGGACGACGGGCCGTCGTCGACGAGTTCGACGAGCAGCCCCAGCGTTCGGTCGTCGTGAACCGCTCGGATCGTCCGACGGACGGGCTCGGGGACGCCCGTTGCGGCGGTCGCGAGCGGCGATTCCCCCTCGAGCGTCTCGAGGGCCGCGTTCTCGACGTACCGCTCCTCGCCCGTCTCGGGGTCGCGGACGCGGCTCGAATCGCCGGACCGTTTCACGAGGAGGTACGTCTCGCCGTCCGCGTCTCGTACCGTCTGCATAGTGGATAAAACGGAGGCGAGACGCATTACGGTTCCGGGCCGGAGCGTTCGACGTCGGTGGCGGTCTCCTCGCCGGCGTCGTCCGGGTC
>CAZKXC010000011.1:34183-39662 GCA_964556645.1 uncultured Halobellus sp.
GCGTCGTCCGGGTCGGCGTCGTCCGAGTCCGCGTCATCGCGCGACTGGTCCCACGCCCGGTACGTCTGGTAGGTCCGGATCCCGGCGAGGAGGCCGGCGACGACCGACGCCGCGCCGATCTGTGTCCAGCCCTCGAAGAACCAGACGAGCGGGCCGAGGCTGACGAGGAGGAGCGCGGCGTTCGCGTAGATCACACAGACGACGAACGCGCGGAGCGTCTCGTCGTCGACGTCGTCGATGTCAGACCGATCGACGTTGTCGATGCCAGACTGATCGACGTCGAACGTCTTCACCGACGGGGCGGTCGGCACGTCCGGCGCGATATCGTGGTCGGCGTCGGCGTTTTCGCCGAAGGAAGGCTCACCCTCGTTATCCTCGTCGGGGGGAAACACGCCGTCGGCTACGGCGCCGCTGCTCAAAGGGGTTGTGTCCGGACGGCACGGGGCGACGACCACGAAAACGGGCGCGGCGCGGCCGGGCGGCCGGTCTTAGGCCGCGTCAGAAAGTCGGATCGTTCGGCTGGCTTCGACCCACGCGAGCGGGTTTCCGGCGTCGAAAAGCACCACGTTGCCGTCGTCCTCGTATACCTCCACCTCCGCGTCTGCCGCGGCGCGGCTGCCAGAGCGGTGCGTCCCGTCGTCCCGGCGTGGATCCGAGGGCATGGACCGTGGTAAGTCGGTACACGATATATGCTTTTCCGTGGGTGCGGGTGTCGCCGCGGACGAACGCCGATTTTTTAGCCGGGTACGCCGAACGTGTCGTATGACCCAGTCGGGGCTTTCGGACTTCTCGTCGGCCGCCAGCACGACCGACGACGCCCGCGACGATCTCGCCGCCGAGGAGGCGAAGATCGTCGCGGGCGGCGGACACGGACGCGTCAGCGACGTCGTCGACGTCGACGAGGCGAAGTTTCCGGACTCGACCGGTACGGTCGATCTGTTGATCACCCAGATCGATTACGCGGTCGAAGGGTACGGCAGCGACGAGTATCCCGTCGTCCACGTGTTCGGTCGCCGCCCGAACCCCGATGGCGACGACGCCACCGAACACCTCCGGGTGCTCGGCGTCGAGCCGTACTTTTACGTGCCCACCGCCGACCTCGAGCAGGACCCGACCGAGGAGTACGACGTCGTCATCGGGACGCGCGAGACGGGCCCGGACGGCGAACCGTACGAGAGTATTCGCGGCGAGTCGCTCACGCGGATCGTCACCCGGACGCCCCGCGACGTTGGAGCCATTCGGGACGACTTCGAGACGACGTTCGAGGCGGACATCCTCTTCCCGAACCGGTTTCTGATCGACAACGGGCTCAACGGCGGACTGCGCGTCGAGGAGCGTCGCCTCGACGACGGGACGATTCAGGTCCACGAGGGCCACCTCGAACCCGCCGCCGTCGACGCCGAGATGCGGGTGAACACCTTCGACATCGAGGTCGACGACCGCCGCGGGTTCCCCGAGGACGGCGAGGAGCCGATTATTTGTCTCACCAGCCACGACTCCTACGACGACGAGTACGTGGTCTGGCTGTACGACGCGCCGGAGTCCGCGGTGCCGCCGCCGGACGACCTCCCGAACTACGCGGGGATCGCCGACGACGGAGCGATCGACTTCCGGGTCGAGGCCTTCGAGACGGAGGAGGCGATGCTCGACGCGTTCGTCTCGTACATCGACGACACCGACCCGGACGTGTGTACCGGCTGGAACTTCGAGGACTTCGACGCGCCGTACCTCCTCGATCGGATGGAGGTGCTCGACGAGCGGACGAGCGAGCCAGATCTGTCTCCCGACCGGCTCTCCCGGATCGGTGAGGTGTGGCGTTCCGGATGGGGCGGACCGGATATCAAGGGCCGGGTGGTGTTCGACCTGTTGTACGCGTACAAGCGGACGATGTTCACGGAGCTGGAGTCGTATCGGCTCGACGCGGTCGGCGAGCGCGAGCTCGGCGTCGGCAAGGAACGATACGCGGGCGACATCGGCGACCTCTGGGAACAAGACCCCGAACGCCTGCTGGAGTACAGCATCCGTGACGTGGAGCTGTGCGTCGAGATCGACCGCGCACAGGACGTGATCGCCTTCTGGGACGAGGTACGGACGTTCGTCGGCTGTAAAATCGAGGACGCGCCGACCCCCGGCGACACTGTCGACATGTACGTCCTCCACAAAGCGTACGGGAAATTCGCACTTCCGACGAAGGGCCAACAGGAATCCGAGGAGTTCGAGGGGGGCGCCGTCTTCGAGCCGATCACGGGTGTGAAAGAGATGGTTACTGTCCAAGATTTGAAAAGTCTATACCCGATGTGTATGGTGACCATCAACGCCGGTCCCGAAACGAAAGTTGACCCCGACGAGCACGACGGCGAGACGTACGTCGCGCCCAACGGGACCCACTTTCAAAAGGAGCCGGACGGCATCATGCGCGGGATGGTCGACGAGTTGCTCTCCGAGCGCGACGAGAAAAAAACGCTCCGGAACGACCACGCTCCGGGCACGGAGCCGTACGAGCAGTATGACCGACAGCAGGGTGCCGTCAAGGTCATCATGAACTGCTTTACGCCGGACACGGAGGTCGTGACCCCCGACGGTGTTCGGTCGATCACGGAGTTGGAGGTCGGCGACGCCGTGTACTCGCTCGATCCAGAGACCGATACGATGGAGGTCAAAAGCGTCGAAGATACGCACGCGTATCCCGACTACCGGGGCGAACTCGTCGACATCGAGACCTCAAAGATCGACCTCCGAGTGACGCCGAACCACCGGATGCTGGTCCGGAAAAACGAGACGAACGGGATCACAGAAGAGGGGTACAGCTTCGTGGAGGCCGGCAATCTCGACCGGGCGACCAACTACGAACTCCCCCACGACTGGGACGGACCAGACGGGAGACGGATCGATGAGTTCGACCTGACAGAACTCGTCGACGGGGAGTATGAAGTATGGGTCCGACCGAGCGTCCACGGCCACACGTTCACCGCCGAACTCGGATGGACGCCTCGACGCGTGGTGAAGTCCGACCTCGGACAGACCGGATACGTGTTCACAGCCGAGGAGTTCGAGGAACACCGTGAGTACATCGAGTCGGTGTGTGAGACGAGTTTCGTTCACCGCGAATCCGGTCGAAAGTGGGTGCCACGAACCTACGACAGCGACGACTTCCTCGACCTGCTGGCGTGGTACATCACCGAGGGCAACGTGTACACCTCTGCGGAGCAGTCGTTCGGAACGAACTACAGAGGATCCGCGACAACAGTGAAGATCGCCCAGCAGGCAGTCCCCGACGGCGGAGCGTCCACACACGAGGCGATCGGCAATCTGCTCGACAGGATGGGATTCGACTGCTACGTCGACGACCGCGCCTACCAGTTCACCTCGAAGCTCCTCGGGGACCTGCTTCGAGAGGAATGCGGCGGGGATAGCTTCCAGAAACGGATTCCCGATCCCGTGTTCGACGCGAGTAGTGCACAGAAACGAGCGTTCCTCGAGACCCTGATCGACGGCGACGGGGACCGCCAGAAAGGATCGTGGCGATACACGACGTCAAGCGAACGGCTTCGAGACGATGTCCTCCGGTTGTGTACACATCTAGGGCTGACCGCGAGTTACAATCGCGACAGCGGAAGTTGGCGGATCTACGTAACTGAGAACCCGAAGAACACGCTCCGGATGCATCGGAGCGGGTCGCGGAGCGAGGCCGAGGACGGCGTCTACTGCGTGACCGTCGAGGACAACCACACGCTTCTCGCGGGGCGGAACGGAAAGTTCCAATTTGTCGGCCAGTCGTTATATGGTGTGACGGGATGGGATCGGTTCCGTCTGTACGACAAAGAGGGCGCAGCGGCCGTCACATCGACCGGTCGGGAAGTGATCGACTTTACCGAGCAGGCCGCGAATGAGCTCAACTATCAGGTTTCTTATGGGGACACCGATAGCGTTATGATCTCCTTATCTGACATGTCAAAGGAAGAAGCTATCGAGACCTCCTTCGAGATTCAAGAACACATCAACGAGCGGTACGACGACTTCGCGCGCGAGGAGTTGAACGCCGACACCCATCGCTTCCAGATCGAGTTCGAGAAACTCTATCGGCGGTTCTTCCAGGCAGGCAAGAAGAAGCGGTACGCGGGCCACATCGTCTGGAAGGAGGGCAAAGACGTCGACGACATCGACATCACGGGCTTCGAGTACAAGCGCTCGGACATCGCGGGAATCACGAAGACGGTTCAACAGCGCGTCATCGAGACGATCGTCACCGGCAACGACATCGACGACGACCTCGAGGAGATCACGGCGTACCTCTCCGACGTGATCGACGACTTCTTGACGGGCACCGTCGACGTCGAGGAGGTCGGGATCCCGGGCGGGATCGGCAAGCGGCTCGACGCCTACGAGACGCCGACGGCGCAGGTGCGAGGCGCACAGTACGCCAACGAGCTGCTCGGGACGAACTTCGGGCGGGGGTCGAAGCCGAAGCGGCTCTACTTGAAGAAGGTCCACCCGGACTTCTGGGAGCGGATGGAGTCGGAACGGGGGCTCGACCCTCAGCGGAACGGGCTCTACGGCGAGTTCAAACGCGACCCCGACGTGATCTGTTTCGAGTACGCCGACCAGATTCCCGAGGAGTTCGAGATCGACTGGGAGAAGATGTTGGACAAGACGCTGAAAGGGCCGATAGAACGGGTGATAGAGGCGCTCGGAACGTCGTGGGAGGAGGTCAAGACCGGACAGGAACAAACCGGACTCGGCTCGTTCATGTAGCACACCGAAGCTGAGTTTTCGTCTCTGAAAGAATTCTTCTCAAAATCGTGATTTTCAGCGGGATATTCGTAACTATTAACCTCCGGAACGCCCATCGTAGTAGTACGAGGCACAAGATTACACATGGCAACTCTTGAGATCAGTGGTTTGCGCGTGCGAGTAGCGGAGGAGGGCGGAGAAACAATCTTGCGGGGCGTCGACCTCGAGGTCGAGTCCGGCGAGATTCACGCACTGATGGGGCCGAACGGGTCCGGAAAGTCGACGTTGGCGAAGGTCATCGCCGGCCACCCGGCCTACGAGGTCACCGACGGAAGCGTGGCGCTTCACCTGGACGAAGAGGACGTCGCGGACGTCGACGCCGACCTCGACGAGGACGACTACCACTGGGAGCTTCTCGAGATGGAGCCCAACGAGCGCGCCGCGCTCGGTATCTTCCTCGGCTTCCAGTACCCCGCGGAGATCGAGGGCGTCACCATGACGAACTTCCTCCGGCAGGCGCTCAACGCGAAGGCCGACGAGCGCGAGGAGCTGTTCGAAGAGGAAGAAGAAGAAGAGACGGAAGCCGACGACGACGCGGGATACGAGACCTCGCCGATGGAGGGACCCGCCGACGACGGCGAGATCGGCGTCGCGGAGTTCCAGTCGATCCTCTCGGAGAAGATGGAGCTGCTCGACATGGACGAGAAGTTCATGCAGCGGTACCTCAACGCCGGGTTCTCCGGCGGCG
>CAZKXC010000012.1:0-24698 GCA_964556645.1 uncultured Halobellus sp.
GGATGCTCACCGCCCTCCACGACGCGGTGTTGAAAGGCGACGAGCGACGCAAGGACGTGATCTTCGGCCGGCGCGAGCCGTCGTTCGCGGCGGCAGACGGCGAGCCGCCCGTCTACATCGACAACAACGCGGCCCAAGACGAGGCGGTGCGACTCGCCGTCAACGCCGAGGACTGCGCGCTGATCCACGGCCCGCCGGGCACCGGAAAGACGTACACGATCGCCCGGACGATCCGCGCGCTCGTCGCGGAGGGGAACCGGGTGCTGCTCGCCGCGTTCACCAACCGCGCCGTCGACAACGCGCTCGAGGCGCTCCGCGACCAGGGGTTCGAAGAGTGGGTCGCGTCCGCGCGACCCGACCTCAACGAGAACGGCGGAATCGTGCGTGTCGGCTCGCAGACGGGCGTCCGCGAGGACATACAGGACCTCCGGCTGATCGAGCGCGGCGACCCGAACGCGAAGGCGGCCGAACTGCGCGACGCCCCCGTCGTTGCCGCGACGACGGCGGCCTGCGGCTCCCGGGTCATGCGCGAGTGCGAGTTCGACGTGGCGCTCGTCGACGAGGCCTCCCAGCTCACGGAGCCGGGCACCCACGCCGCGATCAACCTCGCGGACCGGTTCGTGCTCGTCGGGGATCACGAGCAACTCCCCCCGGTCGTCCGGGCCGAAAACGACCTCCAGACGTCGCTCTTCGAGCGGCTCATCGACGAGTACCCCGACGCGAGCGTGATGCTCGACCGCCAGTACCGGATGAGCCAGCGGATACAGGCGTTCGCCTCCACCGAGTTTTACGACGGCGCGTTGCGCCCGGCGACGCCCGACGTCGCCGGCCAGCGGCTGGCGGACCTCGGGGCCGACACCGAGGCGCTGGCGCCGGCGCTCGCCGAGGGCGTCGCCTTTCTCGACCCCGAGGGCGACCGCGACGGCAACCGCAACGTCCGGGAGGCCGAGCAGGTCGCGCGGGTCGTCGACGCCTACCTCGCGGCCGGCGTGGCGCCGGACGACATCGGCGTCATCGCTCCCTTCCGCGCGCAGGTCGCCGAGATCGGCCGCCGGACCGACGTGACCGTCGACACCGTCGACCGGTTTCAGGGCTCCGCCAAGGAGGTGATCGTGGTCTCGTTCGTCGCGACGGAGGCCCTCGACGGACCGATCTTCGAGGACCACCGCCGGGTGAACGTGGCGCTCACCCGCGCGAGAAAACAGCTCACGCTGGTCGGCGACGCGGAGGCGCTCGCCTCCGAGCCGTTCTACGAGCGGATGCTGCGGTGGGCACAGCGCTGACCGCCGGCGCCGGCGGTCAGCGTCCGTCCGCGTCGGGGTCGGCCTCGGTCACGATCCCCGGCTCCTTGCTGGCGATCACGACGATCCGGTCGGTGAGGTCTTCGATCGTGTTCGCGAGCTCGTCGAGCAGGATCGCGAGCTCCCGGTAGACGAGCGGCTGGTCGATGTCGGCGGCGGCGAAGGCCGTCGCGATCGCCTCGTTGCGGAGCTCGTCACACTCGCTTTCGAGCTCGCGGATTCGCTCGATCCCCGCCGTCAGCGTCCGCTCGGCGTCGCTGCGGGCGAGCCCGCGGACGAAATCCGTCACGACGTCGGCGAGCGTCGCGGTCATCTCGACGATGCGGTCGGCCATCTCGCGCATGTCCCGGAACGGGTCGACGTCGGCCGGCGGGCGCATCATGACCACCTCCTGAACGATCCGTTCCGTGTGGTTCGCCACCACGTCGAGCGTCTTGTAGAAGTCGAGAAGCGCCGACTCGTTGAAGTTGATCCGGGTGTTGAGCAGGCCGATGTCGTCCGGGCCGGCGTTGGTGATGCTGCCGGTCAGCTCGCGGACGCGGTCGTCGCACTCGCTTTCGAGCTCGGCGATCCGGTCTGCCGTCTCCCGACAGGAGCCGTCGACCGCGTACGCCTCGAGCGCCGTCGGAAGCAGCCGCACGCAGTCGTCGATCCGGTCGAGGTACGCCTCGGTCTGCGTCTCCAGTCGTTTTCCGAAGCCGCCGTCGGTGGACATACCCGACGTGACGACCCTCGCGGGTAAAACGGTTCGTTCGAGCGGCGGCCGTGGCCGGCGCGGCGGGTCACGACGGCTCGACCGCCGCGAGCGCCTCGTCGATCGGCGGGGCGTCGAACCACTCGGTCCCGGTGTAGGCGTTCGCGCCGGCGGCGTACATCGCCGAGGCCGCCTCGAGAACGTCGGCCGGCAACGTCGTCGGCGACGGCTCACAGAGCGTTCGCCAGTCGGCGGTGTCGCGGTCGGCGACGGCGGCCTTGGCGTCCCGCACCGCGGCGACCCACTCCGGGTCGTTGCGCTTGTACCACTGTCGGATGACCTCCTTCGAGACCTGTCGGCCGTCGTGGGCGAACCGGTTCTCGTCGAAGGTGCCGACGACGTCAGCGACCCGGAGGTCGCCGCCGGCGTACAAACACTCGATCTTGCCGTCCGCGTGCGTGAACCCCGTCTCCTCGGCGCGCTCGGTGACGACGCGGTTCACCTCGCGGGCGAGCGTCTCGAGCGCGTCGACGTCGGCGCGGCCGGCGATCCGGTCGGCCTCCTCGCGGGAGAGGTAGCGGTCCTGGTGTTCGTACTTCGTGGAGAACTCCACCACCGGCTCGGGGAGGTCGACGGCGTCCGCCGGCCACTCGTCGAACGGCAGGTCGAACGCCGACGGGTCGCGCCGGCGCCGCAGGCTCGACCCCACCGGAACCGTGTTTCGAAACACCACCTCGAGCGGGACGAGGTAGGTGTCGCCGGCCGCGGCGTGGAAGGCGTCGTAGTCGTACCCCGCGTCGGGGCCGTCGTACGGCAGGTCGGGCACCTGCGTCAGATCGATCGCCATCTCCGTCGGCGGCGCGTCCGTCTCCGCGAGCGGCACGACCGCGTCCTCGGGGTCGGCACCCGACTCGACCGCGGCGGGGTCGACGACGCCGCGGTAGTGTGTCGCCACCCCCGCGGCGGCCAGCCGCTCGAAGTTGAACGCCCCCATCACACAGAGGCTCGCCCCTTTCTTCGGTATCGCGTCGGGCATCTGCCCCCAGTCGAACACGGAGTAGGCGTCGGTGAAAAAAAACCGGCCGCGGCCGAGGCCGTCGGCGGTCGCGGGCTCGACGACGCGAAACTCCTTGACGCTCGTCATACCGGATCCGGCGGCCGCCTCCCAAATGAACCTTTCACTTAGGTGGTCACATCGGCTCGATCGCTTCGGGATAGATCCACGATCGTGGGCGGACCCGGTCGCGGCGGCGGCGCCCGGGCCGCATCGAAAGGCCCTCCCGCGTTCCCGCCACAGGAGGCGCATGAACGAGACGCGCGAGGTCGCCGTGCTCCGGTACGGCCACCGGCCCGGACGGGACGACCGGATGACCACACACGTCGGGCTGACCGCGCGGGCGCTCGGCGCCGACCGGGTGATCTTCCCGGACAACGCCGGCCAGTCCGTGGAGACGGTTCGGGGCGTCACCGACCGCTTCGGCGGCCCGTTCGTCGTCGAGCGCCGGGACGACCAGCGGGCGGTCGTTCGACACTGGCGGGGCGTCGTCGTCCACCTCACCATGTACGGCGAGCCGATCCAGGACGTCGAGGCGGAGATTCGGGCCGCGACCCGCGCCGGCGACGAGGCCCTGTTGGTCGTCGTCGGCGGCGAGAAGGTGCCGTGGGCGTTGTACGAGCGCGCCGACTTCAACGTGAGCGTGACGAACCAGCCGCACTCGGAGATCGCCGGGCTCGCGGTGTTTCTCGACCGCCTTTTCGAGGGCGAGGAGCTCGACCGCGAGTGGGTCGACGCCGACCGCCGCGTCGTCCCCGAGGCGACCGGCAAGACGGTCGTCGACGCGGACGCGGAGGGCGACCCCGACGACGCGGGCTGAGCCTCTCGACGCCCCGCCGTCGCCGGCGAGAATCTACTCGCCCTCGGTGGGGTCGAACAGCTCCGGGTTGCCGCTCAAGATCCCCCGCATGTTCGACATCGGCTCGCCGACCATCACGCCGTGTTCTGTGATCTGGAACTCGCGGATCGTTCGCTCGAAGTCGCTCGTCCGTTTTTTCAACACGCCGATCGCCTTCCGCATCTCGCCTCGCACCTCGAGGTGGCGCAGAAACACGATGTTGTCGGCGAGGTAGCTGATGTTCTCCATCGTCGCCTGGAACTCGCCGGCGATGCTGCGCGTCTCGTCGAGAAACAACGCCGTCACGCCCATGTTCTTGAGATATCTCCCCAGCGCGTGCATCTGCTGGAGCATCAGTCCCTCCTCGCCGCGGAGGGTCAGCCGATATCCCGAGATGCCGTCGACCATGACGATGTCGGCGTCGTCGTGCTCGACGTCGTCGCGCACCATCCGCGCGAACTCCTGTGGGGAGTGTTCGAGCGCCTCCACCTCCTCCACCCGGAGCGTCCCCTTGTCGACCATCTCGCTGACCGGGATGTTGATCGCCTGAGACCGCGTGAGGAACGTCTCCCTCGTCTCCTCGAAGAGGTAGATGACGGAGCGCTCGCCGCGGCCGGCGGCCTCCTTCATGAACTGGGTGCCGAGCGTGGTCTTCCCCACGCCGGTCGGCCCGCTGACGATGGTGACGGTGCCGCGTTCGATCCCGCCGTTGAGCAGTTCGTCGATCTCCGGGATCCCCGAGGAGATCTGCTCGATGTCGAACGTCCCCGTGTGTCTCCCGGGTTGCAGGGCCGGGTACGCCTCGATTCCGGCGTCCGTGATCCGGTAGGCGTGGTCGCCGTTCAGCGTCGAGGACCCGCGGAACTTCGGAACCGCGAGCGTCTTTCCGTGTTCTTCGGTTCCCAACACGATCGTTCCGTCCGTGATGAACTCGAGGTCGTCGGTCGGATTCCGTTCCGTGTCCTGGACGGTGAACATCACCGTCGCGTTTCGGTCTTTCAGAAACCGCATGAATCCGACGACCTGCTTGCGGAACTGGTAGTCGTCGGACATCAGAAACCGGAGCTGTGTCAACGGGTCGACGACGACCCGGTCCGGGTCGGCCTCGGTCACGCCCTCGATGATCTGCTCGGTGAGCGGCGCCTGTTCGACCTCCGACGGCGAGAACACCTCGTACGACTGGTCCTCGGTGAACACGTCCGCGCTCGGGCTCAGGTCCAGAAACTCGATCGCATCCGTATCGAACCCGAGGGCGGCGGCGTTCGCCGCGAGGTCCCGGACGTCTTCTTCGAGGTTGACGAAGAGCCCGGTCTCGCCGTTCGCGACGCCGGCGTCGAGAAAGTGAAAGCTGAGAATCGTCTTCCCGCTTCCCGCCCGCCCTCGAACCATGTAGCTTCGTTCTGGAACCAGTCCGCCCGTCAGTATCTCATCGAGACCGGAGACGCCGGTCGACAACCGCTCGGGGAGTGACGATGACATCGGGTCACGCGTTCGTAAACGACGTATATAAAGGGACAACTCTTAGTGTGCGTACGCCCACGTAGTACACGAGATGGAGTCGGGCTCCGAGAACGTCAGTGCCGGTCCATCCCCGGAGAGAGCGGCTGAGCCCGGCGGAGAACGACGAATCCTGTTGTTTATGCGATCAGGTCGGGACCGCGAGCTGCTGACCGAGACGCTGAGCGACCGGTATCGGGTCGAGACCACGACCGACGTCGGGACGCTCGAGTCGACGTTCGATTGTTGCGTGTTCGACACCGACGAGTTCAGCCGGGTCGCGGGAACGGTCCAATCCAGACGGGAGCTCTCTGAGCCGGTGTTTCTCCCGTTCGTCCTGCTGGTGGGCGACGAGACGACCGATCGGGTGGCCGAACGCGTGTGGGAGTACGTCGACGACGTCATCGACCTCCCGGTGGAGCGAGCGGCGCTCGTCTCGCGGATCGACAACCTGGTTCAGCGGCGCCAGACGTCGCTGCGGCTCGCGGAGCGCGAACGCAAACTCGAGGAGACCGTCGACGACCTGCGGTTGAAAGAACGGGCGATGGACGAGGCGCCGGTGGGGATCACGCTGGCGGAGTCGGGCGACGGGGACAACCCGCTGGTGTACACGAACGCGGGATTCGAAGAGATAACCGGGTACGCCTCGGAGGCGTTCGGCGAGGACTGTCGGTTCCTTCAGGGGCCGGAGACGAGCCCGAAGACGAAAGCGACGATCCGGGAGGCGCTCGACGCCGAGCGGCCGGTGTCCGTCGACATTCTGAACTACCGGGCGAACGGCCGGACGTTCTGGAACGGGCTCACCGTCGCGCCGTTGCGAGACGACGACGGGACCGTCACACACTACGTCGGCTTCCAGACGGACATCACCGACCGGAAGATCCGTGAACGCCGGCTGGAGGTGATGAATCGGGTGCTCAACCACAACCTCCGGAACAAGATGAACCTCATCGAGGGCCACGCGGAGCTTCTGCGTCAGGACATCGACGACGAGGACGCCCTCGACTCGCTCGAGGTGATAGCGGAGACGACCGCCGGTCTCATGGGCATCGCCGAGTCGGTCCGCAAGGTGGACCACACGTTGTCGACGACCGCCTCGGCGGACACGACCGTCGAGCTGACGGAACGGCTTCCGGAGCTCGTGAGCCGGTTCACCGACCAGTACCCCGACGCGAACATCGACCTGTCGCTGCCGGACGACGACCCGCTCGAGGTGAACGTCGTCGGAGTGGTGACCGCGATCGAAGAAGGGATCGAGAACGCGGTCAAACACAACGACGCCCCGACGCCGCGGGTCGAGGTGCGGGTCCGGCGGCCGTCTGAGGGGTGGGTCAGAATCGAGATCGAAGACGACGGACCCGGGATCCCCGACCGCGAGACGGAGGTGCTCTCCGAGGGAGAGACGTCGCTGAACCACGCCGACCGCCTGGGGATCTGGCTGATGTACTGGGTGGTGAACAAGGCGGGCGGCAGCTTCTCAGTCGTCACCCCCGACTCCGGCGGCACCGTGTTGCGGCTGCTCGTTCCGGTGGCCGCCTGAGCCGGGCGACCGACCGGCCGGTCACAGCGCTCGCTTCGAGTGGAGCCGCGCGAGCCGGATCCGGGCCTCCTGTCGGCTCGCTCCGCGCACCCGGATCGTCTCGTCGTCCGCCATCGCGACGAGCGAGAGGCGGTCCAAAAGCGGCGGCCAGTCGGCCGCGCCGGCGGCGTCGCCCGCGAACACCATCGCGTTCGCGAGCCCCTCGCGGTCGGCGTCGCCGGCGCGGGCCACCGCGGCGTCCGCGGCTCGCCGTCGCCGCGCGACGAACAGCCGGTCGCCGACGGCCGCGGGAATCCACGCCGGGAGCACGGCCAGCCAGAGGAGGAGGCCGAACGCGGTGTACACCGGAGCGGGAATCCCGTTCGGGTCCGGGTCGTATCCGTGAATCCGGTTGGCCCGTCGACTCCCCGGGCGGCGGTCCGACGGGTCGCGGTCCGAGCGACGGCCGACGAGCAGGGTCGCCAGAAGCGCCACCGTCTCTACGGCGGCGAGCCCCGGCAACAACGCGGTGATGAACGCCGTCTCGCGCGTCCGCACCCGGATCAGGGCGTGGCGTATCGCGGCGTCGCGGTCGGCCGCCGGCAGCGAGAGCAGCCGCGTGGAGACGACGAGCCGGGAGCCGCGGTAACCGCCGATGGCGGCGACGTTGGGCGCGTCGGCGTCGACGACCGTCACCGCGGGGACGTCGACGCCGAGGTCGGCCGCGAGCGCGTGAACGCGCGACTCGGCGAGCGCCGCCGACCGGTCGTCGAGGCCGTCGCCGAGAAGCCGCTCGACCCGCCGCTCGACGAGCCGCGGGCCCGCCGCGGCCGACGCGCCGATGCCGACGAGACCGGCGGCGAGTATCCCGGCCGCAGCGCCGAGGTCAGCCACGAGCGCGATCGGGACGACAAGAATCCCCGCGAGGACGGTCGGAACGGCCGCGAGCGCGAGCGCCCCGAGCCCCGTGTACGCCCGTTCGATCGGACCGGAAGCCATACACCCAGTCGGTGGACGGGACGGCGTATAGCTTTGCCGAAGACCGGCGGCCGGATCGCCGGCGTCTCCCGCCTTCCGGAGGTTTTAACCTCGTTCCGCCGCCATATTACCGCAATGGCTTTTGAGGACCTGCTGAACGACCCCGTCATCCAGAAGTACCTCCACGAGCTCGTGGGGCCGACGGGGATGCCGGTCGCCGCCGCTCCCCCGGACGGCGAGGTCACCGACGAGGAGTTGGCCGAGGAGCTCGGATTGGAGCTCAACGACGTGCGCCGCGCGCTGTTTATCCTCTACGAGAACGACCTCGCCACCTACCGGCGGGTGCGCGACGAGGACTCCGGCTGGCTCACGTACCTCTGGACGTTCCACTACGACAACATTCCGGAGAACCTTCAAGAAGAGATGTACCGGCTGCTCGACGCCCTGACGGAGCGCGAGGAGTACGAGCGCACCCACGAGTTCTACCTCTGTGAGGTGTGTTCGCTCCGCTTCGAGTTCGGCGAGGCGATGGACTTCGGCTTCGAGTGTCCCGAGTGCGGCTCGCCGCTCGACGCGATGGAGAACGACCGGCTTCGCGAGGCGATGAGCCAGCGCATCGACGAACTCCGCGAGGAGCTCAACGTGGACGTGACCGGCTGATGGTCGTCCTCGCAACCAAGTGTTACGTCGCGGGCGACGCCCGCGACCGCGCGCTCGACGGGATGAACTCGCTCGTCGACAACGAGGTCGGCGACCTCCTCGTCGACTGGACCGTCGGCGTCCGTGGCGACGACTTCGTCCAGGTGGACGTGAGCGGCGACGACGCCACCGTCGCCGAGAACGTGCTCGCGGAGACGTGGGGAGCGGTCGTCGCCCACGACGAGGGGTTCACCGCCGGCGAGACGTACGTGGGCACCCTCGAGTCGTGGGACGACGACGGCGCCGTGCTCGACGCCGGCGAGGAGGTTCGCGTTCCGGCCGCCGAGCTCGGGCTGGGCGTCGGCTCGCCGGAACAGGTCGTCGAGCGGTTCGGCCTGGTGCAACACCTCCCGATGCGGTTCGTCTACGGCGGCGCCGGCGACCCCCACCGGCTCGCAGACGCCGAGCGAGACCGGCTCTACGACTGGCAGCGGGGCCCCGGCCGCCTGACGGTCAACTCCGCGACGCGCGGAGAGGTCCGCGCGACGGTCAACCGAGCGGGCCACGCACAGGACATCGTCACCGTCGAGCGGCTGGGGTTGTTAGAACAGAGCGTCGTCTGTGCGGAGGGAACCGACCCGCCGGGGCTGCTCGCCGCTATCGGCTCGTACCTCCCGGCCGAGATGCGGTGTGTCGTCTGACCCGTGAACCGACGCTTCGCGCTCGCCGTCGGCTGTGTCGCGCTGCTTGCGCTCAGCGCCGGCTGTCTCGGCTACGTCACCGGCGGCGGCGAGGTCACGAACGAGACGCTCGACGCCGAGCCCTCGGAGCCGTACGCGTTCGACACCGACCGCGACGCCGACTTCCGGCTCTCCGTCGACGGCACCTACCGCGTGGTGTACGACGTCTCCGACCGCGACGAGCTTCGGTTGTACGACGGGACGGTGTACGCCGGCGACCAGCCGCTCGAGTTCGAGGCGTTCCGGTACCAGTACCCCGACGGCGAGGTGGTCTCCGGCAGCGAGTTCCGCGCCCGCGGCGGCGAGATCGAACGCACGCCCGACGAGACGTGGATCCGCTTTGCCGACGACATGGACGGCGGAAAGGTCGCGTTCACCAGCACGGGGTCGCCGCGGCGGTTCACCTCGCTGGGATACGTCGACGGCTCGTACGCCGTGACGCTTCCGCCCGGGTTCAGCACCGACGTCCCGCTCGTCGGCCACGTCTCGCCGCGCGACTACGAGGTCGAGACCGCCGGCGACCGCGACCGGATCGTCTGGGAGGAGGTGACGGGGTCGATCGTCGTCCAGTCGTACCGCGAGACCGACCTCGTGATCTTCGGCGGGATCTTCGCCGTTGGGGCTCTCGTCGCGATCGTCGGGACGCTCCGGTTCAGACGACAGCTCACGGAGCTCCGCGAGCGCCGCCGCGAGATGGGTCTCGGCGTGTACGAGGACGAGGACGACGACGACGGGCTGTTGTGAACGCGCCGCCGGCCTCCGCCGCGCGGCTGTCGGCGGCCTTTTGAGTCACCGCCGCGTGGTGCGGGTATGAACGCGGCGATACTCACCGTCGGGGACGAGCTCCTCGTCGGTGACACCGAGAACACGAACGCGACGTGGCTCTGTGGCCAACTCGCCGACCGAGGCGTTCCGGTGCGGCGCGTGACCGTCGTCCCCGACGAGGTCGCGGAGATCGCCCGCGTCGTCAACGAGTATCACGCCGAGTACGACGCCGTGATCGTCACCGGCGGGCTCGGCCCCACCCACGACGACGTGACGATGGACGGGGTCGCGGCCGCCTTCGGCCGCGAGGTCGTCGAAAACGAGGAGGCGGCCGCGTGGCTCGCCGAGCGCGGCTACAGCGCCGACGACCTGGTCGCGGAGACGACACACCTGCCGGCCGGCTGCCGGCCGCTCCCGAACGAGGCGGGCGTCGCGCCCGGGGCGGTCGTCGAATCGACGTACGTGCTCCCCGGCGTGCCGACGGAGATGAAGGCGATGTTCGCGTCCGTCGCCGACGAGTTCGACGGAACGCCCACCCACACCGTCGTGGTCGACGTCGACGAGCCGGAGAGCACGCTCATCGAGCGGTTCGGGTCGCTCAGAGAACGGTTCGACGTGAGCGTGGGGTCGTATCCCGGCGAGACCGTCAGGGTGAAGATCACCGCACGCGAGCCGTCGGAGGCGGAGCGCGCGGCCGCCTGGCTCCGGGAGCGATCGACGCTGGCAGGGTGAGAACGGCCGCGCGTCAGCGGGCCAGAAACGCGATCCACAGGGCGACGACGGCCAGCCCGGTCGCGAGCACGGCGAGCGCGGTCGCCTCGATCGGAAGCGGCTCCGGCTGGACGGCAGACAGGATCATGATCGAGGATTGTTCTGGTCTCCTCTTAAGCGTTGAGTGTCGGCGCCGAGCGGGCGGGCCGGTCGCCGCGGCTCTGTCCGCGATCCGTTAAGTAGCCGCCGCCACAACCACCGGTATGCACGTTGGCGTCGTGATGAACCCGATCGCCGGGATGGGGGGCCGCGTCGGGCTGAAAGGAACCGACGGAAAGGTCGAGGAGGCGCGGGCGCGAGGGGCCGAGCCGCGCGCGCCGGAGCGGGCGAAACGGGCGATGGAACGGCTTGCCGGGGTCGCTCCCGACGCGACCGTCTCGACGGTCGCAGAACCGATGGGCGAGCGGACCGTCCGCGAGGCGGGCTTTCGGCCCGACCGTGTCGTCGATCCGTTCGGCGGAGACGGCGCCGGCAGCCCCCCCGACACGACCGCCGACCACACCCGTCGCGCGGTGGCCGCCCTCGACGACGCCGGCGTCGACCTCGTGATGTTCGTGGGCGGCGACGGCACCGCGACGGACGTCGCGGCCGCACTCGAGGGGTCGGAGACGCCGATGCTCGGCGTCCCCGCCGGAGTGAAGGTGTACTCGTCGGTGTTTGCGGTCTCGCCGGAGGACGCCGCCGAGGTGGCAGCGAGCTTCTCGCGGACGGAACGCCGCGAGGTGATGGACATCGACGAGGACGCCTACCGCGAGGGAGAGGTGACCCCCACGCTCCGCGGGGTCGCACACGTGCCGGTCGCCGACGATCTTCAGTCGTCGAAACAAACCGCGAGCGGCACCGTCGAGTCGCTCGCGGCGGGCGTGGCCGACGACATCCGCGAGCACGACGGCGACGGGAGCACCTACGTCCTCGGTCCCGGCTCGACGGTCGGCGCGATCAAAGCCGAACTCGGGTTCGAGCCCTCTCCGATCGGCGTCGACGTCTGGCGAGACGGCGCGGTGGTCGCCGCGGACGCGACGGAGTCGGAGATCCTGGCCGCGCTCGGCGACGAGAACGTGATCGTGGTCTCGCCGATCGGCGGACAAGGGTTCGTCTTCGGCCGCGGAAACCCGCAGCTCTCGCCGGCGGTGATCCGCGAGTGTGAGGTGACCGTCGTCGCCTCTCGCGCGAAGCTCGACGACGTGCGGGCGCTTCGGGTCGACACCGACGACCCGGCGCTCGACGAGGAGCTCGCGGGATGGGTTCGGGTTCGCGTCGGCAGGTTCGAGACCCGGATGATGAAGATCGTCTGAGCGGGCCTTCGTATCACGGTTCTCGGCGAACAACGCCTCGAGCGCGCCCGTCAGAACCGCGACGAACGCCTCGGCCCGGCAGAACAACGGCGCCGCCGCGTCGTGCCGCGTGGCACCGCGACGAGACACGGACGGGTGGTGACGGCTCACACATCAAGCGATTTTGTAGCCATCTGAACCTACTTTCGTGTCGCGATCCGTTCTGCACGCGGATGTTCGCCCTCCCACACTGGTCTCTGCGAGCCGCCGTCGGCGTCGGATCCGGGTGTCTCGCGGTCGTGGCGTGGCGTCTCGCTCGCTCGATGACGGGGTTTCCGGACGCACCACGCCGGTGGCTTTCGCGGCTCGTGCCGCGCGCGGTCGACGACGTTCGACGGCGAAATCGCGTTGCCGGCGTGTGGACGGCGCTCGCGCTCTGGTCGGTTGCCGTTTTCGTGCTCCACGTCGTCGGGGTGACCCTCGAGGTGTACGCGGCGGTGTCGTGGTGGGATCTGCTCACACACGGCATGAGCGGCGTCGGAATCGCCGCGGTGGCGGCGTTCTCTACCCGAGCGCAAGCCGTTGGGTACGGCGCGGTCTGGTGGATCGTTCCGACCGTGCTCGCGGTCGGCGCCGGCTTCGAGGTGTACGAGTTTCTGTTCAAGCGCTTCTGGCACGAGTGGACGCTCCGCCACTACGCGGTGGACACGGTCGTCGACCTCTGTATGAACACGCTCGGGGCGACGCTCGTCGCCGTGGGCGTGACCTGTTATCGGGCGGTCCTCGACCGGCTCCAGCCGAATTCGCCGAGACCAGGCTACGCCGGGTGAAACGCCGCTCGTCGGCCGGATCGGACGCTCAGTCGAAGCCGTGGATCCCCTCTGTGGTCACCTCGACGCCGTCGTCGGTGATCACGAGCGTGTGTTCCGCCTGGCTCACGAGCGTGTCGTCCGCCTCCTTGAGGACGGGGTACCCCTTGACGACGTTCGCCTGCTTCAGCCGTCGGAGCGCCATCCCGACGCGGTCGCCGGAGAGCCATCGCGCGGCGAACGGGAGACCGTCGAACGTCTCGATCTCTTCTAACGCCTGCCGGGCCCGCCGGTCGCGGACGCTCCGTCGGCGTTCGAGCTCGTAGATCTCCTCGTCGGTGCCCTCGCCGACCTTGCCGCGTCCGTCGGTCGCGAACGGCTCGATCGCGACCACCTGGCCGGGTTCTAACGCGACGGAGCGGTCGACGCCGCGGTTCGGAACGTTCGGCTCGGTGTGAGCGTCGTAGCGCTCGACGCCGTGGCCCGAGAGGTTCAACACCGGCGTGTAGCCGTAGCCGCGGATCACCTCCTCGATCGCGTTGCCGACGACGCCGACGGGGACGCCCGGTCCCGCCTCGTCGACGGCGGCCTCGAGGGCCATCTCGGCCGCCTCGACCAGCTCCGTGGTGTCGGTGTGGTCGACCGTCACCGCCGCGTCGGCGATGTAGCCGTCGACGTGGACGCCGACGTCGAGACACACCATCTCCTCGCCGAACGTCGCGTCGTCGTCGCGGCCGGGGGTGGCGTGGGACGCCTCCGCGTCGACGCTGAGGTTGACCGGAAACGCGAGTCCGGCCCCGCGCTCGCGGACGAAGTCTTCTATCCACTCGGCGACCTCGAGCTGTGAGCGGCCCGGCTCGACCATTTCTCGGGCCTCGTTCATCGCCTCGACCAGCACCGCGCCGGCCTCTCGGTAGCTCTCGACCGCATCGTCGTCGAGGGGTCCGTGGCTCATACCACCGATTCGGCCAGCGAGCGCAAAGAGGTTGCGGGAGCCGACGGCCGCGCCGACGGACCGGATCGCATAACAGACCGCCGGCCCGACGGAGAAGCATGCTCGACCCCGGCGACGAGGCCCCGTCGTTCGCGCTCGAAAACCAGCACGGCGAGACGGTGTCGCTCGCGGAGCGCGACGCGTCGTACACGGTCGTCTACTTTTATCCGCGGGCGGACACTCCCGGCTGTACGGCCGAAGCGTGTAGCTTCCGCGACGAGTGGGACGCCCTCGACGCCGCAGACGCCGCGGTGGTCGGAGTGAGCGACGACCCCGTCGACGACCTCGCGGCGTTCGCGGCGAAACACGACCTGCCGTTCGACCTGGTGTCGGATCCGGACGGCGAGGTCGCCGACGCGTACGACTCCTACGGCGAGAAGACGATGTTCGGCGACACGTTCGACGGCGTGTTCCGAAACACGTACGTCGTCGACGCCGACGGCCGGATCGTGCTCGCGTACGAGGGCGTCTCTCCGGAGGGTCACGGCGCCCGGATCGCCGAGGAGGTCGCGGCGCTCGACGGCTGAACTCAGTGCCGAGCGATCCACGAGGCGAGTTTCGGAAGCTCCTCGCGGATCGCGTGTCGTTTCACCAGCACGAACCCGGCGAAGATGACGGCGAAGCCGGCGGCCGTCAGCGTCGTCACCGTTTCTGAGAGCAGGAGCACGCCCGTGACCGTCGCCACGACGGGAACGACGTAGGCGACGAGGTTGATCTCGAACGCGCCGAGCCGGTCGAGAAGCGTGAAGTAGATCGTGTACGCCACCGCCGAGGCGAGCACGCCGAGAAACCCGAGGGCGACGAGCGCGGGGAGCTCCGTCGCCGGGAGCCGCTGTGTCTCGCCGAGACCGAGGCTGAATCCGTGCATCAGGAGCCCGCCGAACACCATCGCCCAGCCGGTGAGCGCGACGCTCGAAAGCGACGTCTCGACCACCCGGAGTCCGACGCTGCTGACCGAGACGGCGATCACGCCGAGGAAGATCAGCCCCACGCCGATCGTCACGCCGCCCGCGAGGTTCGCGGGGTCCGGCTGGGCGACGAGCCCGACGCCGACGAACGCGAACACGACCCCGGCGATTCCGCGGGCGTCGAGGCCGGAGTCGCCGATCCACGCCGCCGCGACCGCGGCGGTGACGATCGGAACGAGGCTGTACGTGATCGAGGCGATGCCGCTCGTCGTGTACTGCTGGCCGGCGAAGAGCAGCGAGTTGTTGACCGCCACGTTGAGACCGCCGCTCAGCCCGATCGCCGCGACGTCGCCGCGGGTTCGGGGGAGCGGCGCCGATTCCGTGAGGAGAACGTAGGTGACGAGCACCAGCGCAGCGATGTCGAACCGGTACGCGGCGTACAACACCGGTGGATAGTACGCCAACCCGACCTCGATGGCGACGAACGACCCGCCCCACAGCCCGGCGAGCAGAAAGAACAACGCGACGTCGCGGTACCGGGACACGTCGATCACGACGGTCGCCACCGGTATAGCGGTGTCCGTTTCGGCCGACCGTGTGCGGGCGCGGAGTCGACGCGCGGGTGGGGGTGACGGTGGGCGTGAAAAAGCGGGTTGTGCGGAAAAACGGGCGGGGCGTCGGGAACGAGCCGTCCGGCGTTAGCTCTCGATCTCGATTTCGGTGCCGGTCATCGCGGCGTCGATCGCGACCGGGAGCCAGACCGTGAGGATTCCGTTCTCGTAACTGGCCTCGATGCCGTCGTCGTCGACGGTCTTCGGGAACCGGAAACGGCGGTGATACGTCCGGCGCGTGCCACGGGCCTCGTCCTCATGTTCCCCAGCGACGTTCAGTACGCCGTCGTTCCAGGAGACGGTGATCTCCTCGGGGTCGAAGCCGGGGAGCTCGACGGTGAGAACGAACTGGTCGTCCTGTTCGTACAGTTCGTAGTCGTTGCTACCACCTTCGAACAGTTGACTTGGGAGGTCGAGACCTCCCGTCCACGCGTTTGCGGGTCGTGGAAGAGCCATCGTGTATCACCTCGAAGGCAGTGGATAGTATGGGTGCGCGTCTATAAAAATTCATCGGAATTTGGGATGTACTAACGAAGAACACGCCGAGATGAACGTCCTCTCGTTCCCGGTATCGCCGACCCCGCGGACGTGAGGGCGGGTAGAGGGACGTTTAAGTGAGTCGTGGTGGAGTAGGCGGTATGGAGCCAGACCTCGACCGATTCACGTCTCGACGATCGACCGTCTACAGTCGGCGCGGCGCGGTCGCCACGAGCCAGCCCCTCGCGAGCGAAGCGGGGATCGAAATCCTCCGCGACGGCGGCAACGCCTTCGACGCCGCGGTCGCGACGGCGGCCGCGCTCAACGTCGTGGAGCCGACCTCGACCGGGCTCGGCGGCGACGTGTTCGCGCTGTACCGAACCGCAGACGGCGACGTCGGCGCGATGCGTGCCTGTGGCGGCGCACCCGCCGAGGCGACGACCGCGGCCGTCCGCGACGCGGTCGCCGCGGACCCGGAGACCGACGCCGACGAGCCCGCGGACGCCGCGATGCCGGCGACGGGCGCTCACACGGTCACCGTCCCCGGCACCGCCCGCGGCTGGGAGGCCACCGCCGAGCGGTTCGGCGAGTTCGACCTCGGTCGGCTCCTCCGGCCGGCGATCCGGTACGCGACGGAGGGGTACCCGGTCAGCGAGGTGATCGCGAACGCGTGGACCCACGGCGAGGAGCTGTTCGAGACCGACCACGCCCGCGAGGCGTTCCTCGTCGACGGGGAGTCGCCGTCCGTCGGACAGACGGTCACCCTCCCCGGGCTGGGTCGGTCGATGCGGCTGATCGCCGAGGAGGGCGCCGACGTCGTCTACGAGGGCGAGATCGCCGAGGCGATCGCGAACGAGGTCCAGCGGGCGGGCGGGTTCATGACCGTCGACGACCTCGCGGCGTTCGAGGTCGAGTGGCCAGAACCGGTCTCGACGACGTACAACGGCGCGGAGGTGTACGAGCTCCCGCCGAACAACCAGGGGCTCATCGCGCTGGAGGCGCTCAACATCGCCGCGGAGCTCGGCGCCGGCGCACACGACCACGACAGCGCCGAGCGCGTCCACTACTTCGCGGAGGCGTTGAAGCTGGCGTTCCACGACGGCCACCGCTACATCACCGACCCCGCCTACGAGGACCACCCGCCGCTGGCGTCGACGGAGTGGGCGAAGCAACGCGCCGCGGAGGTCGGCGAGACGGCGAACCACGACGTGAGCTTCGGCGTGCCGAACGCCGAGGGAGCCGAGGACGCCGACACGGTGCTTCTCACCGTCGCCGACGACGAGGGGAACGTGGTCTCGTACATCAACTCCCGGTTCGCCGGGTTCGGCTCCGGGCTCGTCGCCGGCGACACCGGAATCGCCCTGCAGAACCGAGGGTCGTCGTTCTCGCTCGACCCGAGCCACCCGAACAGCCTCGAGCCGGGCAAGCGGCCGTTCCACACCCTGATCCCCGGGCTGATCCGGTTCGGCGAGGACGACTGGGCCGGCTTCGGCGTGATGGGCGGGTACATGCAGCCGCAGGGACACGTCCAGACGGTCTCGAACATGGTCGATTACGGGATGCCGCTCCAGCGCGCGCTCGACGAGCCGCGCTGGCGGTACCGCGAGGACGGCACCCTCGCGGTCGAACCCCACTTCGACGACGACGTCGCCGCGAAGCTCGTGCGGAAGGGTCACGACGTGCGGACCCTCTCGCCGTCGGCGTTCGGCGGCGCACAGATCACCAGAAACGCGGCGGGGGTGTTGTCGGCGGCGACGGAGCCGCGCAAGGACGGGAGCGCACAGGGGTACTGACGGGACCCGCCGGCTGCGGGGTCAGTCGCCGCCCGCGGCCCGCGCCTGCCGTCTGGCGTCCTCGGGAGAACTGCCCTCACGGACGAGCGCGTCGACGAACAGCTCGCCGGCCTTGTACGACGACCGCACCATCGGGCCGGACGCACAGTAGAGAAAGTCGAACTCGTCTTCGGCCACCGCGCGCCAGGTCTCGAAGACATCCGGGTGGACGTACTCGAAGACGTCGAGGTGTGACCGCGACGGCTGGAGGTACTGTCCGAAGGTGACCACGTCGACGCCGACCTCTCGGAGGTCGCCGAGCGTGCGGTACACCTCGTGGTCGTACTCGCCGACGCCGAGCATGAGGCTGGTTTTGGTGTAGATGTCCGACTCGGTGTCGACCCGGTCGAGAACGGACAACGATTGCTCGTAGTTCGCCCGGCGGTCGCGCACGGGCCACTGGAGCCGTTCGACCGTCTCCACGTTGTGGGCGATCACGTCGGGACCGGCGTCGATGATCCGGTCGACAGCGTCCGGATCGCCGGCGAAGTCGGGAATCAGCGTCTCCACGAGAATGCCGGGATCGCGCCGCTTGATCGCGCGGATCGTCTCGGCGAAGTGTGCGGAGCCGCCGTCGGCGAGGTCGTCGCGGTCGACGGAGGTCAACACGACGTAGTCGAGCCCGATCTCCGCGACCGCGTCCGCGACGTTCTCCGGCTCGTCGGGGTCGAGCGCCTCCATCCCGCCGGTCTCGACGTCACAGAAGTTACACCCGCGCGAGCAGCGGTCGCCCATGAGCATGAACGTCGCCGTCCCCGGGCCGTCGCGGCCGGACCAGCACTCGCCCATGTTCGGACAGTTCGCCTCCTCACACACCGTGTGGAGGTCCCGATCGCGAAGCGTCTCGGTGATCTCCGTGAACCGGCTCCCGGAGGGGGGTCGCGACTTCAGCCAGTCCGGTTTTCGCCGGCCGCGTTGCATATCAGTGCCTGGGGGGCCGCGGGGAAAAACGTGCGGGTGGTCCCCGCAGACGCCGCCGCGAACGGAGACGACGGAAGGCCGCCGGGACCCGAACGGGCGCGGAGAAGCCGCCGATCACCCGAGGTCGTCGGCGTCGACCACCGTCGCGAACTCCCCGTTCAGGTGAGCGAGCGCGACGCGGTGTGAGGTGTCGGCGTCGACGCGGTCGCCGTCGTGGCCCGTTCGCGCGTGGGCCGCGGTGGCGTCGGCGACGACGTAGACCTCGTAGCCGCGGTTCTCCGCCATCCGGACGGTCGTCGAGACGCAGTGGTCGGTGGTGAGCCCGCAGACGACCAGGGTCTCGTAGCCGCGCTCCGTCAGCCACTCGTCGAGGCCGGTCCCCAAGAACGCGCCGTTGACCGACTTCTCGAAGGTCGCCTCCCCGTCGGCCGGAGCCGTCTCGGGCATCCACGCGAATCCCGGCGCGTCGCGGCGGAGCGGCGAGTCGGGCTCGGTCGAGGCGTGACGCACGTGTGCGACCGGGCGGTCGGCCGCCCGCCAGCGCGCGAGGAGGTCGCCCGCGACCGCCTCCGCCGCGGGGTTGTTTCGCTCCCCCCAGCCCGGCGCGTCGAACCCGGTCTGGAAGTCGACCAACAACAGAACCGCGTCGGGTGGCATCGGCTCGGTCGGCGTGGGCCGCGGGTCAGTCACCGCCGACCTCTCGGGTCGCCGGCGGCTCGGCCGGGTCGGCGCGGTCGTCGGCGAAGCGGCGCCACGCGCCGGGTTCGAGCAGCTCCGCCGGGGCTTTCGGGTGGTCGCGGGTGGGATCGAGGGGACACTCGTCCGGGCTCTCGGCGTCGTCCTCGCGGAACAGGTACTGTTTCCACTCGCGGTCGCCCTCGGCGCCCCAGTCGCCGAGGTCGGCGTGTGGACACACCCCGTCGTACGCGTCCATTCGCGAGCGGATGGCGTCGCGGGCGCGCTGGCCCGCCTCGGTGTCGGCCGTGATTCCCTCGAAGACCGACCGGGGCTGGAAGGTGACCTCGAGACCGACCGGCGAGTACCGGCTCATGCGGTCGTCGTAAAACGGCGCCCGCGAGGTGGGAAACAACGGCTCGCCGCCGAAACAAAACTCCCAGTGGGGGTCGTCGGGGTCGGTCGGAATCGCCTCCGGCCACGGCTCGGGGTCGTGGACGTGCAGAAACTCGAGCAGGTGCCAGAGCCGCTCGTGGTAGTCGGCCTCGCTCGTCCGCCCCGCGAGCGGTGAGAAAAACGCCGCCAGCGGGGTGCGGTCGGCGTGGTCGGCGTAGCTGTCGAGGTACTCGAGGAGGACGTCGCGGAAGCGGAGCAGCGCGGCGGGGTCGGTGGTGGAGCCACAGGCCGCGTACAACAGGTCGCCGTCGCGTTCGGCCTCGACGCCGAAGTAACACGGAAACGGCGACCCCTCCCGCTCGCCGAGCATCGACTCGCGGAAGGTGCGGTAGTGCTCCCGGAGCCACGCCGGGGCGTCGTCGAGCCGAGCGCGGAGCGTTCGTTGGTCCAACAACACACCCTCGGTGCCGGGCTCGTTCATGCGCGAAATCCGCGGGCGACCGGCTTTTGCCTTTCGACAGTGCCCGCGCGCTGGAATCCCGGCGGCGTCGACGCCGTCACTCGCGGCCGAACCGGTCGGCGAGTCCCAGGCTCTGTGCGGTCGGAAGCGCTACCCCGTACGCGACCGCGACCAGCCGGGTGGAGACGGTCACTGCCGCACACGCGACGGCGGCCGTGCCGCCGGCGGCACCCAGCGCTCCCGCCAGCCAGTACGCGCTTCCCCCGAGCACCGCACAGGTCGCGTAGAAGTCCTCGAAGAGGATGAATGGAGCCCGGTCCAAGAGGATGTCCGCGAACGCGCCGCCGCCGACGGCGTTGATCGTCGCGATGGCGACGATTCCGAACGCCGAGACGCCCGCCTCGGTCGCGACGATGGCGCCGGTCGTGCTGAAGGCGGCGAGACCGACCGCGTCGGAGACGAGCGTGACCGGATGCGTCTCCGGCGAGGAGAGGCCGGCGCTCACCGCGATCGCCAGGCCGACCCCGAACAGCCCCAAGCCGATCTCGACCGGCGACCGCAGCGCCAGCGGGACCCGCGTCACGAGGAGGTCGCGGGTCGCGCCGCCGGCAAACGCCATCGCCAGGCCGACGATCACGATGCCGAAGAGGTCGAACTCCTCGCGGATCGCCTTCGTCGACCCGACGAGCGCGAACGCGACCAGCCCGATCGTGTTCATGGCGGCGAACGGATCGCCGAACATCACCGCGAGGACGTCGTAGCTCACCGCCGCCCGCTACGAGGGCGACGGCCTTGAGCGGCACGTCTCGGGACCACGCCGACCGTCGGCGGCACGGCGGTTCGCCGGACGTAAACGGATTTCGTGAGTCGGTACACGAAATACTTTACACTCGTGCGAGAAAGCCACCCGGTAGAGCCCGGACCATGGCATTCGATGTCTTCCCCCAGTCGGAGTACGAGACGCGGGTCGAGCGAACCAGAGAACGGCTCCGCGAGCGCGACCTCGACGCGATCGTGGTCGCCGACCCGGCGAACATGAACTACCTCGCGGGGTACGACGGCTGGTCGTTTTACGTGCACCAGGCGGTCGTCGTCACGCAAGACCACCCCGAGCCGGTCTGGGTCGGCCGCGATATGGACCGAAACGGCGCGCGCGCGACGACGTGGCTCTCGGAGCCGAACATGCGGGCGTACAGCGACGACCACGTCCACTCGCCGCACGACCTCCATCCGATGGATTTTCTCGCCGACGTTCTCGCGGATCTCTCGGTCGCCGACGGTCGGATCGGCGTGGAGATGGACGCCGCCTACTTCACCGCGAAGTCGTACACCCGGCTCCGGTCGAAGCTGCCGGACGCGGAGTTCGTCGACGCGGACCTGCTCGTCAACTGGCTCCGGATCCGGAAGTCCGACCGCGAGATCGCGTACATGGAAGAAGCGGCGCGGATCTCCGAGGAGGCGATGCTCGCGGGACTCGAGACGATCGAGCCGGGCGTGCCCGAGTACGAGGCCGCCGCCGCGATCTACGACCGGCTGATCCGCGGCACCGACGAGTACGGCGGCGACTACCCGGCTATCGTCCCGCTCATGCCCTCCGGCGACCACACCGGCACCCCACACCTCACCTGGAGCGACCGGGAGTTCGAGACGGGCGACCCGGTGTTGATCGAGCTCTCCGGCTGCCGGCACCGGTACCACTCGCCGCTCGCACGGACGACGTTCGTCGGCGACCCGCCGGCGGCGATAACGGAGACCGCCGAGATCGTGATCGAGGGGCTCGAGGCCGCGCTCGACGCGGCCGAACCGGGCGTCACCTGCGAGCGCGTCGAGAGGGCGTGGCGCGAGACGATCGCGCGTCACGGCGTCGAAAAGGAGGACCGCATCGGCTACTCGATGGGGCTCGGCTACCCGCCGGACTGGGGCGAACACACCGCCAGCCTCCGGCCCGGCGACGAGACCGTCCTCGAGGAGGGGATGACGTTCCACGTGATCCCGGGGCTGTGGGAGGACGCGTTCGGCGTCGAACTCAGCGAGACGTTCCGGGTGACGGCGACGGGCGCGGAGACGCTCGCGGAGTTTCCCCGCCGGCTGTTCACCGCCTGAGCCGGGCGGCGCCGGCTACCGTTCGGCCTCGGGAGCCCGAACCAGGTTCCGGAGGTCGGCCGGGTCCGCGCCGGCGTCGAGGGCCGCGACGTTGTCGGCGACGATGTCGGCGAGCCGCTCCCAGTGTTTCGGCGTGTGGCCGCCGGTGTGAGGCGTGATCAGACAGTTCTCGAGCTCCCACAACGGGTGGTCGGCCGGCAACGGCTCGGGGTCCGTCACGTCGAGGGCGGCGCCGCGAATGCCGTTCGAACGGAGCGCGGAGACCAACGCGTCCGTGTCGACGATCCCGCCGCGGGCCGCGTTGACGACGACGGCGTGAGGCGGCAGCGTCGCCAACTCCGCCTCGCCGATCAGCCCGCGCGTGAGGTCGGTGAGCGGGCACGCGACGACGACGTAGTCGCTGCGGGCGAGCGCGTCGTGGATCGCCGTCGGCTCGAAGCCGACGACCTCGTCCGTTGGGCCGCCCTTCGAAGGGGTGTACCGGACCCCGATCGTCTCCACGTCGAAGCCGTCGAGCCGCTCGACGACGTGCCGGCCGATCGAGCCGAGACCGATCACGGTGACGGTGCTGTCGGCGAACTCGAACGACTGGAAGTGTCGCCACTCCGCGTTCGACTTGCGCCGCCACGCCTCGTGCAGCCGCCGGGCGAACACGAGCATGTTGCCGATCGATTGTTCGGCGATCCCCGGCGCGTGGATGCCGCCCGCGTTGGTGACGGCGACGCCGTGGTCGGCGAGCGCCTCGACCGGCACGTGGTCGGTGCCCGCGAAGGTGCACGCGAAAAGCGCCAGCCGCTCGGCGTCGGCGACGCGCGACTCCTCGACCGTGATCCCGGTGACGACTCGGGCCGCCGGAACGAGGTCGCGCTCCTCGGCCGGCGTCCGGGCGAGTGCGACCTCGTGGTCCGGGAGGCGGTCACGGAGGGTTTCGGCGTACGATGCCATCGACAATCCTTCTGTCCCCTCGCGGAGGACGACGACGTCAGGCTGGTCGGTCATGGTGCGAGACCGCCCGTGGGCGGTGTGCTCAGAGCGTTTGGCGGTGGCGTACTTACCGCTTCGTATTGTCGTACACGATCATCGTGTACGCTTAAGTGGGACCGGGAGCCATCGACCCACATGACACGCAGCGTCTCGGACCGACTCGTCGCGTTGCGCCGGGGATTTCACCGGCATCCCGAGCCCGGCTGGCGCGAGTTCTACACGACGAGCCGGCTGGTCGACGAGATCGAGGGGATCGGCGTCGACGAGCTCGCGGTCGGCCGGGAGGCGTACGACCCCGCAGACCGGATGGCCGTCCTCGACGACGACGCGTACGACTCGTGGGTCGAGCGGGCCCGCGAGCGCGGCGCTCGCGAGGACGTGCTCGAACGGACCGCGGGCGGCGTCACCGGCTGCGTGGCGGTGCTCGACCGCGGCGCGGGGCCGGCCGTCGGCCTCCGGGTCGACATCGACGGGCTGTTCATCGAGGAGTCGGCCGAGCCGGACCACGAGCCCGCCCGCGAGGGGTTCCGCTCGGAGACGGACGGGACCATGCACGCCTGCGGCCACGACGTCCACATGACGTGGGGGCTCGGCGTCCTCGAGGCGGTCGAGGCGAGCGACTTTTCCGGTCGGTTCGTCGTCTTCTTTCAGCCCGCCGAGGAGATCGGCGGCGGCGGTCGTCCGATGGCCCGGAGCCGGTTCGCGGACGGGCTCGACCGGTTCTTCGCGGCCCACGTCGGCCTCGGCCATCCGACCGGGCGGGTCGTCGCCGGCATCGAGCGCCCGCTCGCGATGGCGCACGTCGACGCGTCGTTCGAGGGCACCTCCGCGCACGCGGGGAAGGCCCCCGAGGCGGGCGAGAACGCGATGCAGGCGCTCGGGACGGCGATCTCGAACGCCTACGGGATCCCCCGCCACAGCGACGGGATGACCCGAATCAACGTGGGCTACGCCGAGGCCGGAACCGCGAGCAACGTGATCGCCGAACACGCCCGGGTCGAGGCGGAGGCGCGCGGCGAGACGACCGCGCTAAAGGAGTACGCGAAGTCGCGGCTCGAACGGGCGTTTCGGGGGGCGGCGGAGTCGCACGGGTGTGCGCTCGCGTTCGACGTGGTCAGCGAGTCGCCGCGGGCCGACAGCGACCCCGAGCTGGTAGACCACGTCGCGGCCGTCGCTGACGGCGTCGACGGCGTCACCGAGGTGGTGCCGACCGCGGAGTTCGGCGCGAGCGAGGACGCGACGTTCCTGATGCGACGCGTCCAGGCGGACGGCGGGCTCGCGGCGTACCTCATCGTCGGGACCGACCACCCCACCGCCCACCACACGCCCACGTTCGACGTCGACGAGACCAGCCTCCGGGTCGGCGCCGACGTCCTCACGGACGCGGTGGTGGCTGCCGGCGACGCGGAGTGATCCCGCCGACAGGAGGGGGAACGCGAGGCCGTCGTCGGGTGGGCG
>CAZKXC010000012.1:24798-38697 GCA_964556645.1 uncultured Halobellus sp.
GCGTCGAGAAAGAGCGAGGTGCCGAGGTCGATCTCGCGTTCTGTCGAATCCAGCGGCGGGAGAAGCCGAATCGTCTTTTTGCCGCAGCCGAGCGTGAGCAACCCGCGCGCTAACGCCTCGGCAACCACGTCGTCGCGGCGGTCCGGCGTGTCGAACTCCACGGCGAGCATCAACCCCTTGCCGCGCACGTCGACCACGTGATCTCCCGCGTCGTCCGACAACCGCTCGGTGGCCTGCTGTCCCCGGTCCGTCGCGTTGGCGAGCAGGTCGTGGTCGGTGATCGCCTCGATGGTGAACGTCCCCATCATGGACGCGAGGAGGTCGCCGCCGCCGAACGTGGAGCCGAGCCGGTTCTTCTCGTCGGGGAACAGCTCCGAGCGACCGATCGTCGCGCCGACCCGGAGCCCTTTGGCGGCGCTGATGATGTCGGGGTCGATGTCGTAGTGATCGGCGGCCCAGAACTCGCCGGTTCGTCCGATGCCGGACTGGACCTCGTCGACGATGAGCGGAATGTCGTACTCGTCGGTGACCGCGCCGACCTCGGCCATGAACGCCTCGCTGGGGAACCGATAGCCGCCGACCCCCTGGATGGGTTCGAGGATCGCGAAGGCGACCTCCTCGGGGTCGATGTGGCCGCCTTCCGGAGTGAGCGCGTCGCGGAGGCGCGACCCGTCGGCCGCGAAGAAGCCGCAGTCACACGTCGCCGGCGTGCACGTCCGGTCCGCACAGAAGGGGACGGTCTCGATTCCGGCGACCTCCGGGTACCGCCGGGTGTACACCGACTTGGACTTGGTGAGAGAAAGGGTGCCGAGCGTGCGGCCGTGGAAGCTTCCGCCGAACGCGTAGCCGTACGTCGCCGCCGGCTTGTGGTCGTGGCTCACCTTGATCGCGTTCTCGACGGCCTCCGCGCCCGAGTTCGAGAGGAAGACCGTGTCGTGGCCGTACGCGTCTGAGACGTCCGTGAGCCGGTCCATCAGGTGTGCGGAGCCGGGAAACGCCGCTGACTCGGGGTCCGGTCCCGAGCCGAAGTAGAGGTCCTGGCCCGCGATCTTCATCGGCTCGACGAGGTCGAACTCCCGGAGTTTGCCGAGCATCTTCTCGTTGTTGTACCCGAGCGGCGCGGCGCCGATGTGGCAGGTGAAATCCATCAGAACGTTGCCGTCGACGTCGGTGACGAACGGCCCGTCGGCCTCTCGGGTGACGTCCCAGACGAACTCGTGGGAGTACTCGCTCGGAGCGGCGTTGTCGCGGTAGTGTTCGATCCACCGTTCGGCGTTCGGCCCCGGCAACCCGTCGGTGTCCGGCTCCGCTGTGTGGCGGTCCATATACAGTAAGTGTGTACGGTGTTAATTAAAAATACCTCTCCGAACGGGAGCTGGGCCGATGGCTCACCGGTGTCCGGAGAACGATGACTCGAGGCGTTCGGCGGCACCGCGGGCGCCGGCCGCGGCGGTCGGCTCCTACTCGTCGGACCGGCGGCCGGGCGTCCACGTCGCCGAGAGCTCGCGGTGGGTGTACGAGGCGGCGTCCTCGCCGGCGTAGGCGGCGACGACGTGGCCGTCGCCTTCGAGGTAGTACTTCGTCGTGGTGAGCCCGTCGAGTCCGACGGGACCGCGGGCGTGTATCTTCCCGGTCGAGATGCCCACCTCGGCGCCCAATCCGTACCGGTGACCGTCCGCGAAGCGCGTCGACGCGTTGTGGAACACGCTGGCGGCGTCGACGCCCGTCATGAACGTCTCGGCGGTCTGTGGGTCCTCGGTGAGGATCGACTCCGTGTGTTTCGACCCGTGACGGTTGACGTGGTCGACCGCCTCGAAGACGTCGTCGACGACCCTGATCGAGAGCTCGAGGTCGCCGTACTCCGTGTCCCAGTCGGCCGCCGTCGCCGGCTCGACGTCGACGACCGCTCGGGTGCGCTCGTCGCCGCGGACGGTGACGCCGGCCGACTCGTACCGGTCGAGAAGCGCGGGCAACAGCTCCGCCGCGACGTCGTCGTCGACGAGCAGCGTCTCGACGGCGTTGCACACGGCGGGATACTGCACCTTGGCGTCGTAGGCGACGTCGGCGGCCATCTCGAGGTCGGCGTCGCCGTCGACGTAGACGTGACAGACCCCCTCCGTGTGTCCCAACACGGGAATCTGTGTGGCGTCCTGGATGTACGAGACGAACTCCGAGGAGCCGCGCGGCATCACCAGATCGACCGCGTCGTCGCGTTCTAACACCCGGTCGACGTCCTCGTGTGCCTCGATCAGCTGGATCCAGCCGTCCGGAACGCCGCCGGCGGCGTCGGCGATACACTCGTACAACGCCCGGTTCGACTCGCTGGCCTCGCTGCCGCCTTTGAGGATCACGGCGTTGCCGGATTTCAACGCGAGCGAGGCGATCTGGACCAGCGCGTCCGGACGCGACTCGAAGACGGCCGCGAGAACGCCGATCGGCACCGTGACCTCGTACAGCTCGAGGCCGTCGTCGAGCTCGCGGGCCGCCGCGGTCCGCCCGAGCGGGTCGTCGAGACCGGCCACGGACTCGACCATCTCCGCTATCTCCGCCACCTTCGTCGCGTCGAGCCGAAGCCGGTCGACGAGCGTCTCGGTGTACTCGCCGCGTTCGAGCTTCGCTTCGGCCCGCTCGACGTCGGTCTCGTTGGCCGCGAGAACGCTCGACTCGTGGTCGCGAATCGCGTCGGCGATCGACGCCAGCGCGTCGTTTCGCACCGCCTCGTCGGTGTTCGCGAGCCGCAGGGCGGCCGCCCGCGCCGCGGCGATCTGTTCGTCCGTGTCCGTCGCGTCCGTGGATGTCGCGTGTGTATCACTCATCTGTTGAGTCACCTCGGGAGACGTCTGCCGTGTGGACGAGGTCGACGGAGCTCTCGCGTGCGGTCAGCCCCTCGTCGTCCGGCTCGTCCGTGGGAACGAACAGCGTTCCCGGGGGGTCTGCGTCCGCGATGCGGCCGAGCACGTCCGGCTCGGCGGATCCCGCGATCACCGCCGGGATCCCGTGTTCGCTGGCGTCGCGGGCCGCCTCGACTTTGGTGTTGATCCCGCCGAACTCGGCGGCGCCCGTCTCCTTGACGAGCCGGCTGACGGCGTCGTAGTTCTCCTCGACCGTCTCGATCAGCTCCGCGTCCGGGTCGTGTTTCGGGTTCCCCGTGTACACGCCGCGGACGTCGGTCAGCGTCACCAACAGATCGACGTCAATGCCCGTCGCGATCGCCGCCGAGATCATGTCGTTGTCGCCGATCTGTAGCTCGTCGGTGGCGACGGCGTCGTTCTCGTTGATGATCGGCACGACGCCCCACTCCAGCAGCGTCTCGATGGTCGCCCGGAAGTTCTCGAACCGCTCTGCCGTGTGAAAGTCCGTGCGCGTGAGCAGGATCTGTGCGACCGTCTGGTCGTACCGGTCGAAGCTCTGCGTGTAGTGGCGCATCAGGAGGCTCTGACCCACCGTCGAGAGCGCCTGCCGCCGGGTGATCGTGTCGGCGCTCCGGTCTATCAGCCCGGTGCCCGCGCCGACCGCGCCGGAGGAGACGAGCACGACCTCCTTGCCGCGCTCGCGGAGATCCATCACGTCGGCCACGATCTTGTCGAGTTTGACGCGGTCGAGCTGCGACTCCTCGTCGGTCAGCGAGTTGGTCCCCGTCTTGACGAGAACGCGCCGGGCCGCCGCTGCCTGTTCGCGCGTCTGGCGGACCGTCTCGGCGTCGACGGCGTCGACCGGTCGCTTCTCGGTCATTCGTCGAACTCCTCCGCGAGCTCGCGAGAACGCGCCGCCGCGGCCCCGACGGCGTCGGCGACGGCCTCGTCGGCGTCGCTGTCCCAGAGCACGTCCATCCCCTCGATCGTCGTGCCGTTCGGCGAACAGACCGCGTCGATGAGCTCGTCGACGCTCCGGTCGTCGCGAAGCACGGTCTCTGCGGCGCCGCGGAACGTCTGTGCCGCCAGCGTCTCGGCCTGTTCCGGCTCGAGCCCTCCCGCGACGCCCGCGGTCTTCATCGCGTCGATCAGGTAGAACGCGAACGCCGGACCGCTTCCGTTGACCGCGGTCGAAATGTCCATCAGCGACTCGTCGACCTCGACGAACGTGCCGACCGCATCGAGGAGGTCCCGCACCGGGTCGGTGAGACCCTCGTGTGTCGCCGCGGCGGCCATCGTGCCGAACTCGGCGGCGACGTTCGGCATCACGCGGACGACGGAGGCGTCGGTTCGGGCGGCCACGAACGACCGCGACACCCCGGCCGCGAGCGTGACGAGCGTCTGGTCGGAATCGAGGTCGAGTTCGGCCAACACCGGCTCGACGAGGTCGGGTTTGACCGCCAGAACGACGATCGACCCATCGGCGGCAGCCGGGTCGTCGGTGGTCTGTGACGCGCTGGCAGCCACCGACTCCCGTGCGGTCTCGTCCGGGTCGATCGCCGTGACGTCGTACTCGTCGTGCTGTGCGAGCCCGTGTACGAACGCGCCACCCATGTTTCCACAGCCGACGACGGCCACCCGTATCATCTCACAGGCGTTAGTCGTGTGGGGGATATAGCAACTGTGATGTGGCCGCGAGAGGGCGGCGCGTCTCCGCGCGGACCGTCGTGACACAATTGGTATTACCGTGGGTCACGCCACGGCAGACGATGACACAACAACACGGGATCGTTCCCGCGGGCGTACGCGATCTGGTGTCGCCGTACGGCGGCTATCGCGTCGACATCGAAGACGAGTACGACACGAACGTCGGCGAGATGATCGAGGAGGCGACCGAGGCGGACCGCGCGGACGTCGGAATCGTCGGCATTCCGTTCGACGCCGGCTGTGTCGCCGGACCGCGGGGATCGCGCGCCGGCCCGACGGGCGTTCGAGAGAAGCTGACACACGGGACGTGTTACAACCCCGAGATCGACGTCGACATCAGCGAGGGTATCGCCGTCGCCGACTACGGAGACGTCGACGCGGAACAAACGGACCTGCCGGCGACCCACGACCGCGTCGAGCGGGTTCTCACGGCGATCACTCGGTCGGGCGTCGTCCCGTTCAGCATCGGCGGCGACCACTCGCTGACGTATCCGACGGCGAAGGCGATGATGAACGCGGTCGACGGACAGGTCGGCGTGATCAACGTCGACGCCCACCACGACGTGCGGCACTCTCACGGCGGCGAGCTCTCGGCCGGAACGCCGTTTCGACGCCTGCTCGAGGACGACGCCGGACAGCTCGACGGCGAGAACTTCGTCGAGCTGGGGCTCTCCGGCTGGCACAACTCACAGTACTACCTCGACTGGGTGCACGACATCGGGGCGACGGTGATCACCGCCAGGGAGGTGCACAAGGGCGGCGTCGACGACGCCGCGACGCGCGCGCTCTCGGCGGCGACCGACGGAACGGAGGCGGTGTTCGTCTCGTTCGACATCGACGTGTTGGACGCGGGGGTGGCCTCCGGCACCTGCGCGCCGAGCCCGGGCGGGCTGCTCCCCTGGCAGCTGCTCGAACTGGTGTTCCAGCTGTCGCGAGACGACCGGGTCCGCGGCGGCGACCTGATGGAAGTCGCCCCGCCGCTCGACTCGACGGGCGCGACGACGGCCATCGGGGCGGCGGTCGTCACGCAGTTCCTCGGCGCTCGAAAGGTCGCGGCCGCGGAGTAACGAGCGTCGGGCCGCCCCGGTTCCGTGACCGACCCCCGTCCGTCGATATATTATACACTTATTGTGTGTAACAATAGCTCGATACACACTAGTCGTATCTCACTTCGTAAAAATATATATAGGATGTTTCTCTATGCCTATGCGAAACGATGACAGACAGTAGATCCGGACCGGACACGCGGAATCGTCGGACGTTCCTCAAGGCTGGCGGCACGAGCGTCGTCGGTCTCGCCGGCCTGGCCGGCTGCCTGACCGGCGGCGGGGACAGCAGCGAGGGGTCGAGCGACGGAGACGGCGGCGATAGCGAGGACGGCGGCGGCGACACCGAAGAAGACGGCGAGACGATGGACTTCGGCGGCGCCGAACTCGACGTCATGTTGAACGTCGGCGCGATCGACACGATTCACAAACAACACCTCATTCCGCGCGTCGAAGAAAAGTACAACCTCTCGATAAACACGTCGACCGCCGTCACGACAGAACAGCTCACCCAGATAGAAGCGAACCCCGAGAGCCCGCCGGACGTGATCATCCCGGACGTCATCGGCATCGAGCGGGCCTCCCGCAACGAGTGGCTCGAGCCGCTCACCGACCACACGGACCTGGTTCCGGCGGTAGAGAACATCTACGACAAGTTCGTACACTACGACGGAGTCGCCGCCTCCTGGGAGGTAGGCGAGGTGCTCCCGGTGATCAACTCGAACGAGTGGGAGTCGACGCCGACGTCACACGCGGAGCTGATGCGGAACGCGGATTCGACCGCCGTGGTGCCGTTCTCGTGGTCCGCCGGACCGTACCTGTTGTTGATGGCGTCGTCGATCGCGACCGGCGAGCCGTTCGATTCGCGCCTCGACGTCGACGCCGGCTTCGACTGGCTCGAAGAAAACTTCGCGCCGAACGTGAGCTCGGAGTACGGCGGCGTCGCCTCCGCGAAACAACAGCTCGCGAGCGGCAACGTCGACACCCTGAACCTGTTTTGGGATTACATGGTGTTCGACATGTTCGAAAACGACCAGCCGATCGACCCGTTGTTCCGGCTCGACCCGACGGGCATCGCCTTCGCCGAATCGGTCGCCGTGACCCGCAACGCGAGCAACATGGACGCCGCGCTCGTCTACGCCAACGAGTGTCTCTCGCCGTGGTTCCAGGAGAAGGCGTCCGAGGAGATGGGGTCCGGCGTCACGAACGAGAACGCCTCGACCAACGAGACCGCCCTCGAGTTCGGCGCGACCACCTCCGACGAGTTCGACCAGCTCTCCTTCCCTGACTTCCGGTACGTCTGGGAGAACCGCGACAGCTGGTCTGAGCGCTACAACGCGTTGTTCTAACGCGCGAGCCACACAACTCATGCAACGCGCAACTGCCACCGAGGCCGCCATCCGGTACGACGAGGTGACGAAGACGTTCGGAGACGTCACCGCCGTCGACGAGGTATCGTTCGAGGTGAAAGACGGCGAGCTGCTCGCGCTGTTGGGTCCGTCGGGCTCGGGCAAGACGACGACGCTTCGGATGCTCGCCGGGTTCGAAACGCCCACCAGCGGAACCATCTCGCTGGCCGGCAAGGACGTGACGCGCGTGCCGACCCACAAGCGCGACACGGGAATGGTGTTTCAAGATTACGCGCTGTTTCCGCACATGACCGTCGGCGAGAACATCGCGTTCGGCCTCAACCGCCAGGGCATCACGGACGACGCGGTCGACGACCGGATCGACGAGGTGCTCTCGCTCGTCGACCTCGACGGGTTCGCCGACCGCGACCCGAAGACGCTCTCCGGTGGCCAACAACAGCGCGTTGCGACCGCCCGCGCAATCGCCATCGAGCCGGAGGTGTTGTTGATGGACGAGCCGCTCGGCGCGCTCGACAAGCGCCTTCGCGACCAGCTCGAGGTCGAGCTCACCGAGATACAAGAGGACCTGGGGATCACCACGCTGTACGTGACCCACAATCAGGAGGAGGCGCTGACGATCGCCGACCGGATCGCCGTGATGAACGAGGGGACGATAGAGCAGATCGCGCCCCCGATGGAGGTGTACGAGGAGCCGGCGACGGAGTTCGTCGCCGACTTCATCGGTGACACGAACTTTCTCGACGGGGAAGTGACGGAGACGAGCGACGGACGGGTGGTCCTCGCGACCGACGGCGGCGAGATCGAGGTGAACACCGTCACCGCCCCCGCAGACGGCACCGGCGCGGTGTTCGTCCGTCCCGAAAAGATAACGGCCCGAACGGAGGAGCCCGAAGACGAGACGCCGAACACCCTCCCGGGACGGATCGAGCGTCGCATCTTCCTCGGGTCGAAGGTCAGGTACTTCGTGGACGTCGGCGGCACGCAGGTCGTCGTCGACGAGTCGAACCGTCACGCCACCGCGATCCACGACGCCGGAGACGAGGTCGTGCTCGCGTGGAGCGTCCACGACACGCGGCTGGCACGGGAGTGAGTCGCCGATGAGCCAACGCCGATTCGGTCTGCGGCTCGACCGCGTCTACGGCCGCCTCTCCGAGACGATCCGGACGTACCGCGAGACGCGCATCGGGAAGTACGGACTCATCGGACCGACGCTGCTCCTCATCACGGTGTTGATGGTGTTTCCGACGGCCATCCTGGTGAGCTACAGCTTCAACCCGTACGACGGGGGAGCGGTCCAGGCGGGCGTGACGCTCGCCCACTACGTCAGGGCGTTCACCACGCCGTTGTACCAGGAGACGCTGATCCGGACCGTCTGGATCGCCGCCGCGGTGACGGCGATCGACTTCGTTCTCGGCTTCCCGCTCGCGTACGCCGCCGTCCGGAAAGGGGGGCTGGCGGGCAAGCTGATCGTCGTCGCGACGCTGGCACCGTTGACGATCGATCTGGTCGTTCGCTCGTTCGGCTGGTTCATCCTGTTGAACGGCAGCGGGGTGATCAACTCGACGCTCGTGGAACTCGGGCTCGTTTCCGCGGAGAACACCCCACAGCTGTTGTTCAACGAGACGGGAATCATCATCGGGCTCTCACACGTGATGTTGCCGTTCATGGTGTTTCCGATCATCAACGTCATGCACACGATCCCGCGCGAGTTAGAAGAGGCCGCGCGGAACCTCGGCGCGAACCGCATCACGGTGTTCACTCGGGTGTTGGTGCCGCTCGCGCTCCCGGGGATCACCGCCGGAGTGTTGATCACGTTCGTCGTCTCGCTGGCGTCGTACGTGACGCCCGCGCTCTTGGGCGGCGGCGTCCGGGTGATCCCGGTCGTGATCACGGAGACGTTCACGAGCACGAGCAACTGGCCGTTCGCGAGCGCGCTGTCGATGATCCTCGTCGGAGTCGCGTTGGTCGTCATCGTGGGGTACCAGCGCGTGCTCAAACAGCTGGACGGCGTCGGGGGTGTCTGAGATGGCGACCGCAGGCAGCCGCGGACCGCGACTGGACTGGGTGCTCTCGGTGGCCGGGTCGGTCGGCTACCGGGCGCTCGTGTACGGCACCGTCGGGTTCCTGATCGCGCCGCTTCTGATCGTCGTCGTCATCTCCTTCCAGCAGTCCGCGTACGCGACGTGGCCGCCGGAGGCGTTCACCCTCCAACACTACGCCGCGCTGCCCGAACAGCTCGGCTTTCTCGGCGTTCGCGAGGCGTTGTTCGTGAGCCTCGAACTCGCCGTCGCGACGGGGCTCGTCTCGACGACGCTCGGTGCGATGGCGGCGTTCGCCATCGTGCGCTACGAGTTCCGGTACCAGACGACGCTTGAGACGGTGCTCATCTCGCCGCTCATCTACCCGTGGATCGTCGTCGGACTCGGGCTGTTGTTGTTCATCAACCGGCTCGGCGACGCGCTCGGAGTGACGATCCAGCTCGGCTTCGGGACGTTGCTGCTCGGACACGTGATGTTCACCGTCCCGTATCCGATCAGAACGATCGGCGCCAGCCTCCAGAACTACGACCACTCGCTCGAGGAAGCCGCACGGAACCTCGGGGCGACGGAGCTCGAGGCGTACGCGCGGATCACGCTCCCGCTCATCCAGCCGGGACTGGTGAGCGGGTTCGTCTTCGCGTTCATCCTCTCGTTTAACCAGTACATCGTCTCGTTGTTCCTCTCGGGGTCCGAGCTCACGACCATGCCGCTCGTCCTGTTCAGCCTGTTTTACAACAGCTCGCCGGCGACGCTCGCGGCCATCGCGACGCTGCTGATGGCCGGCGTGTTGAGCGTGATCGGGCTGATGGAGTACGTCTTCGGCATCAGCGAGTTCATGTGAGTTGTCTCCGGAGACGGCCTGGTCGGGGGTGCCGAGCGCGTGACCGACACCGGACCGGTCTGGGCCGCCGGATTCGGGCGCCGACCTCCCTGCCGCCGGCGGTTCGCCGCCCACGGGAGGCGGCGTGTTCGGCGGACGCCGCACGCTCGGAGACGCGGCCGCCCGTCTCGTCGGCCGAGGGGGTCGCGTGCCGCTGCCGTTGCCACGTTCGCGCGTCCGGACCGCCCGGCGCACGGAGGGTGAGATATATGAGCGACGCCGCCGATACGTGCGGATATGGGCCGAGAAGAGAGCCAGCCGGGACGGCTCGGAGCCGCCGACGACGTTCTCGACCCCCGCTCGCGGCACAACGTCCACGTCACCCGTGCGGCGGACCTCGACGCGGTCGGTCCGTGGTCCGCCGAGACGTTGTACGCGGCGGTGCGGCGAGCCGACAGCGAGGAGCGCGTGGTCGTTCTCGATTACGGTCGTCGCGAGCTCTACCTCGCGGCCGGCGGCGAGCTCGCGTACGAGCCACCGCAGAGACTCGGGCTCGCGGCGCCGCCGGCGCTCCACGTCGCCGAGCCGTATCGACTCGACCCCGACCGGCAGACGGCCACGGCTATCGATCCCGTCTCTGTCTCCCCCGAGTTCGACATCCTCGTGCCCGCCTTCGACTGGCAGGAGCTCAGCGACGACGACGTCTTGCCGCCGGTCGACCGCCGGCCGTCGCAGACGCCCGCCGGAAGCGGCGCCGGGACGCCCGGCTGACGTCGTGCGGTACTCGGCGCGTCCGTCGCGGCCGGCCGGTCACCGCATCAGCCGCTGGAGCGTCTGTTCGCGGTCGGTCTCGCTGTCGCCCATCTTCGCGGCGAGCTCGTCGACGCGGCTGTTGAGGCTCTCGCGGACCTCGGTCGGAGCGAACTCGTCTGACATCGACAGGAGCCGGACGAACGCTCGGAGCTCCTCGTCTGTGATCCGCTCGAACTCGTCGGCTTCGATCTTGGCGATGACCTCGTCGACGTCGATCTGCCCGACGGGTTCGACGTTGAACTCGACGGAGACCATGCGGTACTCCGAGCCGGCGAGCCGTTGTTCGGACTTCGCGACGCCCTCGGCGAGCATTTCTTTGAACGGCGCGTGATATCCCATCGTTCCCAGGTGGAGAAAGCCGAGGATGTCGGTGATCCCCCTGGTGTACGCGTCGCGGTCCTCGTCGTCCGGGTCGAACACCGTCTCGCGGTCGCGGTCTTCGAGACACTCGTAGAGGATGCTGAAATCCAAGATCGCGTTCCGAACCCGGCGGCGGATCCGGTTTCGTTTTTGTTTGCGCGAGTGTTTGGTGTAATCCGTCTTGCGGCCGAGAAGAAAGTCGCGGTCCGACGGAGTCAGAATCCCGCGTGGACGGTCGGCGTCCGCCGCTCGCTCGAGCGACGAGGGAAGCTCGTCCTGTGACATATTCGAAACGGCGTGGCTCACCGAATTAATGTTTGGGGTCGACCCCGGCGTCACGGCCGCTCAGTTCCGACCGTCAGAACTGCTTTTGTCAGGAGCTCGACGCCGATGTCCAGCGAGCGTTCGTCGACGTCGAAGGTAGGGGTGTGGTGAGCGGTGGGATGGTCGGAGCCGACGACGAGGTACACCGAGCGGCCCCCGTTGGCGTGGACGCGCTGCATCAGAAACGTCACGTCCTCGCTCGCTCCCAGCGGCGCTTCCGGAACGACGGCGTCGACCGACGGGACGCGTCGGGCCACGTCCGCGGCGAGCGCCGCGAGCCGGGCGTCGCCGTCGACGCGGATCGACTCGCTGATCCGTCGGATCACCACGTCACACCCGTGGAGCTCCGCGGCGGCGTACAACACCCGTTCGAGCTCCGTTCGCATGTACTCCATGAGCGCGGTCGTCTCGCCTCTGACCTCGCCGTCGAGGGTTATCTCCTCGGCGATCACGTTGCTCGCGCTCCCCCCTTCGACGCGCCCGAAGTTCACGCGGGTGAGCCCCTCGCTGTGACGGGCGATCCCGTAGGCGTTTTGCACCGCCGTGGTCATCGCCTGCATCGCGTTGGTCCCGCCGCTGGGGGCCTTGCCCGCGTGGGCGCTCGCGCCCTCGAACGTCGCGTTGATGTGTGCCATCGCGAGCGGCCGGGTCGCGTTCGCGACGACCGTCCCCGTGGGGCGGTCGAGCCCGAGGTGAAACGCGAAGAGGTAATCCACGTCGTCGACGTATCCGGCCTCGGTCAACGGCTTGCCGCCGCCGGCGACTTCCTCGGCGGGCTGAAAGAACAGCTTGAACGTCCCGGTAAAGTCGCTCGCTTTGACCGCCTCGATGGCGCCGAGCGCGATCGTGGCGTGTGCGTCGTGGCCGCAGGCGTGCATGTACCCCTCGTGGTCCGACCGGAACCCCTCGTCGGCCGGGCGGTGACCGATCGCCGCCGACTCCGGAATCGACACGCCGTCCATGTCGACGCGAAGCCCGACCGTGGGGCCCTCGCCGGTCCGGACGACGGCGACCGCGCCGGTGTGGCCCTCGGCGGTCCGGTCGAGCAGGTCGGACCGAACGCCGGCCTCGGCCGCGCGGTCGTGCCACTCCGCGAGCGTCTCCTCGGGCGGCACCGCCATCCGGTGGTCCGAGGCGAGCGCCTCCCGACCCACCGCGAGCTCGTCGACGCCGATCCGTTCCAGCTCCTCGACGATCCGGGCGGTGGTGCGGACCTCACACCAGCCGGGCTCCGGATGTCGGTGAAATGCGCGGCGGATTGACGAGAGCCGGTTCCGCACGTCGTGAGACATCGCTTCTCCGGGGATACGTCACGAGAGGATATAAACGATCCAATCGAGCCGGGCGGCGGGGTTACGTCGACGGGGTCGTGCGCGCCGTGACGGTGTCGATCGCGTCGACGACGACGTCTAGCGCCGTGTCGGCCAGCCCGCGGGTCAACACGAGCGGCGGCAACAACCGAAGGACGTTGCCGTGGCGGCCGGCCGTCCAGACGAGGACGCCGCGTTCGAAGCAGTACTGCTGAATCGCCTCGACGGCGTCGCCGTCGGGAGCGCCGTCCTCGTCGACGAACTCCGCGCCGATGAACAGTCCGCGGCCGCGGACCTCACCGAGGCGGTCGGTCCCCTCGCCGGCGGCCCGGAGCCGGTCGCGGATGTGCTCGCCGAGGTCGCGGGCGTGTGCCAGGAGGTCGTGTTCTTCGATGTATTCGATCGCGCGGGTGCCGGCGCGCATCGCGACCACGTGGCCGCGGTAGGTGCCGGCGTGGCCGCCGGCGTCCCACGTGTCGAGGTCCTCGTGGTAGATCGTCGCCGACAACGGGAAGCCGACGCCGCCGAGCGCCTTCGCGGTCGTCATGATGTCCGGCGTGACCCCGTCCCACTCGCTCGCCCACCACCGGCCGGAACGGCCGAGCCCGCTCTGGATCTCGTCGAACATCAGCGGAATGTCGTTCTCGGTGGCGATCGTCCGAAGCCCCTTCAGAAACCCCGCGGGAGGAACGATGACGCCGCCCTCGCCCTGTATCGGCTCGACGAAGATGCCGGCGGGGTTCGCGAGCCCGCCGTAGGGGTCTTCGATGATCTCCTGGACTTCTCTGAGCGCGCGCGCACACGAGGGGGCGCCACAACACTCGCCCGCGGGCCGGGTACAGACCGACGCCGCGTCGCCCGACTCGGCGCGGTCGATGAACGGCGACGGGTACTTCGCGTGGACGACCTCGGGCAGAAGCGGCGTGTAGTCGTCTTTGAACCCCTTGTTCGAGGTGAGCGCCATCGCGCCGGAGGTCGCGCCGTGGTAGCTCCCGCGGAACGCGATCAGCCCGTCGCCGCCGGTGTTGTACTTCGCGAGTTTGATCGCGGCCTCGACCGCGTCGCTGCCGGTCGGCCCGCCGAAGACGACCCGGTTCTCCCCGCGAAGCCCGGGCGGGGCGATCTGGTCGAGCTTCTCGATCAGGTCCAGTCGGGCCTCCGTCGGGAAATCGACCGTGTGGACGATCTCCTCGGTCTGTTCGCGGACGGCCTCCAACACGTACGGGTTCGAGTGGCCGACGTTCAACACGCCGATGCC
>CAZKXC010000013.1:0-9408 GCA_964556645.1 uncultured Halobellus sp.
GGGGCGTGACTCCGAGGTGAGGCCGACACTTAGCGCCCGATACCGCCGTACATAAGCGGGTGAAAGACGAGGCTCGCGTATGCACGACAGCCGCGACCTCCTCTTAGCACGACTCCCGTCGGGCGTCCCGATCCGCACGACCGTCCACGTCTACGGCGAGGGGACGCTCGTCGACGGCGACGAGGGTCCCGCACTCGCCGTGCCGGACGACGGCGGTCCCGTGGTCTACGCGCAGGCGGCCCAACACGGCCGCGAGGTGAACGGCGCGGCCGTCCTTCGCCGGCTCCACGAACGGCTCACGGCCGGGACGACCGGCGACCTCGACGGAACCCTCGTGGCCGTCCCGGTCGCCGACCCGCTCACCTTCGATCACGTCTCGTACACCACGCCGGAGTCGCTCGACTCCGTCAACGCCAATATGAACCGGTGTTGGCCGGGCGACCCGGAGGGGTCGCTCCACGAGCGGATGGCCGCGCGGCTCTGGTCGTTCGCGAGCCGGGCCGACGCCGTGGTCGACCTCCACACCGGCTCGCCGACGATGCTCACCCACACGGTGTACATGCGCGGCGACGACGACTGCCGGCGGCTCGCGGAGGCGTTCGGGACCGACATCCTGTTGGCGGAGGCGGCGGGCGACGACGCCGACACGGAGTGGGCCGAACGGAACTTCGGCGGCAAGTTCCGCGTCGCCGCCACCCGCGAAGGGATCCCGACGATCACCCCCGAGCTCGCACACAGCCGCGAGATCGTCGAGGACGCCGTCGAGACCGGCGTCGAGGGGATGATCGGCGTGTTGAAACGCGAAGGCGTTCTCGCGGGCGAGCCCGAGCCCTGGGACGGGACCGTCGCGCGCAACCACCTCGGACGGGTGACCGCGGTCGACTCCGGGCTGTTCCGGGCGACGCCCGGGCTCGAGATCGGCGACGAGGTCGAGGACGGCGACCGGCTCGGCGAGGTGTACGACCCGACGACGTTCGAGACGCTCGGGGTCGCCGAGGCTGACCGCGACGGCATCGTCTACTCGATCGCCCGCGAGTCGACCGTCACCGCGGGCGGAACGCTGGTTGGCGTCGCCGAGCGGCTCGACGACTGACCGGGGGAGACGCCGCCGGGGCGGCTACCGAACCCGTATCCGTCCGTCGGCCGAGACGGTGACGAACAACCGTTCGCGGACCTCGCGGCCGTACACCGCGTCGCCGGCGCGGTCGCCGATCGTCTTCATCAGGTCGGGCGCGGTCTGGTTCACCTTCACGCCCGCCTCGTCGCAGGCGTCGTACACGCGTTTCGGCGCGTCGTAGAGGTCTGTTCCCTGTGGGATCTCGACGCGGACGGGCGAGGAGAGCGCCTCGGCGAACGCGACCGTCTCTTTGGCGCGCTCGACGTTGTCGCGCGCGCTCGCCTCGACGCTGGAGACGTTCGCGCGCGAGGTGCCGAGCCGTTCGGCGATGTCAGACTGACGGAGCCCGCGCTCGCGGAGCGCGAGGACCTCGGCCTGGCGCTCGGTGAGCACGCCCGCGTCCGCGTCGAAGCCGGCGCTTTCTAACAGCTCAGCGGCGTCGACGTCGTCGGACGCGTCCCCTTCGGGCGTGGCGTCGTCTGCGACCATGTTCGGACTGACGGGTCGATCGGTGAAAAACCGGCGGGTTTGCCGGACGCGGCGGGCGCCCGGTCGGCGGCGTGTGGACTGTCCGTGGGGTCGAGACGACCCCGAGGGCGGTCACTTGCCCCAGAAGTTCTCGCGGCTGCCGAGCCGCTCCCGGTCCGTCCGACGCGGCCGGGTCTCGTCGTCGGATTTCTCGTCGTCTCCGTCGGCGTCAGCGTCGCTTCCGGACTCCTCGTCGGGGTCGTCCGGGAGCCGCTCGACCACCTCCTGAGCGGTCGCGTGGCTGGATTTCACGCGGTGGACAGAGACCACGGCGCGGGCCGGGGGGAGCAGCCCGTCGACAAGCACGATGAACCCGTCGTCGGTGCGGCCGACGCCGGCGCCGCTCTCGTGGATGTCGTCGACCTCGACGACGACCTCCTCGCCGGGCTGAACCGGCTGTTGTTTGAGCTCGTAGATCGGCATGTCGTAGTGGTTACACCACTCGGCACCCCCCTTGTTGCCGTAGTGTTGACATCCCATCCCCTCGATCCGTTCGTCGAAACTGGGGCAGTCGTCGGCGAGTGGACAGTCCGCCATACCCAAGAGAGACCGGCCGCCGTTGTAAACGTTTTCGACTCCCCCGCCGAGATCCGGACGAACGGCGGGCTCACGCGGTCGAACGCCGACAGACGGGCCGTTTCGGCCCGATCCGCTCGGCGCTCACAGGAACTCGCGAACCTCGGAGTACCACATGTCGTGGTGGTCGACCGCGCCGACCGCGTCGGCGACGTCGACCGCGATGGCGTGCCAGCAGCGGTCGGTCGGGTCCTCGGGGTCGAGGTTGTACGTCGCGTCCGCACAGTCACAGCCGCCGTCCTCGACGACGTACTCCTCCTCGTGGCCGACGACGACGGTGAAATCGCGGTACCGTTTCACGCGCCCCTCCGCGACCGCCTCGATCGCGCGCGTGCCGCGGTCGCCGTGCTCGTCGACGATCGCGGCCGCGATCGGACCGGTGAGCTCTCCGGCCGCCGCGAGCGCCGCCCGCCAGTCGTCGACCGACTCCATACTCCGTCGTTCTCGGGCGGTCGGTTAAATCCCGTCGGTCGTGTGAGCGCCGGACCGGACGGTACGGCGGCCGTTCACTCCAACACGACGAGCGGATCGCCCATGTCGACGCTGTCTCCCTCGGCGACGCGGACGCTCGCGACCGTGCCGCCGCGTTCTGTGACCACGTCGTTTTCCATCTTCATCGCCTCCAGCACGCAGACCACGTCGCCGGCGGCGACCTCGTCGCCCTCGGCGACCGCGACGGAGAGAATCGTCCCCTGCATCTCCGCTTCGACCGCCTCGCCGCCCTCGGCGACGTCGGCTCCGGTGTCCGCGTCCGCCCCGTCGGCCGTCGCCTGCGGCGGTCGCCCCCGGCGGCCGCCCGTCTCGTCCCCGCCCGCGGACGTCGGCACCGGGGGCGCGCCGCGTTCCTCGAGCGCCACGTCGAAGCGCTTGCCGTTCACCTCGACGGTGAACTCGCGTTCGGTCACCGGCTCGTCGTCACCGTCGTCCGCGGACGACTCGACGCCCCACCGGTCTTGTGCCGCGGCGATCCGCGCCGGGTCGACGGCCTCGTCGAGGTACTTCGTCGTGTGCGTGCCCGCGACGAACCGGTCGTCCTCGAGCATGAGCCGGTGGAAGGGAACGATCGTGACGACGCCCTCGAGATCGTACTCGGCGAGCGCCCGCCGCGAGCGCGCGAGACACTCCTCGCGGTCGTGGCCCCACACGATCAGCTTCGCGATCATCGAGTCGTAGTCGGTGACGAGCTCGTCGCCCTGTCTGAGCGCGTCGTCGACGCGAACGCCGATGCCGCCCGGCGGGTCGTAGGTGTCGAGGTGCCCCTCGGCGACGGGCTGGAACCCCGCGGCCGCGTCCTCGGCGTTGATCCGGAACTCGATCGCGTGGCCGTCGAGTTCGACGTCGGCCTGGTCGACCGAGAGTCCCTCGCCGGCGGCGACCCGAAGCTGTTCTTTCACGATGTCGATCCCGGTCAACGCCTCGGTGACGGTGTGTTCGACCTGGATCCGGGTGTTGACCTCGAGGAAGTAAAACGGCGTATCCGGCCCGAGCGGCTCGTCCGGGTCGCGGTCGGGGGTCTCCTCGACCAGAAACTCCACCGTGCCGGCGTTGGTGTAGTCGGCGGCGGCGACCCCGCGGCGGGCGGCGGCGCCGATCCGTTCGCGGAGTTCGTCGGACAACGCCGGAGAGGGACCCTCCTCTATCACCTTCTGGTGGCGGCGTTGAAGCGAGCAGTCGCGCTCGCCGAGGTGGACGACGGCGGACTCGTCTGCGGAGCCCTCGCCGGCGTCCGCGAGGATCTGAACCTCGACGTGGCGAGGCGTCTCGAGGTAGCGTTCGAGGTAGACGGAGTCGTTCGAGAAGTACGCTTCCCCCTCGCGTTTGGCGGATTCGAGCGCGTCGGCCGCCTCGGCGGGCGACTCGACGATCTTCATGCCGCGGCCGCCGCCGCCGCCCTCGGCTTTGATCGCGACGGGGTAGCCGTGCTCGTCGCCGAACTCGCGGACCGCCGCGGCGTCGGTGACCGGCTCGGTCGTTCCCGGAACGATCGGCACGTCGGCGTCGGCCATCGCGCGGCGGGCGTGGGTCTTCTCGCCGAGTCGTTCCATCGCGTCGCTCGTCGGACCGATCCACGTGATCCCGTCGGCGTCTTCGACGCGCGCCGCGAACGCCGCGTTCTCCGCGAGAAAGCCGTAGCCGGGGTGGATCGCGTCGGCGCCGGCCGCACGCGCGGCGTCGAGCACCGCCGCGCCGTCGAGATAGGAGTCGGCCGCGCGAGCCGGTCCGACGTTGTACGCCTCGTCGGCGTAGCGGACGTGGCCGGCGTGTTTGTCCGCGTCGCTGTAGACGGCGACCGTGTCGACGCCGAGTTCCTCGCAGGCGCGCATCACGCGGACGGCGATCTCGCCGCGGTTCGCGACCAGTACCGTGTCGAACATGCCTGTCGGAGGGTTCTCGGAAAGCGCACCTCATTCTGTCGGTCCGGGTCGCCCAGCCGGCGGCCGGGAGCGTTAAGAGGAGCCCGACGGGAGGATCAGACCGCATGCTCTCGGCAGGGAACCCGTACGTGTTGCCGTCGGTGTTGGTCGGCGCGGCCGTCTACCTCGGGCTCTCGTTTTTCACCGACCTCACGGTCCTCGTCCGGGTCGGGATCCTCGTCGGTCTCGCCGGCGTCGTGCCGGTCGTCGCGAACCGGGTCGTCACGGCTCTGCGCGGCGGCGCGGACGACGCGGGCGGCACAGACGCGCCCGACGAGGCCGGCAGCGAGGGCCCGGGCGACGAGCCGACGCGGTGAACGAGTGAGCCCGTCCCGGCGGCGATGCCGCCGCTCAGAACCGGTCGAGTCGGCCGGCCGCCGTCCACGGGTCGGAGGGGGCGGTCGCGGGAGCACGGGCGCGACGTCCCCGAACCGACTCCACGCGGCCGGCGAACCCCCAGCGGGTGCCGCGCCAGCCGGAGCGGTCGTCGTCGGCCGCCGCGGCGGCCGCCTCGCGGTCCCGGAGGTGAGCGCCGATCGCGGCCGCGATGGCGGCCGCCTCCTCGTCGTCCGCGTCGGCGGGCACTCGGATCGTCCGCTCCTCGGCGATAGACCGGCCGGACGCGGTCGTCTCGCTCGGGTTCTCGCGGGCGGACGGCTCCGGTTCGGTCCGGCCGGCGGGCGGGTCGGTCGCCATCTCAGATCGGGATGTTGCCGTGTTTCTTGTCCGGCTGGTCCGAGCGTTTCCCCTTCAACATGGCGAGGTCGTCGATCAGGCGGGCGCGGGTTTCCGTCGGCTCGATCACGTCGTCGACGAAGCCGCGGTCGGCTGCGGTGTAGGGGTTCGCGAACTCCTCGCGGTACTCCTCGATGAGCTCCTGTCTGTGCGCGTCGGTGTCGTCGGCCGCCTCGAGCTCCTCGCGGTAGAGCACGTTCACGGCCCCCTTCGGTCCCATCACCGCGATCTCGGCGGTCGGCCAGGCGTAGTTGACGTCGCCGCCGATGTGTTTCGAGGACATCACACAGTAGGCTCCGCCGTACGCTTTCCGGGTTATGACGGTCAACAACGGCACCGTCGCCTCCGAGAAGGCGTACAACAGCTTCGCGCCGTGGCGGATGATCCCGTTGTGTTCCTGGTCGGTGCCGGGCATGAAGCCGGGGACGTCCTCGAAGGTGAGAATCGGGATGTTGAACGCGTCACAGAAGCGGACGAACCGCGCCGCCTTCTGGCTGGATTCGATGTCGAGGGTGCCGGCGTTCACCCGAGGGTTGTTGGCGACGACCCCGATCGAGTGGCCGTCGAGGCGGGCGAAGCCGACGACGATGTTCTTCGCGAAGTTCGCGTGGACCTCGAAGAAGGAGCCCTCGTCGACGACGCCGTCGATCACCGCGTGCATGTCGTAGGGTTTCCGGGGAGCGTCGGGGACGACCCGCGTCAGCGACTCGTCGGCGCGCTCGGGGTCGTCCCACGGCTCGACGCGCGGCGGGTCCTCGACGTTGTTCGCGGGGAGATACGAGAGGAGCCGGGCGATCCCGTCGAGTGCGGCCTCCTCGCTCTCCTCGGCGAAGTGAGCGACGCCGGAGGTCGCGGTGTGGGTGACCGCGCCGCCGAGCTCCTCGAAGCTCACCTCCTCGCCGGTGACCGTCTCGACCACGTCGGGCCCGGTGATGAACATGTGGGAGGTGTCTTTCACCATGAAGGTGAAGTCGGTGATCGCCGGCGAGTACACCGCGCCGCCGGCACACGGTCCCATGATCGCCGATATCTGCGGGATCACGCCGGAGGCCTCGGTGTTGCGCCGGAAGATGTCCGCGAAGCCGCCGAGCGAGGCGACGCCCTCCTGAATCCGCGCGCCCGCCGAGTCGTTGAGCCCGACGACCGGCGCGCCGACGTCCATCGCCTTGTCCATCACCTTACACACCTTCTCGGCGAACACCTCGCCGAGCGACCCGCCGAAGACGGTGAAGTCGTGAGCGAAGACGAACGTCTTCCGGCCGTTCACCTCGCCGTAGCCGGTCACGACGCCGTCGCCCGGGAGCTGTTGTTCTTCCATCCCGAAGGTGTGGTTCCGGTGGGTCCGGAACTGGTCGAACTCGTGGAACGTGCCGTCGTCGAGAAAGTAATCGATCCGCTCGCGGGCGGTCAGTTTTCCCTTCTCGTGTTGGGCGGCGATCCGGTCGTCGCCGCCGCCCTTGTCGGCTCGCTCGCGGCGCTCCCGGAGGTCCTCGATCCGGTCGTCCATCGTCACGCAGGACCACCCTGAGTCATTGGGTTACGGGTCGGCGAGCGGCGGCAAAAGGGTTCCCCTATACGACGAGAACGGTGTTCGACGACCGTCGTATTCGGGGGCGGGTTCGGCGTCGAGGCCGCCGAGGCCGCGTCGCCGCCGCGGTGGCTGTCGCCGGTTCACACGGAGACCGGGGCTTCGACGGCTTTAAGCGTCCGATGGGCTTCTGTCCGATGAGACAGGCTTCGCCTGTTTCACTGACCCGTAGGAGCGACCTGCGTACTACGGAGGTGAAAATGGCAGACACAATACAAGAGGCCGTCACTCTCGCACTCGATGAGGCCCCCGAGCGGAACTTCCGCGAGACGGTGGACATCGCTGTCAACCTGCGAGACCTCGACCTCAACGATCCGTCGAATCGCGTCGACGAGTCCGTCGTGCTGCCGGCTGGAACCGGGCAAGAAACACGAATCGTCGTCTTCGCGGAGGGTGAAACCGCCGTCCGCGCCGCCGAAGTCGCCGACGAGGTTCTCGACAGCGAGGACCTCGCCGACCTCGGAGACGACGACGACCGCGCAAAGGACCTGGCGGGCGACACCGACTTCTTCGTCGCCGAGGCCAACCTGATGCAGGACATCGGTCGGTACCTCGGTACCGTCCTGGGTCCGCGCGGAAAGATGCCGACCCCGCTCCAGCCGGACGACGACGTCGTCGAGACCGTCAACCGGATGAAGAACACGGTGCAGCTCCGCTCGCGCGACCGGCGCACGTTTCACACGCGCGTCGGCGCCGAGGATATGGACGCCGAGTCGATCTCGGACAACATCGACGTCATCGTCCGCCGGCTCGAGGCCGACCTCGAGAAGGGACCGCTCAACATCGACCGGATCTACGTGAAGACCACGATGGGTCCCGCAAAGGAGGTGCCCGTATGAGCTCGGTCCGCAAAACCGAGACGATCCCGCAGTGGAAACGCGAGGAGGTCGACGAGCTCGTCGCGTTCGTCGACTCGTTCAACTCCATCGGGGTCGTCGGCGTCGCCGGCATCCCGAGCCGGCAGCTCCAGGCCATGCGCCGCGAGCTTCACGGCTCCGCGGACGTGCGGATGAGCCGCAACACCCTCATGACCCGCGCGATAGAGGAGGCGAGCGAGGGCGCGGCGGAGCTGACCGAGTACGTCGAGGGACAGGTGGCGCTCATCGGCACCAACGACAATCCCTTCGGCCTCTACAAACAGCTCGAAGCCTCGAAGACCCCGGCGCCGATCAACGCCGGCGAGGTCGCCCCGAACGACGTCGTCATCCCCGAGGGTGACACCGGCGTCGACCCGGGACCGTTCGTCGGCGAGCTTCAGACCGTCGGCGCGTCCGCGCGCATCATGGACGGCTCGATCAAGGTCACCGAGGACTCGAAGGTGCTCGAAGAAGGCGAGGTCGTCGACGAGGACCTCGCGAGCGTGCTCACCGAACTCGGCATCGAGCCGAAGGAGGTGGGGCTCGACCTGAAAGGCGTCTACTCCGAGGGCGTGCTCTTCGAGCCGGACGAGCTCGCGATCGACGTCGAGGAGTACCGCGCGGACGTCGAGTCCGCCGCGGCCGCCGCGCGCAACCTCTCGGTCAACGCCGCCTACCCGACGGCCGCCACCGCCGGCACCCTTCTCGCGAAGGGCTCCGGCGAGGCGACGTCGCTGGGGCTTCACGCGGCGATCGAGAGCCCGGACGTCGTTCCCGACCTGATCGGACGGGCGGACGCCCAGCTTCGCGCGCTCGCCGCCGCGATCGACGACGACGAGGCGCTTCCCGAGGAGCTCCGCGGCGTCGAGGCGCCCGCGGCTCCGGCGACGGACGACGCCGACGAGGACGCACAGACAGACGACAAACCAGAAGACGCCGAGGAGCCCGCTGGCGACGCCGACACCGACGATGACGACGGCGACGACGGCGGCGAGGGACTCGGCGCGATGTTCGGATAACCGAGAGGATACACCAATGGAATACGTTTACGCAGCACTCATCCTGAACGAGACGGGCGAAGAGATCAGCGAGGACAACATCACCGGCGTGTTAGACGCCGCCGGCGTCGACGTCGAGGAATCCCGCGTCAAGGCGCTTGTCGCCGCGCTGGAGGACGTCGACATCGAGGAGGCCATCGAGACGGCCGCCGCGGCTCCCGCCGCGGGCGCGGCCGCCGGCGGCGCCGCCGAGGAGACAGAGGCCGACGAGGCCGACGAGGACGACGAGGCCGACGAGGAGGAAGCCGACGCCGACGACGACGATGACGACGACGGCGACGGCGGCGAGGGCCTCGGCGAGCTCTTCGGCTGACCGGCAGCCTGGCGGTCCGACGCCGTTCGGGGCGACGCCCCGACGATCCGCATTCTATTTCACCCGCCTCGACGAGCGGACGCGCCGGCGAGTTCGGCGCGAGAGCCGTGCCGTGCCGCGGCGGCGTTTGGACTGCCGCGTCGCACAGAGGGGGGTGGCCCGGGTCGTGGACACCGCGTGCGGCTTCGACTGCGGAGTCGGCAACCCGTTTCGTCGGCGTCT
>CAZKXC010000013.1:9508-15340 GCA_964556645.1 uncultured Halobellus sp.
GCGAGATCCGCGTCGGCGTCGTAGTGCTCCTCGGCCGGAAACGAGCCGTCCGCGACCGCGGACTTGTACTTCTCGACCGCCCGACGCAACTCGCCGCGGACGTCGCCGAACTGCCGCGAGAAGGGCGGCGACCACTCGCCGAGTCCGACCACGTCGTTGATCACGAGCACCTGCCCGTCGCAGTCGGGGCCCGCGCCGATTCCGATCGTGGGGATCGCGAGCGCGTCGGTGACCGCCGCCGCGAGGGTGGCGGGGACGTGTTCGATCACCAGCGCGAACGCGCCGGCCGCCTCGTGTGCGCGGGCGAGTTCCAGAATCTCCTCGGCGGCGTCCTGGTCGGTTCCCTGCTGGGTGTAGCCGCCGAGTCGGTTGACGTGTTGGGGAGTGAGCCCGAGGTGAGCCATCACCGGAATCCCGACCGCGGTCATTCGCCGCGTGGTCTCGACGGTGTGAGGGCCGCTCTCGAGTTTCACCGCGTCCGCGTCCGCTTCTTTCAACAGCGTGCCGGCGTTCCGGACCGACTCCGCCTCGTCGACGCCGAACGAGAGAAACGGCATGTCGGCGACGACGAGCGCGTCGTCGACGGCCCGCGCGACCGCGGCGGTGCGGGAGGTCACGTCCGCCATCGTCACCGGGAGGGTCGTGTCGTAGCCCATCGCGGCGTTGCCCATGCTGTCGCCGACGAGCACCGCGTCGATCCCCGCCTCGTCGACGACCGCCGCGGTGGGCGCGTCGTAGGCGGTGAGCATCGTGATCGAATCCTCGCGGTCCCGGAGTTCCCGCGTCGTGGTCATCGGTCGATGGTCGTCGCGCTCGCGATTAAAACCGCCGGGATCCGAACGCCGAGTGTCGCGTGACGGTCGGGGACGCCGGCGACCGCCATCGATATGTCCGTTCGTCCCGGTGGCTCACCCGTGCAATCCGTCGAGCAGGCCGACGCCGAGGGGGTCGACTACGGCTGGGTGATGCAGACCACGTTCGTCGTCACCATTCTGGTCGGGGCGCCCGTCGTCGCCGTGCTCTCCGCGTTCGTCACGCTCGACTCGTGGGGCGCCCGCGCCGCGTTCGCGGTCCGGATCGGCGCGCCGATCTGGTTTCTCACGGCGGTCAGCGTCGCGGCGTACGCGAGACGCACCGCGGCCGGCGACGGCTACGCCGCGAGCGACGCTGAGGCCGACGACGAGGCCGACGAGCGAGACGGCACTGAGGCCGCCGCCAGCGACGGCAATCTCGGGCGCGACGACGCCTGACGCCCGGACCGGTCCGACGCCTGACCCACGCCCGGCAGCGCGGTGGACCAGCGGGCTTACGCGTCGACCGCGTCTGCGGCCCACACGAACGGAACGCCGGCGCGGTCGGCGGTGACGCGGTCGCTCTCGGAGTCGCCGACGAAGACACACCGGTCGGGGTCGACGCCGAGCGCGTCGACCGCCGCGAGCAGCGACTCGGGCTCCGGCTTGTGGGTCCGGACGGTGTCGCGGCCGACCACCGCCTCGACCGCCGCGTCGAGGCCGTGGGTTTCGAGCGCGATCCGACAGGCGGCCTCGCAGTTGAGCGAACAAACCGCCGCCGGGCGGTCGTCGGCCGCCGCGAGCCGGTCGGCGAGCGGCAGGCGGGTCGACTCGCTCGCCCCGGCGCGCTCGTAGTCGGCGATCGTCTCCTCGACCGCCTCGGCGATTCCGTACTCCCCGGCGGCGTCGAGAAGCGACCAGAGGTCGCCGGTCGGCGGCACCAGCGCGTTGGCCGCGTACACGTCGACGACGGCGTCGGCGACGGCGTCCCAGTCGACCGCGAGGTCGACGACGGTGCCGTCGAGGTCGTACACGGTCGCGTCGGCCGCGGCAAGGGCGGTCGTCATCGTGTGTCCGACACGACCCGGGCGGTCATTTCGCTTTGGATCTCCGGCGCTCCGGCTACCGACCGCGAGAACGGCGTCGGCGCCGCCGGTTCACCGGGACGCGATCGCGCTCGACCGAGAGGACCGCCGCGAGAAAGGCGGCGAGCGCGTCGGATGTGGCCGTGCCGGTCATCGATCCCGAAGCCACGCGACGACCTCGTCGGCGTCGGCGTCGAGACCCCCGCCCTGTGCGAACGTCGGACCACCGCCGCCGCCGCCGCCGAACTCGTCGGTCGCCGCGTCGACGATCCCGCCCGCGTCGGCGTCCGCGTCCGGCGTAGCCGCCGCGACGACGAACGGCGCACTGCCGGTGCCGACCGCCGCGAGCGCGTCGGCCGGCGAGTCGGCCGCGAGAAGCGCCTCCGCTGGCTCGCGGAGGTCGTTCGGGTCGGCGTCGGAGACGACACCGACTGCCCAGGTGACTCCGTCGATCTCTGTCGTGGGGAACTCGCCGAGCCGAGCGCGAAGGAGATCCGACCGGGCCTCCCGCAACGCGGCGTTGAGGCGGTCGGTCTCGTCGCGGAGGCGCCGGACCTCGTCCGGGAGGTCGTCAACGTTGGTGTCGGCGGCCGAGGCGGCCTCCAAGGCGGCCGCGTGAACGTCGGCGGCGCGGTCGATCGCGGTCGGTCCGACCGCGAACTCGACTCGGGTGACGCCCTCGCCGGGGTTCGACCGGTCCAGTGCCCTGATCGGTCCGATCTCCGCCGTGTTCTCGACGTGGGTGCCGCCGCAGGCGGCCACGTCCCAGTCGTCGATCGTGACGACCCGGACCGTGGCGCTCCCGCTCATGGCTCCCTCCTCGGTTTTGGCGTTGAACGCGATCCCGTCGAGCGCCCGCGCCTCCGCCTCGGGAAGCACCTCCCAGGAGACCGGCCGAGAATCCCAGACCGCGCGGTTCGAGAGCCGCTCGAGTTCGACGAGGTCGGCGTCGTCGAGCGGGTCCGCGGTCGTCAGGTCGACGCGCACCTTCTCCGAGGAGATGTCGAAGCCGGCGTAGCCGAGGTCGTCGCAGATCCGACGGGCCGCGCCGTAGAGCACGTGTGAGGCGGTGTGGGCGCGAGCACAGTACGTTCGGAAGGCGTCGTCGACGACGCCGGCCACGGTGGCACCCGGCTCCACGCCGGCGTCCGCCGTCGGGTCGTCAGCGAGCACGTGGACGACCTCGCCGTCGCGCTCCGTCACGTCGGCGACGGCGACCCCCGCGAGGGTGCCCCGGTCGGCCGGCTGGCCGCCGGACTCGGGATAGAAGTACGTCTCCTCGAGCACTACCTCGCGTCCGTCGACGCGGTCGACCGTCGTCTCGAACTCGCGGACCGCCGGCTCGGCCGGCGCGCGTGATGCCGTCATGGGCGAGTCGTCGTCGTCGTTGAATAAATAGCTGACCGGTACGCGGCCGAGCGGGCCGGCGGACTCACGACGCCGACAGCAGCTTCAGCCGGAGCGTCCGCTCGTCGACCTCGTATTTGAACGCCGGGCGGCCGTCGACGAGGACGTACGGAACGCGGTCGCCGTACTCCGCCGCGAGGTCGGGGTCCGCGTCGACGTCGACGGTGTCGAGAACGACGGCCACGTCGAGGTCGTCGGCGACCCGTTCGACCGTCTCGCGGGCGGCGACACACAACGAGCAGTTCTCGCGGGTGTAGATCGTGACCGGGACCGCGCCGTCGGAGCCGTTCGGAGTCGGGTCGGTCGTGTCGCTCACGCCGCGGGATAGGGGCGCGGGCAGCCAGAACGTTTCGGTCGGCGACGGCGACGCTCGAAGCGGTCGAAAAGAAGCGGTCGACGCGCCGTCGGGTCAGTCGCCGTTGGGGTCCACGAGGAACTCCACGTCGCCCGCGATGACCGCGCTGGCGACGACGCCGCCGCCGACGAGGAGCGCGACGACGAGCGTGGTCAACGCGACCGTCAGCGCGGCCCCGCCGACGGCGACGCCGACGAACGCCCCGACGGCCCCGCCGACGCCGCCGGCGAGCACCGCGAGCGTGTGTGCTTCGCCCATAGCGTCCGGTGTGCCGAGACGGTAAATAAGCGTTCGCGTCGGGTTCTCCGGACTGATAACGCCGACGAGAAACGAGCGGGCGCGCGAGGGGTCTCAGCGCGGATACGTCTGTCCGAGGTCCGCACCCGGGTCGTCGTCGGCAGGATCGTCAGCGGCGGTGTCGGCGGCGTCGCCGGCGTCAGAAGCGTCTCCGTCGGCGTCGCCCGCGTCTCCGCCCGGGCTCACGCTGCCGGTTCGGTACCCCGCCATGTCGAGCGTCACGTACTCGAATCCGAGATCGGAGAGGTGTTCGTGGACCGCGTCGGCGAAGGCGGGATCGAGCGCGCGCTCCAGCTCGTCGGGCGCGATCTCCACCCGCGCGAGCCCGTCGTGGTCGCGCACGCGAAACCCCTCGAACCCCCACTCGCGGAGCAGCGTCTCCGCCTTCTCGACGCGAGACAGCCGTTCTTCGGTGACCGCGAGTCCGGTCGGGATCCGCGAGGAGAGACACGCCATCGACGGCTTGTCCGCCACCGAGAGGCCGTAGGCGTCGGCGATCGCCCGCACCTCGTCTTTCGTGATCCCGGCGTCGAGAAGCGGCGACGACACCTCGAGCTCCTCGACCGCGCGCAGTCCGGGGCGGTGGCCTTCGCCGGGGTCGTCGGCGTTCGTCCCGTCACACACCGTGGCGATCCCGAGCTCGTGCGCGCGGTCGTACATCCGGCCGAGCCGCATCGTCCGGCAGTGATAACACCGGTCGCCGTCGTTGGCGACGAAGTCGGGGTCGTCGAGCTCGGAGAAGGTCACCGTGTCGTGGCGGATACCGATCTCCCGGGCGACCGTTCTCGCGTCGTCGAGCTCGGCTGCCGGCAGGGTCTCGCTGCGGGCGGTACACGCGACCGCGTCGTCGCCGATCGCGTCGTGTGCGAGCGCCGCGACGACGGAGGAGTCGACGCCGCCGGAGAAGGCGACGAGCACCCCGTCTCGCGCCGCGAGCGCGTCGCGGGCGTCTCGTGCGTTGGCGGCCGTCTCGGGGTCGAGACCGCCCGATGCTGAGAGCGGGTCGTCCCCCCGGGCCACGGAACCGTCCTGATCCATGGCCCCGGTTCGTCGTCGGTCGGAAAAAGGGCGTCGGCGGGCGAGCGGCGCCGGGCGCTTGCTGTCGGCCGGCACCCGTATCCTTTTGCGCGTTGCCGCGATACCGGCGCACGAATGCAGCTGGAGGCGATCCCCGGCGTCGGCGAGAAGACAGCGCGGGCGCTCCGCGAGCTCGAAGACCCGGCGGCGGCCGTCGAGTCGGGCGACGTGGCCGCCATCGCCCGCGCGCCGGGAGTCACCGAGGCGCGGGCGGCCCGCGTCGCTCGCGGCGCGATCCGCCGCCGGCACGACGACACGAGCCGCGTGCTGGCGACCGACCGGGCGCGAGACGTGTACCGCGACGCGGTCGGCCTGTTGAAACGGCGCACCGTGACCGACTACGCCGAGAAGCGGCTCGAGACGTTTTATCCGAGCGGCTCTGCGTCTCGGATCGCGGAGGCGCAGGCGTTCGTCTCGGCCGCGATAGAGCGCGAGCCGGACCCGGCCGTCTTGGAGGCGCTCGACGGTGTCGAGCCGCTCGCCGACCCGCCGACCGTCCGCGTTCGCGACCGGTGTCTGGCCACCGCCGACGCCGAGGCGTACGCGCGAGCGGAGTCGCTCGTGCCCGAGCTGTCGGTCGAGATCGTCGACGGCGTGCGCGACATCGCCGAGCTCGCGCGGTCGTACGCGACCGTGGTCGTCCTCGACGAGGAGTTCGCGGGCATGGACGTCGACGGCGACGTCCACGTGCGGCCGGACGCGCTAGACGACCCCGCGAGGACCGTCCCCGAGCGGCTGCTGGCGTTTTTTTCGGAGAACCGCGCGCGGCTGGAGGCGGCGGCGGCGGTCCACGACGCCGCCGACGAGGCGGCACTCGGCG
>CAZKXC010000013.1:15440-36160 GCA_964556645.1 uncultured Halobellus sp.
CGCGCTGGCGCGCCTCGACGACGACGGCACGGTCGTCGGCGACGCCGAACTCGAACGGCTGACCGCGGCGGTCGACGACCTCGACGCGGCGGTGTCGACGGCGGAGTCGGTCGCCGACGACCACCTGCGCGACGCGATCCGCGAACGCGACGTCACCATCGAGGGAACGGATTTCCTCTCGCTCGTCGAGCAGGGCGCGCGCGTCGACTCGCTTTTGGACCGCGAGCTCGCCGACGAGTACGACACCGCGATACGACGCGCCCGCGAACACCTCGCCGACGCGTTAGACCTGGACGACGCCGAGGTCGACCTCGCCGAGCGGGTCTTCGGCGGCGACCCGACGTTTCCGGTCGAGCGCGACGAGTCGGCGGTCTCGCGGCTGCGGACCGAGCTGGCCGCCGGCCGCGACCGCCGGGCCGCGCGGCTGAAGGCCGAGCTCGCGCGCGACCTGGCGGCGCTTCGAGACCCCGTCGAGGAGTTCGTTCGGGCCGCCCTCGAGCTCGACGTGGAGCTGGCGATCGCGCGGTTCGCCCGCGAGTTCGACTGCGTCATGCCCGCGATTCGGGACCCGGACGCCACAGACAGAGCGGCCGACGAGCCCCGCGGCTTCCGGATCGAGGGGGGCCGTTCTCCGCTTCTCGACGTGTCCTTCGAGGCGGTCGAGCCGGTCGATTACGCGGTGTCGGGCGCGACGCTGCTGTCCGGGGTCAACTCCGGCGGCAAGACGTCGACGCTCGACCTGGTCGCGCTCGTTGTCGTCTTGGCACAGATGGGGATGCCCGTCCCGGCCGATCACGCCGAGCTCGACCGTTTCGAGGAGCTCCACTACTACGCGAAATCACAGGGGACGCTCGACGCGGGCGCGTTCGAGGCGACCCTGCGCGACTTCGGCGACCTCGTCGACGGCGCCGACGGGCGGCTCGTGTTGGTCGACGAGCTCGAATCGATCACGGAGCCGGGGGCATCCGCGAAGATCATCGCGGGCATCCTCGAAGCGCTCGACGGACAGGACGCGACCGCGGTGTTCGTCTCGCATCTGGCCCGCGAGATCCGCGAGGCCGCCGACTTCGACGTGGCCGTCGACGGCATCGAGGCGGCGGGCCTCGTCGACGGCGAGCTCCGAGTGAACCGGTCGCCACGAAAGGGCCACCTCGCGCGGTCGACGCCGGAGCTCATCGTCGAGAAGCTGGCCGACGACCGCGAGAACGCGTTCTACGGCGAGCTGTTAGAGAAGTTCTGAGCCCAACGACCCGCGAGGCCACGGCTTCGGGTCGTCGAACCGGAGCCGCGCGCTGAGTGACGGCCGATCTCAACAGTACGCTTATTATCTGCTCGGAAGAACACGGCACGTTGACCGATTCCGTCATCGCGGACTTCACGGCGACGATCAGGCTGAGTCCGTCGGACGACGAGAAAACGGAGGCCCGCCTCGTCATGACCGAGGACCAACTCCGTGTCGTCACCGGCGAGACGACCCGGGCCATCGACATCGACTCGATTTTCGATGTGGTTCGAGACGTATCGCTCGGTGCCGACGCCGATTCGACGGAGACGGTCACGCTCGCGTTCGCGGCCGGGAGTCGGCGAGAAACGATCTCGATCCGCACCGACGCAGAGACCCTCGTCAGATTTCAACGGCTGGCGTACGCGCAGTTGTTGACCGGCACCGAGGTCGCCGTCGAGCGACGACGAGCCGGCCACGGGGAAGCCGGAGGACGCACCTGTCGGCTCCGCGTCTCGGCGGGTCGGATCCGGCTCGTGCCGACCGACGGCGGCACCCCGATTGTCGTCCGGAGAACGGACATCACGCGGTTCGACACGCCGTCGGAGACGGACGCGCCGTCGGTCGTGCTCTATTCGAGCGCCGACCGGGTCGAGCGGATCGGCATTCGGCTGCCGTCGTTCCGCCTGTTGAACCTGTTCGGGCGGTACCTGCGTGCCGACCTGTTGACGGTCGATGCGCTCGGGTCGGGCGGGACCGACGACGGTTCGATCGGGGTCCTGCTGGTGGACGACGACCAGTACGACCGGGACCTGACGGCGGTGTTTCTGAGCGAGCAGTCCGACCGCCTGTCGACGACCGAGGTGTCGAGCGCGGCGGCGGCGCTCGAGCTGCTCGGCGACGAGGACCGGGCGGCCGGCATCGACTGCATCGTCAGCGACTACAAGATGCCGCAGATGGACGGGATCGCGTTTCTCAACGCGGTTCGCGAGGAGACGCGGACGCTGCCGTTCATCCTGTACACCGGACAGGGGAGCGAACGCGTCGCCAAGCAGGCGATTCTCGACGACGTCACCGACTACGTCGAGAAAGACGTGGGGCCAGAACAGTACGAGATTCTCGCGGAACGAATCGAGAAGGCCGTGCGGTGAGACCGAGGGGTCGTGGCCACGGGCGGTTCGCGGCGAGCGACGCTCTTCGGAGCCGCGAGACGGGCCGCGACCGCGCCGGGTGGATCAGTCGTCTCCGTCGAGCTCCGCGGTGACCGTGATCTCCACGTCGAGCGGCGCCGGCAGCCGCGACACCTCGACGCAGGTCCGGGCGGGATACGGCTCGGAGAGGTACGAGCGATACGCCTCGTTCACCGCGTCGTAGTCGTCCATGTCGGTGAGGTAGACGGTCGCGCTGACGATCGACGCCGCGGTCGTGCCCGCTGCCTCCAGTATCGCGTCGATGTTCGACAACGTCTGGGTCGTCTGTGCGGCGACCGACTCGGGCGCCTCGCCGGTGTCGGGGTCTTCGCCGGTCTTGCCCGAGACGTGAACCCTGTCGCCGGAGACGATACCTTGAGAGTACGGCCCGATGGCGTCCGGAACCTCGTCGCTCGTGATCTCGTTCATCGACCCGATAGAACACACAGCGGCATATCAAGATAGGGGTGGCCGAAGGAGTCGTCGCGGGTCGTCGCGGCGGCCGACTCAGTCGTCGTCGGCCGCGGTCGCCGGCTTCCGGCGGTCGTCGCGGGGACCCGCGAGTTCGACGTCCGGAAGCAGGTCGCGCAGGTACCGCCCGGTGTGTGAGTCGTCGTCGCGCGCGACCGCCTCGGGCGTCCCCCTCGCGACGAGCCGGCCGCCGCCCTCGCCGCCCTCGGGTCCGAGGTCGATCACGCGGTCGGCGTTCTTCACGAGGTCGAGCTCGTGTTCGATGACGACCACCGTGTTGCCGGCGTCGACGAGCCGGTGGAGCACCTCGATCAGCTTCCGCTCGTCCTCCTTGTGGAGTCCCGTCGTCGGCTCGTCGAGGAGGTACAACGTGTCGCCGGTCGACTTCTTGCCCAGCTCCTCGGCGAGTTTGACGCGCTGGGCCTCGCCGCCCGAGAGCGTGGTCGAGGGCTGGCCGAGCTCCATGTAGCCGAGCCCGACGTCTTTCAACAGCTTCAGCCGACGCTGAAGTCCGCTGTGGCTCTCGAAGAAGTCGTACGCCTCGGCGACGCTCATATCGAGCACGTCCGCGATGGTCGCTCCCTTGTAGGTCACGTCGAGCGTCTCGTCGTTGTACCGCGCCCCGCCGCACTGCTCGCAGGGCACGTACACGTCCGACAGGAAGTTCATCTCGATTTTCACCGTGCCCTGGCCGCCACACTCCTCACAGCGGCCGCCTTTCACGTTGAACGAGAACCGCCCCTTCTCGTAGCCGCGGCGCTTCGAGAGCTTGGTCTCCGCGAACAGCTCGCGGACGTAATCGAACACGTCGGTGTACGTCGCGGGGTTCGAGCGGGGCGTCCGGCCGATCGGCGACTGGTCGATGAGCCGCACCGTCTCTATCTCGTCGATCCCCTCGATGGCGTCGTGTTCGCCGGGGTCGACGGAGGTGTTGTCGTTCATCTCGCGGGCCAACCCCTTGTAGAGGACGTCGTGCATCAGCGTCGACTTGCCGGAGCCGGAGACGCCCGTGATCGTCGTGAGCGTGCCGAGTTCGATCGGCACGTCGAGGTCGGTCAGGTTGTGTTGGCGCGCGCCGCGCACGACGAGTTCGCCGTCCGGCTCGCGGCGCTCGTCGGGCACCGGAATCGCCTCGCGGCCGGCGAGGTAGTCGCCGGTGACGGAGTCGTCGCTCGCGACGATGTCGTCGAAGTCGCCCTGTGCCACCACGTCGCCGCCGCGCTTGCCGGGGCCCGGACCCATGTCGATGATCTCGTCGGCTCGGCGCATCGTCTCCTCGTCGTGTTCGACCACGACGAGGGTGTTCCCGAGGTCGCGCAGCCCTTCGAGCGTGTTCAACAACCGGTCGTTGTCGCGCTGGTGCAGTCCGATGGAGGGCTCATCGAGCACGTAGAGCACGCCCACCAGCCCGGAGCCGACCTGGGTCGCCAGCCGGATGCGCTGGCTCTCGCCGCCCGAGAGGGTCGACGCCTCCCGGTCGAGCGTGATGTACTCCAGTCCGACCTCCTCCATGAACCCGAGCCGGGCGCGGATCTCCTTGAGAATCTCCGTGGCGATCGTCGTCTCGCGCTCGGTGAGCTCCGCCTCCAACCCCTCGAAGTGCTCGCGGGCCTCGCCGATCGACATGCGGTTGACCGCCGTGATCGGGGTGTCGCCGACGAGCACGTGCCGCGATTGTTTCTTCAGGCGGGTGCCCTCGCAGGCGGGACACGTCGTCACCGCCATGTACTCCTCGATGTGGTCGCGGGTCGACTGCGACTCCGTCTCCACGTGGCGGCGTTCCAGGTTGGGGATCACCCCCTCGAAGCGTTTTTGCTTCCGACGGGTCCCGTTTTTCGTCTGTCGTTTGAACACCACCTGTCGGTCCGTTCCGTAGAGGAACTGCCGTTGGATCTCGTCGTCGAGCGCCTCCCACGGCGTCTCCACTGATACGCCGAAGTGGTCGGCGACCGAGTCGATCCGGGTGCGGTAGTACGACCGGTTGTACGACCACGCCTCGAAGACGTTTTTCAGCGGCTTCGTCGGGTCGACGATCACGAGGTCCTCGTCGACCTCCTTCGTCGAGCCGATCCCCTCACACTCCGGGCAGGCCCCGTACGGGCTGTTGAACGAGAACGAGCGGGTCTCGATCTCCGAAAACTGAAAGTCGGAGTTCGGGTTGCCGAGCGCCTCCGAGAACTCGACGACGAGCCGGTCGTCGCCGTCGGCGTCCTCCGCCAGCGACCCCGTCGACCGGGTGTTGGAAGCGAACGGGACGTCCGCAGGGGGGTCGGGGACGATCAGCTTGAGCGCGCCGCCCGCCTCCTCGAGGGCCGTCTCGACCGAGTCGGTGATCCGCGAGCGGGCCTCCGGGCTCACCTTCACGCGGTCGACGATCACGTCGATGGTGTGGTCGTAGTTCTGGTCGAGGTCGGGCGTCTCGAGCGTCAGGTCGACCGGCTCGCCGTCCACCTCGACGCGGCTGTACCCGTCGGCGACCAGCTCCTCGAAGCGGTCCTCGAACGCCCCTTTCTGGTCGCGGACGATCGGCGCCGCGACCTTCGCGCGGGTGCCCGCGGGGAGCTCGAGGATCTGTTCGACCATGTCCTGTGCGGACTGCTCGCCGACCTCCTCGCCCGTGACCGGGTCGTACTGGGTGCCGACCCGGGCGTACAACAGCCGGAGGTAGTCGTGAAGCTCGGTGACCGTTCCGACCGTCGACCGGGGGTTGTTGGCGGCGTTCTTCTGGTCGATCGAGATGGCGGGCGAGAGCCCCTCGACCGCCTCGACCTGCGGTTTGTCCATCTGTCCGAGGAAGTTGCGCGCGTACGCCGACAACGACTCGATGTAACGGCGTTGTCCCTCGGCGTAGACGGTGTCGAACGCGAGCGACGACTTGCCCGACCCGGAGAGGCCGGTGACGACGGTGAACTTCTCGCGTGGGATCCGGACGTCGAGGTCCTTGAGGTTGTGTTCCTCCGCGCCGCGGACCTCGATGTAGTCCTTGCTCATTCTGCTCGCGTATTGCGAGCGCGCGCGGGAATACCCGTCGGTTTCGGCGGTCTGTGACGCGGTCTCGGCCGCCGTCGAACCGCCAGGGAGTCACCGACGCGCGGACTGGAGAGACCGTGAGGCGTCGATCCGGATCAGTACGGCCAGTCGCCCGCAACCCGCATCGGCTCCGCCAACCCGTCGGCGCGAAGCTCCGCCGCGATGTCCTCCGGGTCACGCCGAGCGATCGGGTCGCGCGCCGCGAGTCGCTCGACGATCAGGCTCGCGAGAACGGCGTGGTCGCGGATGGCGCGCACGTCGGCCTTGTCCAGCGTGTCGGCGTAGGTGTGCCCGAAGCCGCGTCCCGACCCCGTCTCCGAGTGGAGTTGGACGCCGGGGATCCCCCGCTGGACGAACGGCCAGTGGTCGCTGTGGGTGTTGACGCCCGGAACGACCCGAATCGGGTGGGTGAGATCGTCCGCGACCGACTCGACGACGTCGCGCATGCCCGGAAACCCGCACGTCTTCGCGAGGAGGTCGCGGGCGCGCCCGGCGCCGTCGCAGTTGACGATGCCGACCACGTCGTCGAGCTCGTGGTCGTTCGCGTACATAGTCGAGCCGATGAGCCCCAACTCCTCGGCGCCGAACCCGATCAGCGTCACGCGGCGGTCGAGGTCGGCTTCGCGGTCGGCGAGCGCTCGCGCGACCTCACAGAGGACGGCGGTTCCGGAGCCGTTGTCGAGGGCGGCCTGTGAGATGTCGTGGCCGTCGACGTGTGCGCCGACCAGCACCGTCTCGTCGGTGTCCGGTCCGAGCGTCCCCACGACGTTGCGCGACTCCCCCTCGCCGACGTCGACGTCGACCGTGACGCGCCCCTCGACGGGGCCGTCGGCGGCGTACCGGCGGAGCCGTTCGCCGACCTCCTTGCTCACGCCGACCGCCGGGAGCGGCCCCATGACGTCCTCGCCGCCGCCGAGCGAGCCGGTCGGCGGCAGACACCCTTCGACGTGGTTCTGATAGACGAACGCCGCCGCCCCGGCGTCGTACGCGCGGAAGTACTTCTCGCGCCGGTGCATCCAGCGGTCGTGGTGTTTCGGCACGTCAGACCGCGCGACGACGATCGCGCCCGTCAGGTCTTCGTCGTAGTCGTCCGGCAGTCCGTAGCCGAGATGGACGATCTCGCCCGAGATGTCACCGGCCGGCGAGCCGGGAAGCGCGATGGCCTCGAACTCGGTCGTCGTCGGGACGGTGGTCGTCACCCCCGCGTCGTCGCGCTCCCACCGTGTGAGGCCGAAAGAGTGATCGTGGACGTCACGGACCCCGAGCGAGTCGAACGCCTCGGCCACCCGCTCGTGACCGCGGCGTTCGCCCTCGCTCGCGCCGAGTCGGCTCCCGATCTCCGTGAGGTCGTACAACACGTTCCAGCCGACGGTCGACGTGTAGGTCCGTCCGATCCAGTCGGGGGATTCGAGCATGGCGCCTCACACTCCGAGCAGCGGCTAATAGCTGTCGACGGCGGAACGGTCTCCCGCTTTCGGACCGCGTCAGTCGTCGGGAGCGGGAGCCGGACGGCCGAAGTGCGTCGATCAGAACCGCACAGTCACCGGCTGACGATCTCCGCGGGCGGCGAGAGGTCCCGCCGACCGCCGACCGTGACGAGGAACAACACGCCGAGTCCGATCCCGTACGCGGCCATCAGCGGGAGCGTCACGAGGAACATGGTGATCACGTCCGCGGGAGTGAACACCGCCGCGGCCAACATGATTCCGACGGTGACCTCCCGCCACCGGCCCCGGAAGCCGTCGTAGGGGACGCCCGACTTGTTCAACAACACCATCAGGATCGGGATGTCGGCGAGAAGGCCGATCCCGATGGTGGTGAAGATCACGAGCCACATGAAATCGCTCACCTGGTAGGTGATGATCATGTTGGCGTTGGCGGCGTCGGTGACGAGCCAACCGATGATCGCGGGCGCGATGGTTGTGTATCCGAGCGCGAACCCGCCGATCAGACCGCCGAACAACGCGCCGGCCCAGAGGTACACCTGCCGGGCCCGTCCCGCGACGAACCCGCGGTCGCGCAGCGCCGGCCACGCGGAGTACAAAAGCACCGGGAAGACGGCGATGGCGCCGAGCAGCAACGAGACCTTCACCATGAAAATCAACGCCTCGACGGGGTGAAGCGTGATGATGTTGATGCCGCCGCCGACCGTCGCCGGAACGCGAGACTGGAGGTCCGCACGGACTGCCTCGAGTCCGCCGACGTACAGCCAGGTGAACGTCGCCGCCATCACGCCGCCGAACACCACGAGGAGGATGAACGACTTCGACCGCAACGAGTCGAGCACGAAACGGAGGTCGGTGTAGTAGCCGCCGATGTCGTCTTCGGCGTCGTCGCCGTCCGTGAGCTCCGAGAGGAACGTCGAGGAGGCGCGCGAGGTGCGGTCGCCCACGGTGGCCGCGAGTCCGCCGGCGGGCTCGTCGCCGCCGGTCCCGTCGGCGTCGTCCGGCTCGGGTGTCTCGTCCGCCCGGTCGAGGATCGCCCGCGCCTTCTCCGGATCGTCGTCGTCGATCGCCGCCTGCGCCCGCGCGAGCAGCTCGTCTTCCGACAGCTCGGCGAACGCCTGGTCGGGGGCCGCACGGATCCCCGCGGCGTCGAGCTCGTCGAGGTCGATCGCGGCCGGGTCGCCGTACCGGTAGCCCGCGCTCGTGGTGTCGAGGTCGGCGTACACCGCCCACAACGTCGCGAACGCGGCGAACGTCAGCGCCCAGACGCCGGCGTACGCCGCGAGGGCGGTGGCGGGATCGGCGATCCCGAGCCCGTCGCCGGGCGCGAAGACCCGCCAGTCGCTGCCGGCGGCTCGGAGCAGGTCGTTGACCGCCGGTCGGACGCCGTACTCGTAGAACGCGTACACGAGCGCGCCGCCGAGGACGCCGGCGCCGCCGACGACGTTCCAGTGGTTCCGGACCGCGCCGGCCACGCGGATCCGGTCGGAGCTCCGTTGTGCGGTGACGACGAGCTTCGCGAGATACAGGCTGAATCCGTACAACGCGATCAGCGGAAACGCCCACATCAGCTGGGTGAACGGGTCGGGCGGAGAAAACATCGCGCCGAACACGAAGATGGCGACGACCGCGTACCGCCACTTGTCGCGGAAGGTTTCGTACTGAACGACACCGGAGTACGAGAGACCGGTGATGAGAAGCGGCATCTGGCCCGCCAGTCCGAACGACAGGGAGAGAAAGACGATGAACTCCGTCCACATCACGATGCCGTACGTCGGCTGGATGCCGGCCTCGAGTCCGAAGCCGGCCAGAAACGAGAACATGATCGGGAAGAAGGCGAAGACGCCGTACGCCACGCCGACGCTGAACAGGCTCGCTCCCAGAAGCGCGATCGCCGCGAGCTTCCAGCGCGGGATCGGCGACTGCGGCCACACGCCGCGGTCGCGGAGTTCGTCGCGGCCGAAGTATAACAACACCGGGAGACACACGATCGCGCCGACGATCAGTCCGATCTTCGCCTGTAAGAGGATCACCTCGAAGGGCGTCGTCGCGATGACGTCGACCTCCTCGGCGATCGCGGCCGTCATGTTCGACCGCGTCATCGCGAAGAGGTAGTCCCAGACGTACACGCGGAGCGCCCAGAACGTTCCGAGAAAGCCGATCAGGAAGACGACGAACACCTTCTGGAGATCCTTTTGGATCGACCGGAGGAACGCTCTCGCCGACTCGCGGCCGGCCGCGAGCGACTGCTGGGTGTCCTCGTCGAGGGCACTCGCCATACAGCGTCGGACGGCCGTCGTCGTTATCAACCTTTTCGCCCGCTCGCGGGGGTCGCCCGGTCCGGATCACGGCGGTCGGAGCGTCGTTCGCGTCGGCAGGCACCGAAAACGAGGGGGCGGCTCGTCGGCCGTATCCGAAAAGGCCTATAATCACCCGGTGGCGTACCTAAGGTGAATGGACGACGCCGACCGGTCGCGCGACGAGCCGTCGGACCCCGAAGACGCCACGCAGTCCGACGATACGGCGGGATCCCCGGAGACGGAGCGACCGGAGCGCGGACACGACCCGGAGGCGGACGACCGCACTCGCGACGAAGCCGCCGTGGACGGCTCTGACGACACGGACGGCTCCGACGACGCGGACGGCTCCGACGACGCAGACGCCTCCGACGACGTAGACGCCTCCGAAGAAGTCGACGAGGGCACCCAGAGCCTCGGCGACGGCGGCGCGCCGGCGACCGTCGAAGACCCCGAGCCGTTCTCGGAGACTGAGGCGGGCACGGACGACGAGCCCTTCGAGGGGATAGAAGGGCCGGAGTCGGACGAGGAGATGCCGCTCGCGGCGCACATCGAGGAGATGATGCGCCGGCTCGCGGTCGTGTTTCTGTTCGGCGGGCTGGCGACGCTGATCGTCGTGACGGAGTCGACGTCGATGATCAACTACTTCTGGGGGTACCACATCCCCGCGCCGCTCGAGAACCGGCCGCGGCTGTACGGCCCGCTCGAACTCCCGCTCACGCGGCTGAAGGTCGCCGGGATCGCCGGGGTCGTCGTCGGGCTCCCGGCGTTCGTCTACGAGACCTACCGGTTCATGAAACCCGGACTCTACGAGCGCGAGCGCCGCTACTACCTGGCGGCGGTTCCGACGAGTCTGGTGCTCGGCGGGATCGGGATCGCGTTCGCACACTTTCTCGTGTTGCCCGCGATCTTCTCGTATTTCACCACCTACACCTCCGACGCCGCGACGATCGCCTTCGGGCTCGCGGAGACGTTCAACCTGATCGTGATCATGTTGGCGTTCATGGCGATCGTCTTTCAGATCCCGTTGTTCATTATGCTCGCTATCATGATGAACCTCGTCACGCGCCAGTGGCTGGAGAACAAACGCCTGTTGTTCTGGGGGGCGTTCCTCGGGATCGCGTTCCTGTTCAGCCCCGACCCGACCGGGATGGCGCCGATCATCGTCACGCTCACCATGATCACCCTCTTCGAAGGAACGCTGGCGATCCTGCGCTGGACCGGGAACTGACCGGCGCTCGTCGGCCCGAGATCCCAGAGTCGAGACCGGCCAAACCACGAGCTACGAGGCGTTGCGCCGACGATAACGGGTATACGGATCGAGCCCGTGATACCCGTATGAGTATCCTCGTTGCCATCGGCGACGACGACCGCTTCGAGACGGTTCTCGAGGTCGCCGTGCGGCTCGCGTCGGGACTGGACAGCGACCTGTCGGTGGTTCACGTCACCGCGAACGGAACCGCCTCGGGAGACGAACGGACGTTTCGCGACGACGTTCGAGCGGTGTTGTCGGCGACCGACGCGCGGTCGGAGGTCAGCTTCGAACACCTCAACCGACGCGGGCTTCGCTCGGGGACGGCGGTCGGCAAACAGCTCGTCGACATCACCGAGGACGTCGACATCGACCACGTCGTGATCGGGCATCGCTCGAAGACCCAGCTGGCGGCGCTGCGCGACGGTCACACCGGTTTCGTCGTCGCGGAGGAGGCGGCGGTGCCGGTGACGATCGTGCCCGAGGCCGTCGAGTCGTGACCGGGTTTCGTCGACGCCGCGTCTTTCAGGGTTCGAACCGCGCCCCTCCACACCTGCGGCTCGCGAATTGCTCGCCGCAGGAGATGGGCTCGGGCGGGTTCGAACCGCGGTCGCTCCCGTTCGCTTGTAATCCTCGCTCACCTCCCGTTCCCTGATTCGACCCCGACCTCGCATACATTTCTGTGACTCACTTCGTTCGTCTCAGAAATGGGCTCGGGCGGGTTCGAACCGCCGACCTCAGCCTTGTAAAGGCCGCGTCATAACCAGCTAGACCACGAGCCCTCACGGGGTGAACCCGCCGCGAGCGAAAAAGGGTTTCTGTCTCGATCGCCAACCTCGCCCGTGAATCGTCGGCTCCGCGGACCGGTCGGCCTCCTCGTCGGCCTCGTCGTCGTCGCCGTCCTCGCGGCCGCTGCCGCCCCGTCGCTGCTGATCACGGGGTACGAGACGACCACCGTCGAGGCGGTCGACGCCGACACGGGCGAGCCGCTCGCGACAGTCGACGCGCGGGTCGCAGACGGCCCGATAAAACGGTACGTCGGGCTCTCGGCGACCGAGGACCTCGCCCCTGACGAGGGGATGGTGTTCGTCCACGACGAAGCCGGCGAGTACGGCTACGTGATGCGGGACATGGCGTTCGGGATCGACATCGTGTTCGCCGACGCCGACGGCGAGATCACGGTGATCCACGAGGCGAAGCCGGAGTCGCGTCCGCTCACGACGTACCGGGGGACGGGCCGGTACGTCCTCGAGGTCCCGCTGGGCTGGAGCGCCGAACACGGCGTCGAGCCGGGCGACCGGCTCGTTATCGAGCGGTCCTGAGCGGTCGGTCGCGCCCGCCGACGAAACCCTTTCACCACTCGGCTCCGTTCGGCCGGACATGACCGGCGTCCACAGGCGCGTCGCCTGGAACCTCCGACACCGCTGGCGGCGGGTGTTCGCGTTGTGTGTCGTCGGCGGCGGCGTCCTCGCGCCGCTCGCCACCGGGCTGTGGTGGACGATGCCGCTGGTGTGGTTTTTCGGCCTGTTCATCGTGCTTCCCGTGGTCCACACCCTCGCGAAGCCGGTTCCCGAGCCGGCGGAGGCGGCCGAAGACGACGAGACCGACCCCGCGCTCGACGCGCTGCGCCGGCGGTACGCCCGCGGCGAGATCGACGACCGCGAGTTCGAGCGGCGGCTCGACCGGCTGCTCGAAACCGAGGACGCCGCGGTCGCCGAGCCGGACCACGGCGTGACGAGCCAGGTCCGCGAGACGGTCGAGCGCGAGCTCGAGCGGGTCCGGGAGTGAGCACGAGCCTGCTGACGTACCCGATCCGGGGCTCCCCCCGGGTCGACGCCCTCGTCGTCGGCGGGGGGCTCCACCTGCTCGCCGTCTGGGTTCCCGTCGTGCCGTTCGTCGCGGTCGCCGGCTACCTCGCGCGGGTGCTCGCCGCGACCGCGACCGCGGACCCGCACGCCGCCGCGGACCGACCCGACTGGCGGCCGGTCGGATCCCTGCTCCGTGACGGGCTCCGACTGTTTGCGACCGCCGCCGGCTACCTCGCGGTCCCCGCCGTCCTTCTCGGCGTGACGCTCGGGGGACCGTTGGAGGCGGTGGACCCGACCGGTGCGACGGACGGAGTCTTTTTTATCGTCGGCTCGACGGTGTCGACGGTGTTGGCGCTCGCGCTCTGTTACCCGCTGCCGGCCGCGCTCGTCGCCGTCGCCCGAGAACGCTCGCTCCGCGCGGCGGTCGACACGACGCTGGTCGGCGCGGCGACCCGCGACGCCGGCTACCTCGTCGCGACGCTGTTCTCGGCCGGCGGTCTCGGCGTCGCCGCCGGGACGTACGAACTCCTCAACGCCGTGGCGCTCGGCTTCTTCGTCGGGTTCTACGTCGAGGTCGTCGCCGCGGCCGCGGTGGGGACGGCGACCGGCCGCGCGTGGCGACGGCAGGGCGTCTGAGCCGGCTATACCCGCGTCTCCGTCAGCTCTGCGTCGTCGAGCGAACGACTGTGGAGCGCCTCGCCCGATCTGTCGTCGAAGACGTGAATCGCGTCCGGCGGGATCGACGCGGCGACGTCCGTGCCGTTGTCGATCCGACGGAGTCCGTCGACGGTCGCGACCAGCTCCGGGCCCGCCTCGAGCGAGAGGTGGACGACGTTCTCGTCGCCCATCGGCTCCACCACGTCGACGACGGCCGAAAAGCCGTGCTCGCTCCCGGCGCCGCCGCTCGCGTCGACGGCCACGTCCTCGGGGCGAACGCCGAGCGACACGGGCTCGCCGTCCGTGACCGCGGCCGCGGCGGCGCCGGCGAGCGGATACCGAAACTCGTCGGCGACGAGCGCGTCCCCCTCGACCGCGCAGTCGACGAAGTTCATCGAGGGATCGCCGATGAAGCCGGCGACGAACCGGTTCGCGGGGCGGTGGTACGCCTCCAACGGGGTGGCGACCTGTTGTAACTCGCCGTCGTCGAGAATCGCGATCCGGTCGCCCATCGTCATCGCCTCCGTCTGGTCGTGGGTGACGTACACGGTCGTCGTGTCCAGGTCGGCCTGGAGCTGTTGAAGCTCCGTCCGCATCTGTGACCGGAGCTTCGCGTCGAGGTTCGAGAGCGGCTCGTCCATCAGAAACGCTTCCGGCTCGCGCACGATGGCGCGGCCGAGCGCGACGCGTTGGCGCTGGCCGCCCGAGAGCGCCCCCGGCTTCCGGTCGAGCAGTTCGGTGATGTCGAGCAGAGCCGCCGTCTCCTCGACGCGCTCGTCGATGGTGTCGTCGTCGAGGTCAGTCGACTCCTCGAGTCCGAACCGCATGTTCCCCCGGACGCTCATGTGCGGGTACAACGCGTAGCTCTGAAACACCATCGCGATGTCCCGCTCGGCGGGTGCCTGCTCGTTGATCCGTCGGCCGGCGAGACGGACCTCGCCGTCCGTGATCGATTCGAGTCCGGCGACCATCCGGAGCGTCGTCGACTTGCCACAGCCGGAGGGGCCGACGAGGACGAGAAACTCCCCGTCCGCGATGTCGACGTTCACGTCGTCTACGGCGAGCACGGAGCCGTCTCCCTCGCCGAACCGTTTCGTCACCGAGTCGAGTTCGAGTTGTCCCATTAGGTATCACCTGCGACGCCTTTCGCGAACTGTTCGCCGAAGAGCACGTACACGACGAGCGTCGGCAACGCCGCGACGAACGCCCCCGCCATCTGGAGGTTGTACTGCTGGACGAACGACCCCTGAAGCTGGTTCAACGCGACCGTCACCACCTGGTTCGAGGGGTCGCTGACGAGCACGATAGCGAACAAGAGGTCGTTCCAGATCTGTGTGAACTGGTAGATGAGCGTCACCGCGAAGATCGGCACCGACAACGGCAACACGATGCGCCGGTAGATCGTCGCGGCGGAGGCGCCGTCCAGCCGCGCCGCCTCCAGCATCTCCTCGTCGATCGTCGCGTAGTACGACCGAAAGAGGACGGTACAGATCGGGATCCCGTACGCGACGTGGGTGATGCTCAGGTTGATCAGCCCCTCGTAGTCGGCGACGACGGTCAACGGGATCCGGCCGGCGAGGTCGACGAACGACCAGAACTGCGTCAACGGCACCAACACGGCCTGATACGGGATGAACACGCCGGCGACGAACAACAACAGAATTCCCACCTGTCCGCGCCAGTCGAGGTTCGTCAGCCCGTACGCCGCGAGCGACCCGAACAACGCCGACAACACCGTCGCCGGCACCGCCATCAGGGCGCTGTTGAGCAGTCCCGTCGAGAGCCTGTCGAACGCCGTCGCCCACGCCGCGAGCGTGAACTCGCCGACCGGCGGGAGCGCGAACGGCGTCGTGGCTCGAAAGCCGTCCGGGGTCTTGAACGCGGTCGTCAGTCCGGACTCGAGCGGCGCGAGGTAGAACGCGACCATCGCCAGCAGAACGGCGTACAACGCGACGCGGGAGGCGTCGAGCGCGCCGGCGGCGGAACGGAGCCGCCCGGCCGCGCTCATAGCTCACCTCGGCGGTACTGGACGAAGAGGTACGGCCCGATCACGCCGAGCGCCATGGCGAACAACACCATCGCGACGGCGGAGCCGTACGCCCACTGGATTCGGTCGAACGCGACGCGGTACATCATCACCGAGAGGATGTCGGCCGATTCGCCGGGGTTGACCCCGAACAACACGAACAGGAAGTCGAACGCCTTCAGCGCGAAGACGACGAGCACGACCGCCGCCGACATCGTCGAGGCCCGCAGCTGCGGGACGATCACCCGCCAGTAGAGCCGGAGCGTCGAGGCGCCGTCGATGCGTGCCGCCTCGTACTGGGCGTCCGGAATCGCGCGGAGTCCGGCGAGGTAGACCACCATGCAGTAGCCGGAGAACTGCCACATCAGCGCGAAGACGATCGCCGCCAGCTTGAACTGCGGGTCCGAGAGCCACGCCTGCGTGAGCGCGCCGAGGCCGAGACCGCGAAGCAGTTCGTTGAGCAGCCCGATCCGCGGGTTGTACATCCACGACCAGAAGATCGCCGTGACGACGAACGAGAGGCTCATCGGCAGCAGGTAGATCGTCCGGAAGGTGTTCTCGAGGCGAATCCGCTGGTCGACGAGGATCGCAACGAGGAGGCCGACGATCAAGGAGAGCACGGTGAACGCGAGCAGCAACACGAGCGTGTTCCGGAACGCGGCGTGAAACGACGGGTCGGAGAGCAGCCGGGTGTACATCTCCGTCGACAGCGAGGAGTAGTCCGGCTCGCCGAGCCCCTCCCACCCCGTCAGCGAGATGACGAAGTTCCACGAGATGGCACCGTAGACGAAGAACAACACGAGCAGCCCGGGCGGCCCCCAGAACGGAAGCGACTCGAGGAAGCTGCTGCGGCGGAGACGGGTGAGAAGCGACGCGCTGGACGGGTCCGTCGACACTGACGCCTCCTCGGTCCCGTCGACGACCGTGCCGCCGTCCGTCCGCGTTCGGGCGTCCGGGTCGGGGTCGGAGTCGGCGTCGCCGCCCGCGGCGTCGGAGTCGGGGTCGTCCCCGGCATCCGGGTCAGGGTCGGCGCGGGCGGGCGGCGTCGACCCGCCGACGACACGCGTCAGCGCCTCGAGGATCGAGGAGGACATCGCGATCAGAAGGCGTCGCGGATCCCCTCGTACGCCTGGTCGACGTCGAGGCTGCCGTTGAAGTTGGCGAACACCTCAGAAAGCGAGGACTGGATCGCCGGCGCAACGCCGGTCCCGTGGGCGATCGTCGGCGGCTGGGCGTCGGAGTTCTGGAAATCCTCGAACTGCCGGGTGAGGAAGTCGCCGAACTCGTCCATCGGCACGTCGGTGCGCGGCGGGATCGACCCCTTGACCGGGTTGAACCGTTCTTGCGCGTCGACCGTGCCGGCGTAGTTGAGGAACGCCTCGGTCGCCTCCGGCGACGGGTTGTTCGTCGGGAAGACGAACGAGTCGATGACGGAGTGGTACACTCCCTCGGTGCCCGGGAACGCCACCATATCCCAGTCGTCGCCGAACGCGAAGTCCTCGGCGGAGCCGTACTGGCCGGCCGCCCAGTCGCCCTGGTGGAGGAAGGCGGCGTCGCCGGCGATCACGTCGTTGTTCCCCTGGTCCCACGAGATGGACCCGGCGTCCTCGGGGTAGTAGTCGGCGTAGGACGCGAGCGTGTCGAGCGCCGAGCGGACCGCGTCCTCCATCGACGCGACGTCGCCGCCGAGGAGGGTCTGATACTCCTCGACGTTCTGTTGGCCGATGAAGATGCTCTCCCACAGCTGGAGCGACGACCACGGGGCCTGCGTCTGGTGTGCCATCGGCGTGGCGTCCGTCTCGGCCGCGACGGTCTCCATCGCGTCGAGCAGTCCCTGTGGGTCGGCGATCGCCGTCGGGTCGACCCCGGCGTCGTCGAGCACGGAGACGTTGTAAAACAGGTTGTTGAGCCGGTGGATGTTGATCGGAACGGCGACGAGGTCGCCCGCGGGCTGTGCCAGATCGAGGACCCCGTCGAGGTAGGCGTCGCGCATCTCCTCGTCCCAGACCGAGTCGCCGATCGGCTCGAGCAGCCCCTCGTCGGTGTACGGCGTCAGGGCCTGTCCGGGCCAGATCTGGAAGGTGCTCGGCGGGTTGCCGTCGATCACGCGGTTCTGGATCACGGTGTCGATCGCGGAGCCGGCGCCGCCGGGCGCGGGATTGTCGACGATTTCGATGTCCGGCTGCGCCTCGCGGAAGCCGTCGAGAAGCGCGTTGTACGCGTCCTCCTCGCCGCCCGCGGTCCACCAGTGGACGATCTCCAACTCGCTCGTCTCGTCGCCCGACCCCTCGTCGCCCGACCCTTCGTCGCCCGACTCGTCGCTGTCCGAGCCGCCGTCGCTCGACCCGCCGTCGCCGCCGGCACAGCCGGCGAGCCCGATCGCTCCGACGGTGCCGATGCCGGCGACGTAGTGGCGGCGAGTCAAGCGGTCGTCCGCGTCGCGGGGTGGCGTGTCAGTCATAATGCGACCGGATGTCGTGACCGTGTGTACTTAATTATTGACGGTATAGTATTACACAAATTGATGACAGACGGTCGGTCGGGGACACGAGCGATAAAAGCGCGACCGGCAGCGCTGAGCGGACGGCCGCCGGAATCGACCGATTCTTGACCGCGGGCCCCGGAGTGTGCGGTGATGGACGGACCGCTGTGGATCGACACGCACGCGCCCGAGTTGGGGGAGATCCGCCAGAACGACGCCCGCGACCGGCTCTACCGGGCCGTCGACGAGCCGATGAACCTCGTCGTACAGGGCCCTTCGGGCGTCGGCAAGACGGCCGCAGCGCGGGCGCTCGCCCGCGAGTCGCACGCCGATCCCGAGAGCGACCTGATCGAGATCAACGTCGCGGACTTCTTCGGCCGAACGAAAAAACAGATCCGCACGGACCCCCGCTTCGAGGGGTTCCTCCAGGGGCGGAGTCGGATGGCGAAACGCGACATGATAAACCACGTGTTGACGGAGTCGGCCTCGTACGCGCCGATGTCGGGCGAGTACAAGACCGTGCTCCTCGACAACGCCGAGTCGATCCGCGAGGACTTTCAGCAGGCGCTCCGGCGGGTGATGGAGAAACACCACCGCACCACCCAGTTCGTGATAGCCACCCGTCAGCCGTCGAAGCTCATCGCGCCGATCCGGTCGCGGTGTTTCCCGATCCGGCTGCGCGCCCCGACGACGGACGAGACGATCGACGTGCTCGAGACGATCTGTGACCGCGAAGGCGTCGACTACGACGACGACGGGGTGGAGTTCGTCGCCAGCGCGGCCGGCGGCGACCTCCGGCGGGCGATCCTCGCCGCACAGACGACCGCCGTCGAGGGCGAGGCGATCACCATGACGACCGCGTACGAGACGCTCGGCGAGGTCGGCGACGACGACGCGATCCGCGACGCGCTCGAGGCCGCCCAGGAGGGGCGGTTACAGGACGCCCGGAAGACCCTGGACGACCTCCTCGACGAGGCCGGATACGACGGCCCGGGGCTGCTTCGAGACGCGCTCCGGGTCGCCCGCGCCGGTTCGGCGTACGACGGCGACGACCTCGCCCGGCTCTACAAGCTCGCCGGCGAGGCCGACCTCGACCTGACCGACGGGCTCGACGATCGGCTTCACCTCACCCACCTGCTGGCGGCGTGGGCGGCCGGTCGAACCGAACTGCGCGACGGGTTCCACGAGCCCGCGGAGGCGTGAGCGTGCGCCGAAACCCGCCGCTGGCTCGGCTGCTTCCGTTTCCCGTCGTCGACAACGGCTGGCGGCTGGCGCTCGCTCCCGCGCTCGCCGCGGCGGTGCTTCTCCCCGCGTTTCCGCCCGTAGGGCTCGCGATGCTCGCGCTCGCGCTCGGAATCCTGTGGTTCCACAGAGACCCCGAGCGAACGCCGCCAGAACCGGAGCGGGCGGTCGTCTCGCCCGCCGACGGCACCGTCACCGTCGTTCGCGAGGAGGGAACCCGGCTCCGCGTCGGCGTGTTCATGAACGTCACCGACGTCCACGTCAACCGCGCGCCGGTCGCCGGCGAGGTCCGTGACGTCCGGCACCGTCCCGGGGCGAACCGCCCGGCGTTCGACAAGGAGTCCGACCGCAACGAGCAGGTCGCGATCGACTTCGGGGAGTACGAACTGTTGGTCATCGCCGGCTGGTTCGCCCGGCGGATTCACCCCGCCGTCGAGGCCGGCGACCGGGTCGAGCGAGGCGACCGCGTCGGCCACGTCTCGTTCGGCTCGCGAGCGGACGTGGTGTTGCCCGCCGACGTCGGCCGTGAGGACCTCCTCGTCGCCGAGGGCGACGCCGTTCGCGCCGGCGAGACCATCATCGCGGAGCGGGAAGCGTAGCGACTCGCCCACAGCGTTTTGCGGGTTCGCGGAGAGGTGGCCGTGTATGCCCGACGACCACGTCCACGAGTCCGAACGGTCGCGGAGCCGACAGGCGCTCGCGACCTACTTCCGGCGGATCGCGACGGCGCTGGGGCGCGGCGACCCCGTCCCCGTCGACGACGAAGGAACGATCACCGTCGACCCGCCGGCCGAATCCGACCTGGAGGTCGAACTCGAACGCGAGGGGGAGACGGTCAGCCTCGCGTTCGAAATGGAGTGGGCGGCCGGCGAGGGCGCCGTCGACACCGACGCCGCCGCGAGCAAGGCGACGTTCGAGGTGTACGCCGACGCCGCCGACGCGTGGCGCTGGCGGCTGGTTCACGACAACGGCAACGTCGTCGCCGACGGCAGCCAGGGGTACGCCGACAAGCGGGACGCGATGAACGGCATCGACTCCGTGAAACGGAACGCCCCGGGCGCACACGTCGTCGACCTGAAACGCGACGAAGCGCCGCCGGCGGAGGGCGGCAGCGACGCGACGTTCGAACTGTTCGAGGGACAGGACGGAAAACGGCGCTGGCGGCTGGTCCACGACAACGGCAACATCATCGCCGACGGCGGCCAGGGATACGCCTCGAAGCGAAACGCGGTCGGCGGACTCGAGAGCGTGAAGGCGAATGCGCCGGGCGCGGCGGTCGAAGAAACCGACGGATAGCGCCGGACGCGACGGTCGGGGAGACCGACGGGTAGCGCCGGACGCGGTGGTCGAACACGAGGCCAAACGGAGTCGTTTAACCCGTCAGACGGCCTCGGATCTGTCATGACGAAGGCACTGGAGGTCGACGACCTCCGGAAGAGTTACGCGGACGTCGACGCCTTAGAAGGGGTGTCGCTGACGGTGCCCGAGGGCTCCTTTTTCGGGCTGCTCGGCCCCAACGGCGCGGGAAAGACGACGTTCATCAACATCCTCGTCGGGCTCGTGCGGGCCTCCGGCGGCAGCGCGCGGGTCTTCGGCCA
>CAZKXC010000014.1:0-1290 GCA_964556645.1 uncultured Halobellus sp.
CTCCGCGGCCGCGATGCCCGCGGCGACGCGTGCGCTCGGCGACGTGCCGAACCGGTTGGCGCGGCTGCCCGGTCCCGCGTACGCCACCGCCGGATAGCCCGCGTCGGCGAGCGAGACGGGGACGGCGTCGCCGGCAGGAGCCACGACGGCTGCCGCCGGATCGTGAGCCGTCCGGACCCACCGCACCGAGTCGCGCGAGAACGACGCGAAGCAGGCGTCGAGCCCGTCGAGCAACCGGTCGCGGCCGGCGGCGTCCGCCGTCGTCTCACCGTGGTCGACGACGTACCACAGGTGGGCGCCGCCGTACCGCTCCGCCGAACACAGGTTCGTGTGTTCGACCACCCGATCGAACGGCGCGTCGTCCGCGGCCGTGACGCGCCACGCGCCGGTGAGCGGGGCGTCGGCCGCCACGAGCGCGGCGGACGCGGAGACGGTCTCGACGCCGGTGTCGATGCCGGTCAGCCTCTCGAGCGTCTTCGGTGCGGTGGCCAGGACGGCCCCGTCGGCCGCGAGCGTTCGACTGCCGTCCGGACCCGCGACGGTCACCGACACCGCCTCGCCGGGGGCGGCGTCGCCGGACGCCGCGGCGCGGTCGAGGTCGACGGCGCGGGTCTCCGTCCGGATCGCGTCCGCGCCGATCGTCGCGACCAGCGCGTCGACGAGACCGTCCATCGATCCGGTCACGTAGCCGGCGCTCACTCCGTTTCGGTCGCGCGTCTCGCGCGACCGGAGCCACTCGGCGAGCCACACTGCGGAGACGTCGCCGGCGCGGTCGCCGAACCGCGCCCGCAACGCCGGCTCGACGTATCCCTCGTACACCCCTCGCGTCGCGCGGTCGCGGACGAACCCCTCGACGGTCGATTCCGCGAACTCGTCGGCGCCGCTCGGGTCGCCGTCGAGCTCCGCGAAACGAGCCCGAGCCCGCCGTGCAAACGCCGCCAGCCGCACCCCGTCGACGAGCCCGGTTCCCGGATACGCCAATCGCTCCCAGGAGGCGTCGACGGGATGGACGGTTCCGTCGAGGTAGCGGGCGGTTCGGCCGCGTTTCCACGCGACCCGGTCGGCGAGGTCGGTGACGGCCGCGAGCGACGGCGCCGCGTCGCCGGCGACGTAGTGCGGGATTCGTTCGATCGGGTCGCCCGCGGTGGCGTGCGTTCGCGCGCGGCCGCCGACCGCCTCGGACGGCTCGAACACCCGGACCGCGTGACCGGCCTCGCGGAGCCGAGCGGCCGCGACCAGTCCGGCGATCCCTCCGCCGACGACGCCGTACATACGTCACACGAGGGAGCG
>CAZKXC010000014.1:1390-12006 GCA_964556645.1 uncultured Halobellus sp.
TCGCCGCCGCCCGACTCAGACGCGGCCGGCGGGCCGCGACCCTCGTCGAGTCGGTCGTCGAGAAACTGCGTCTCCGCCGCCGAGAGCTCCGGGCCGCGGTCGCGAAACGCCGCCAGCCCGGCCCGATAGCGTTCCGGGTCGCCGTGAGCGGGCGCCGGCTCGGCGGCCGGGCGTTCCAGTTCGAGTTCGGCGATCCCGGTGGTCTCGCCGGTGTACGCGAAGCCGCACTTGTAGAGCGCCTCGTAGGCGAACGGGTTGTTGACCGCGATCCGGACGCGGTCGTATCCCGCGGCCGCGAGCCACGAGACGGTTCGGCGGATCAGCGTCGGCCCGAGCCCCTCGCCCCGCCGTGCGACGTGGACGGTGACGTACCGGAGCCGACAACACGCCGGGTCGGTGCGGTCCGGCGAGAACGAGACGGCCGCCAGAACGTCGTCCGCGAACGCCGCCGGGTCGACCGTCTCGGGCAGCGGCTCCTCGGGCGTCCACTCGGGGGCGGCCGCCGAGCCGTCGGCCGTCCGCAACACCGCCGTGCCGGGAGCGCCGACGACGAACTTCCCCGCGTACGCGAACGCGCGATAGTCGAGCCGACAGGTCGCCCCCTCGCCCGGCGCGCCGAGGACCGTGAACTCCATGTGGATCCGTCGGGGCGGCCGTGGTAAACACTCTCGGGGTGCCTGCCCGGGCGGCTCCGGGCGGGTTTATGCCGCTCCCGCTCCAGCGGGCGGTATGTTCGGCACCGGCGACGTTCGTTTCTTCGACCGGCTCGCGCCGTTGTACGACCTCGCCATGCCGCCCGCCGACGGAACGGCGCTGGCGGCGGGGATCGACCGGGCAGAACGGCCGATTCGTCGGCTGCTCGACGTCGGCGGCGGCTCCGGCCGGGCGGCGGCCGCGCTGACGGGTCCCGAGCGAACCGTCGTCGACGCCTCGGTCGGCATGCTCAGACGCGCGCGCACGGCCCGCGGATTGTCGGCGGTCGCGGGCGACGCCGGAGCGCTCCCCGTCGGCGACGCCGCCGTCGACGCCGTCGTGATCGTCGACGCCTTCCACCACCTTCCCGACCAGACGGCGGCGGTCAGCGAGGCCGCGCGGGTGCTCGCGCCCGGCGGCGTTCTCGTCGTCCGCGAGTTCGACCCGACGCATCCGCTGGGGCGGGTGCTCGTCGCCGGCGAACACGCCGTCGGGATGGGGTCGCGGTTTCTGTCTCCGGACGACCTCGCGACCGACCTGACGGCGGCGGGCTTCGAGTCGTCGGTGGTCGACCGCGGCTTCGGCTACACGGTCGTCGGCGTGAGAAACGCGGCCGAGTGACGCCTCGCCGGTCGGTCAGTCCTGCGGCTGGCCGCGGGCGCGGGCGTCGTCGGCGTCGTGGTCGTGGTCGTGGCTGCCGTGATCGTGGCCGTCGTCGTCGGTCTGGCCGAGCAGTTCGGCGCCCTCGCCGTCGATCATGTCCATGTTCTTCAGGTTGTCTCGCTCCTCGAAGTCCTCGACGGCCTCCATCACGTCCGCCTGCGTGATCGTCCGGCGGTCTTCGGTCAGCGCGCCCAACACCGCCTCGCGGAGCACCATCCGGAGGTCGGAGCCCGTCAGCCCCGAGGTCCGGTCGGCGACCTCCTCGGGGTCGAAGTCGGCGATCTCCATCTCTCGGGTGACCACCCGCAGGATGTCCGCGCGCATGTCGCGGTCGGGCTTGGGGAAGTTGACGATCTCGTCGAAGCGCCGCCAGGCGGCCGCGTCGAGCTGGTCGGGATGGTTCGTCGCGCCGATCAACAACACCTCGTCGCGGACGAGCGACACCTCGTCGATCGACTTGAGCAGGGTGTTGACGGCGCGTTTGAGCGCGGCGTGCTCGTCGGACCGGCGCGTCTTCGCCACGGAGTCGAACTCGTCGATGAAGAGGATACACGGCGAGAGCCGTTTTGCCACCTCGAAGGTCTTCTCGACGTTCTTCGCGGTTTCGCCGAGGTACTGGCTCGTGATCATCGACATCTTCACCTCGACGAGCGGGATTCCGAGCTCGTGGGCGAGCGCCCGCGAGACCGTCGTCTTCCCGGTGCCTGGCGGCCCCACGAACAACAGCTTGCCGATCTCGCGAAGCCCGATGCTCGCGAGGTACTCGCGGTGTTCGATCGCTTTGACGATCTTCTGGATCTCCTCCTCCTGGTCGCCGGTCAACACGAGGTCGGTCAGCGTCGTCTCGATCTCTTCTGGCGCGCGCACGTTGACGAGATCCAGCATCTCGCCGTCGTCGTCCTCGTCGAAGTACTCCTCGAGCAGCGCGTCGATCCAGACGCGGTCGGCCTGGATCGGCCGGACGGTGTCGCGGGCCTCCTCGTGTGAGACCGGCGCGTCGAGGCCGTCGGCCGCGGACAACGCCGCCACGAGGGTCGGATTCGAGCCGACGCGCTCGTCGTCGGCGCGGTCGCGGTACCACTCCAACCCCATCTCCGGCTGGGTGAGAGATATCTCGCCGGAGAACTCGGTGTGTTGGGTGAAAAGCAGGTCTGCGACGGCCTCCCACGGACGCTCGACGCCGGTCGCCGTCCGGGTGGTGGCGTCCGTGGCCTTCAGCGGTCGCTCGACGCCGCCGGGGGCGTCTTCCGCGGCGTCGTCCGACCAGAATACCTGCCGGAACCGAGGCGGGAGGTCGTTCTCGTCGAGGTCGCGATTCTCGGTGTAGAAGTGGGTGGTCAGAACGAACTCGACAACGTCGAGCGCCGGGTCACTCATCCCCGTAAGATACCCGTGCCGCCCGTTTAAGCACGTCGAACTGTCTCCCCGACGTGGCCGGCGGCCGGCGACTCCCGGGATCAGAGCCGGCGACTCCGGCGGGCCGGCGCCGCGGTCTCTGTCTCCCGTCGCTCGTATCGAACCCTTATTAGTGTTGGTGGGAGACGTGGAGCGTATGAGCTCAGAGAACGCCGACTCCCCCGATCCGGCCGGCGACACCGCCGACGCCGACATCGACCACGAAAACGCCACACAGGACGTCGTCGCCGTCGACCCCGACGACGTCGAACAGGGAACGGTCAACCGGCTCGACGCCCACACCGGCGACGGGATCCGCCACCGGGCGTTCACCTGTCTCGTCTTCGACCCCCAGGGCCGCATTCTGCTCGCCCAGCGCGCCCCGACCAAGCGGCTGTGGGACGGCCACTGGGACGGCACCGTCGCCTCACACCCCGCCGCGGGACAGTCACAGGAGGACGCGACCGAGCAACGGCTCGAAGAGGAGTTGGGAATCCGCCCCGAGCAGTACGACGACCTCCGAGTCACCGACCGCTTCGAGTACAAGCGGTACTATCCCAACGAGGGCGTCGAGTGGGAGGTGTGTGCGGTGTTGAAGATCACCCTCACCGACACCGCGCTCGATCCCGACCCCGAGGAGATCGGCGGCCGGCTGTGGGCCGACTACGAACACCTCCACGAGAATCCGTCGTTGTACCGCCAGCTCCGGCTCTGTCCCTGGTTCGAGATCGCGATGCGCCGCGATTTCTCGTGATCGACGGGCCGGGCTGACCGCGCGGCTCGGGTCGGCCGCACACTCCGAAGCGGCGGCTTGAAGTCGGTCCCGCGGGTCTCATCGGTATGACCGTCGTCGTCGTGCTGGCGAACCCGCCCCGCGAGGGGCTCGTCGCGACCGGGCTGGCGGAGTCGACGCCGTTGTCGACCGCCGAGGCCGCCGAACTGTACGAGGCCGCCGTTCGCGACGCCGTGCTCGCCGTCGACCGTTCCGGCGGCGACCTCCTCGTCAACTTCCCCGACGAGGAGGCGATCCCGGAGCCCCACCGAACCGAGACGGCGCCGGAGGCCGAACTCCGCGCGCTCGTCGCCGACACGCTCGGCGGCACCGAAGACGCCCGCTTCGAGCGGCAGGTCGGGTCGACGTTCGGAGCCCGCGTCGGCAACACCGTCACGCACCTGCTCCGCGAGGAAGACGCCGACTCCGTCGCGGTCGTGACCCCTACCGCGCCGTTGTTCTCGCGGACGATCGTCGACTCGGCGGCGATGAAGCTCCGAACGAGCGGCGTCGTGATCGGCCCGTCGACGCGAGGGCGGGCGTACTACGCGGGCTTCACCGAGCCGATCGACTTCGCGGGCGCGTTCGACGCGCCGACGCTCCCGACGCTCGCTGCGCGCGGACGCGACGCCGGCCTCGACGTCGAGTTCGTCCAATCGCTCCCGTCGTTGGAGACGCGCGCCGACCTCCTCGACACGCTGCCGTTGCTTCGGGCGCGGTTCGCCGCCGAGCGAATCGTTCCGGATTACACCGCCGCGTTCGTCCACGAACACGGCCTCGACGTCGTCGCCGACGCCGACGGCGCGCGGATCGTCCGCGACTGAGCCCGGCGGCGCGTCCGCCTCAGCGCGGCGAGTAGCCGGCGAGCCCCGAGACCAGCTCGTCGACCGCGTCGAGTTCGGCCGCCAGCGACGCGACCGCCCGGCGGTCGACACGGCCGGCGGCCGCGCGAACGACGACCGACTGCGTTCCAAGCGGGACGAACCCGCAGCCGAGTCGGTCGGCCGTCTCCCGCAGGCCGAGGCCGGCGTCGGCGTCGCCGGCGTCGACCGTCCTGGCGGGGCTCTCGAAGGCCCGCAGCGTCAGCCCGTAGCCCTCGATGCGGTCCGTCAGCGCCGTCCGAGACGCGTCTCGCTCCGCGGCGAGGTCCGCGACCGCGTCGTCGAGGCTCCGGCGGAGCCCGGCGTCCGTCGGTCGGTTGACGAATCGGAGGTCGCGCTCGATCAGGTCTTCGATCCCCGCGACGCCGTCGGGGTTCCCTTCGGGCACCACGATGCCCCACTCGCGGTCCCATCCGCCGAGCGCGACGGCGTCGACGTCGCGGGCGGTCGGACCGGCGGTGACGGCGACGTCCGGGACGCCGTCGCGAAGCCGCCTGAGTCCCTCCCGCGAGCCGACCGGCAGGTATCGCGGGTTCGCCAGCCGGTCCAACAACCGATTGACCGCGGGGTCGTCCTCGCCGACGCCGAGCAGGGTCGGTGGTCGGACATCTGGCGAGAACAACCGCACCGACACCGGCTCGCCGGCGTCGAGGTACTCCGTGTCCGGGTCGACGGCGACCACGCCGTCGGCCTCGACGAGGCTCGTTGTCGCTCCCGAGCCCTTGTCGACCGGGTACACGAGCGGGCGGTCGGGATCGCCGGGCAGGTCGGCGGCCGCATCGGTCGCGTCGGCGCCGTCGGTCGTGTTGGCGTCGTCTGTCGCGTCGGCACCCACCGCTGGCGTGTCGTTCCTTCCGCCGCCCAGATCGAGCAGACCGACCGGCATGAGCCGGAGTCGCCCCTCGGCGTAGCGTTCGCGAACCGCCATCCGCCCGTCGACGGTCGCGGTTCGCGGCTCCGGCAGGCCGGCGGCCTCGCGGATCGCCGGCGCGACGAACGTGCGGAAGATCGTCAGCGCGGAGACCGGATATCCGGGGAGACCGACGTAGGCGGACTCGCCGCCGTCGGCGCGGTCGAGCCGGCCGACCAGCATCGGCTTGCCCGGCTTGACCGCGACGCCGTGCAACAACAGCTCGCCGCGTTCTTCGATCACCCGGTAGATCACGTCGACCGCGCTGGCGGAGGTCGACCCCGACGAGCAGACGAGGTCGCACTCGTCGGCCGCCTGCCGGAGCAGCCGTTCCATCTCGGCGTAGTCGTCGCCGGCGTGCGGGTAGAAGACGGGGTCGCCGCCCGCCTCCTCGACGGCGGCGGCGACCGTCGTCGAGTTCACGTCGTAGATCTCGCCGCGTCCGGGGTCGATCTCGTCGCCGGGACGGACTAACTCGTCACCCGTCGAGACGATCCCGACCGTGGGACGGCCCCGAACGGGAACCGAATCGACGCCGAGCGCCGAGAGCAGGCCGATCTCGCGGGGGGTGAGCCGGGTGCCCGGCCCGAGCGCGCGGGCTCCCGCGGCGATGTCCGCGCCGGCGGCCATCACGTTGTCGCCGGGCGCGACCGCGGTTCGGAACGCGATCCGGTCGGCGTCGGCCCCGCCGGCCGGCCGCTCGTCGGTCCGCTCGACCATCACCACCGCGTCCGCGCCGTCCGGCATCACCGCTCCGGTCGACACCTCCACGCAGGTTTCGGGGTCGACGGTCACGTCGGGAGCGGCGCCGGCGTGGACCGCGCCGGCGAGGTCCAACTCGGCCGGCTCCGCCTCGTCCGCGCCGAACGTGTCGCGGGCGCGGACCGCGTAGCCGTCCATCGACGCGCGGTCGAAGCCGGGGACGTCGATGCCGGCGTCGATACGCTCGGCGAGGACCCGGCCGCGGGCGTCCGTGAGCGGGACCGTCTCCGGCTCCGGGGTGAGGTCCAACGACGCGATGGCGTCGCGGGCGGCGTCGGGCGCCGCGAGGTCGCGAAACTCCTTGCGGTCGCTCATTCGGTCACCTCCCAGAGTTCGACGTCGACGACGTCGCCGGCGTCGAGCCCCTCGCGCGGCTCGGGGACGACGACCCAGCCGTCGGCCAGGGCCACGCTGGAGAGCACGCCCGACCCGCTCGCCCGCGTCGGGGTCGCGACGAACGGCGGGTCGTCCGCTGCGTCGTCGCGCGACAGTTTCACCCGGGCAAACGTCCGGGTGCCGGGCTCGCTCGCCACCTTTCTGTCGAGGCGCGCGCGCCGCGTCGGGGGGTGAGCGGCGCTCGTTCCGCCGACCCGTTTCTGTGTCGGCCGGAGAAACTGTGCCGCGTTGACGATACACGCGACCGGGTAGCCGGGCAGCGAGACCACCGGGGTGTCGCCGACGCGCCCGAGACACACCGGGTGGCCGGGCTTGAGCGCGACGCCGTGTACTAACACCTCGCCGAGGTCGTCGACGACCTCCGGGAGCAGGTCGCGTTCGCCGACCGAGGAGCCGCCGGTGGTGACGACGACGTCGGCGTCGAGGTCCCGCTCGATCGCGGCCGCGAGGGCGTCCTCGTCGTCGGTGACGACCGCGCGGTATCGCGGCGTGCCGCCCCAGCGCTCGACGAGCCGGGAGACGGTGAGCCCGTTCGTCTCGATCACCTCGCCCGGAGCGGGGTCCGCCTGGACCAGCTCCTCGCCGGTGGGGATCACGGCGACGGTCGGGCGGTCGTAGACGACGAGTTCGTCGAGGCCGACCGACTTACACAGGCCGAGGTCCGACGGCCGGAGGGTCTCGCCCGCCTCGTAGAGCCGCTGGCCCTCCGCGACGTCCTCGCCGGCCGGGCCGACGTTCTCGCCGTCGGCGACCGCGTCGAACGTCTCGACCTCGTCGCCGACCGTCTCCACCTGTTCTATCATCACGACCGCGTTCGCGCCGTCGGGAAGCGCGCTTCCCGTGTGGACCCGGGCCGCCTCGCCGCGACCGACCGGTCCGTCGTCGGGGTCTGCCGTCCGAAGGACGTTCGGCGAGCGGTCGGACGCGCCGAAGGTGTCCTCGGCGCGGACCGCGTAGCCGTCCATCGCGGCGCGGTCGTAGCCCGGAACCGGCGCCGGCGCGTCGACCGGCTCTGCGAGCACGCGGCCGTCGGCGTCGGCGAGCGGAACCGTCTCGGTCCGGCCGTGCGGCTCGACCGCGTCGAGCAGCGTCGCCAGCGCCTCGTCGACCCGGGTTCGTCGCTTGAACCCGGCTTCGTGTCTGTCGTGGCTCATGCGCCTCCGTTTCGCCTCCGCGGGCAAAAACCCCGCCTCCCCGAGAACCGGGTCGCACCCGCGAGCCGACCGAGCCGGCGGATTTATCGGAGCCACGAGGCCGCCCGCGCGAGCCGGTGTGCGCCCTGTGACACCCCGGTCCGTGCGATCGACGCCCCCTCCGCCGCGGCTTGCCGCACGGCGGTCGTGCTGTGAGTCGTGCCGACCCGCGCGTAGTATCCCGACTTGCGGGCGGCCGCGACGGCGTAGTGTCTGGCCGCCATCGGCACGGGCGCGCGTCGTCCGCTCGCGCTCGTGGTCCCGTCGCGGATCGCCGCGAGCACGTCGGCCGGCGTCACGTCGGCGACGGAGTCACGGCCGTGAATCGTCAGTTCGGTGAACGCGCGGCCGACGTAGCGCAGGCGGTGCGCGTCGCTGGCGGCGACGCCGGGATAGCCGTGGATGGCGGCGAACCGCCTGGCGCGCCGGTTGCGGTAGCCGGTGAACAGCCAGGCGTTGAACACCTCGATCGCGTCGACCTCGTCGACGGGGTCGGCGTCGCCGGGTCGGTCGCCGGGGACGGGAACGTCGCGCCGCCGAACGCCGTGACGCGACCGTTGAAACGGGTGCGGGACGACCGCGACGCCGCCGTGGTCGTGGATCCACGTCACCGTCTCCGGGTACGGCTGCCGGCGCGGCGGCATCCGGTCGACGCCGATCGCGAGCAGGTGGCCGTGAGCGGTCGACACCTCGACGCCGGGGATCCCGATCAGCCCGTGGTCGGCCGCGAGGTCGGCGGCGCGCCGCGACTCGCCCATCGCGTCGTGGTCGGTGATCACCACCGCGTCGAGGCCGATGTCCGCGGCGTGTTCGAGGATCAGCTCGACCGGCTCGTGGCCGTCGTAGCTCCCGTCAGAATGGACGTGCGGGTCGATACGGACGGTGGCGCTGGACACGTCCTCCGATAGGCCGCCGGCTGTATATAACGACCCGATACGCGCTCGCCGCGCGGTCGGCGGCCGCGACCGCGGCTCACCCGAACAGCCCGCGAATCCGGTCGGCGATGGACCCGCCGCCGTCGCCGGTGTCGTCGCCGTCGTCGGCCTCGGCCAGTTCCTCCGCCCGTTGTTGTTCGCGGAGCTCGCGGAGCGCGGCGGCCTGGTCGTCGGTTCCCGCGCCGCTTGCGGTCTCCGTCTCGCCGCCCTTGAGCCCCTTGAGCTGAGAGACCGCGTCGGTCACCTCTCCGGAGGTCGTTCGCGTCTCGGTGGCCGAGCCCGAGAGGGACTGACCGTCGACGTCGGCGTCGTCGACGGCGGTCGTGTTCAGCTCCAGCCGGCGGCTCTCCGACCGCTCGACGCCGCCCCACGTGAGCTCGGCGTCCTCGAGCTCGCGCTCGATGTCGGCGCGAACGTCCGCGTCGGAGACCGTCTCCGCGTCGTCGTCGGACGACGCTTCCGCCTCGTCGGGCGCGGTCTCGGGGACGGCGACCGCCGCCTCGTCGGCCGCTCGCTCGACCCGGTGGGCGACGAGCGCGGCGCCGGTCGCGCCGATGAGAGCGACGAGACCGGCGCTGTAGACGGCGACGACCTGCGCGCTGTAATCCGGCGGCTCGGGGACGTTCCAGCTGTAGGGGTACACCCAGACGAACAAGCCGACGGCGACGAGACAGACGGCCGCTCCGCCGCTCCCGAGGTACAACATGCGCCGGTCGACGGGTAAGAGCACGACGACTCCGAGCAGGAGTCCCGGAAGCCCGAGCGCGGCGGCGACGGCCGCCACCTGTCGGACCGCGTACGTCGAGAGGGTGTTCGGCGGCAGCGTCGCGCTGTAAAAGAACACGGCGATGCCGACGAGCCCTAAGCCGAGCCCCACGAAGAAGAGCCCGAACCCGGCGTACACGTCGACGGTCCGGTCCGGGTCGCCGATGTACTGTCGGTAGTACTCCAAGAACGGGTTCGCCTCGCTCGAATCGCTCATGTGTCGACCTCTCCGCCGAGTCTAATGATTGTTACCCCACGAGCCGGGGTCGCCGAACACCGACCACCGGGAGTCCGGCCGCGGTCGGGCGAGCCGCGGGAGACCCGTGTGTTTTTCACGGCCGGCGTTCTCGTCTCATCCGATAACCCGTGTCGACCGAGTGTCCACGCTGTGGATCGGCGCTAACGACCCTCGCGCTCGGCGAAACCGAGGCGGTCGTCTGTGACGACTGCGGCTACGCCGACGTCGAGGCGGACCACTCCGGCGAGCCGCGGCTCGTCGAGAGCTGGGAGGAGGCGCTCGAACGGTTCGGAGCGGAGGAGTGAGAATGCCGACCCTCGAGATCACCGACGAGCAGCGAGAACGGATAGAAGCCCTGCGCGCCGACATAGCCGACCACCACGCCGGCGCGTACGCGGCCGTCGGAACCACGGAAACCCTCTCGTACCTGCTCGACCTCGCCGACGCCGTCGACGACCCCGACCGGTCTGCGGATCCCGAGCGGCTGTCCGGAGACCACGACGGCTTCGGAGCCGACGCGCCGGACGACGAGACGCTCCCGTTCGAGCGCGAGACGGTCAGGTCGGCACTCGCGTCCCGAAACCGGCGACACGGCGACCCCGACGACGCGGATCGGATGGACCTGTACACGATCGCCGCCGAGTTCGACGTGACCGGCCGCAGCGAGATGACCAAAGACGAGCTCGTCGAGGGGATCCTCGACGCGGCGGCCCGGGCGGCGACGGACCCGTTCGCCGCCGTCGGCGTCGACCTCGACCGGGGGGCCGACGCCGCCGACGAAACACGAGGACCCGACGACGGCGACTCGGCCGGCGGCGACGCGGACCCCGACGGCGACATCGAGGACGACGCCAGTGGAGGTCCCGCCGACGGCGACACTGCCACCGCCGCCGACGACAGCCCTGACGGCGACGAGACCGACGACACCGCCGACGACAGCCCTGACGCCGACGACACCGACGACGCCCCCGGCGCGGCCGCCTCCGACGCCGGATCGAGCCAACTGAACGCGA
>CAZKXC010000014.1:12106-15551 GCA_964556645.1 uncultured Halobellus sp.
CACGACAGACGCCACCGGCGACACGAAGGGTTAGGTGACGGCGGCCGAAGACCGTGGTATGAGCGTGGACACCGAACACGTCACGCGGTCGATCGAACTCGCCGAGGAAGCAGTCGAGGCCGGAAACACGCCGTTCGGCGCGTTGTTGGTCGTCGACGGCGAGGTCGTTCAGGAGGCCCGAAACACGACCCGGACGGACGACGACATCACCGCCCATCCGGAGCTTCGGCTCGCCAGATGGGCCGCCCGCGAACTCGACGCCGAGGACCGGGCGGCGTGTACGATGTACGCGAGCACGGAGCCGTGTCCGATGTGTACGACGGCGATCTACTACGCGGGACTCGGCCGCGTCGTTTTCGGGGTCGCCGGCGAGACGCTGAGCGAACTCACCGGCGGCGTGGCAAAGATTCCCGCGAGCGAGGTGATCCGACGATGTGACGGCGAGACGACCGTCGACGGCCCGGTCGCGACCGAGGCCGCGATGGCCGTCCACGAGTCCTTCTACGGGGAACGCGACGGTGGCGCCTAAAGACACCGACGCCCCCGCGACGGGTGACAACGCGGGCGGTTCGGACGCCGCGTTCGACCTAGATGCGCCGCCCGGCTCAGACGCGCCGCCCGACCCGGACGCCGAATCCGACCCGCCGCGCGTCACCGTTATCGGGGCGGCGGCGGTCGACGAGTGGTACGCGGTGTCGAACCTTCCGACGCCGGACGGCGGCGCCTACGCGACCGAGGTCGAAACCGCCGCCGGCGGCGTCGGGGCGAACGTCGCGGTCGGGCTCGACCGGCTGGGCCGGGACGTCGGGCTCGTCAGCCGCGTCGGAGACGACGGGGACGGCCGGCAGGCGCGCTCCTGGCTGGCCGCGACGGGCGTCGACACCTCTCGGATCGCAGTCGGCGACGACCCCACGACCCGGTCGGTCGTTCTCCGTGCGCCCGACGGCGAGCGGGCCATCGTCACGGCCGGCGAGAGCTTCCGAGAACTCGATCCCGACCCGAGCGTTCTCGGGTCGGCGCTCCGGAGCGAGGTCGTGTTTCTCACGGCGTACACGCCCGACCGGGTCGCGCGGCGGATCCTCGACCGGCTCGTCGGGATGGAGCCGAGCGACCGGCCGGCCGTCGTCTTCGACCTGTCCGGGCCGGTCTCCGAACTCGCCGGCCGGGGGACAGAGCCGGCGACGATCCACGGCTACGCACACCGTGCGGACCTGTTCGTGGCCGGCGGCGTCGCCGCGCCGGCGTACTTCGGCGGGCCGGAGGCGGCCGTCGACCGACTTCGTCGGATCCGCACGCCGGCCGTCGGTCCCGCGGTGCTCACACACGGCGCGGACGGGATGACCGTGATCGCCGACGGCGGGGCGACGAACGTCGACGCCTTCGACGTCGACGCCGTCGACACCACCGGCGCGGGCGACGCGTTTCTCGCCGGCCTGATCGACCGATGGGTCCTCGGAACCCCGAGAACCGGGACCGACCCCGAGCGGCCGCGATCGGCGCTGGTCGACGCGGTCAGGTTCGCGGCCGCGGTCGCCGGGATCAACTGCACGGAACGGTTCACCCAGCCGGGGCTTCCGACCCGCGAGGCGGTTCGGGCGTTTCTCGCGGAACGCGGCGTCGACCCGGCCGGTGAGCGGTAGGGGCCGTCGGGCGCCGAGCGGGTCCGACGCCGTCACCGCGCCGCGTCCGCCCGCGCGACCAGGTCCGTGACCCGGTCGGGATCGACCGGCGCCGTCGTCTCCGCGTCGCGTTTCAACGCGGTGCCGACGATGACGCCGTCGGCGACGGACAGGCGATCCGCGACCGTCGCCGGTCGGACGCCGCTGCCGACGAGCACGGGCGTGTCCAACCCGTGGCGGTCCCGTTCGGCGACGACCTCTCGGAGCGCGTCGTCGTCGATCGGTTCTCCCGTCCCCGACCCGGAGGCGATCACGGCGTCGGCGAGTCCCCGTTCGGTGGTGTCCGCGAACGACTCCGCCGAGTATCCCGTCGGCGCGAGCGGCGCGGAGTGTTTCACGTCGGTGTCGGCGAAGACGTCGACGCCGACGCCGAGGCGCTCGCGCAGCCGGATCGTGTCGTGTGCGCGGCCCTCGACGATCCCCTGGTCGGCGACCCGCGCGCCGGTGTGGACGTTCACGCGGACGAAGGCGGCCCCCACCGCGGCGGCGACGGAGACGGCGGCCGCGGCGTCGTTGCGGAGGACGTTGATACCGATCGGGAGGTCCGTGGCAGCGGCGACCGCGGTCGCGGCGCGGGTTATCGCGGCGACGGTGTGTTTCGGGACGTCGTCGGGGAAAAACGGGGCGTCGCCGAAGTTCTCGACCACGAGGCCGTCGACGCCGCCGCGGTCGAGCGCGGTCGCGTCGCCGACGGCGCGGTCGACGGCCGCCTCCATCGCCGCCGCGCCGTCGTCGGGCGCCTCCGGCGCTCCCGGAAGCGGCGGGAGGTGGACCATCCCGATCACCGGGGCGTCGGTGCCGAACGTTGACTCGAGGCTCATGCGCCGTCCGACGGTCGGGAGGGGTATAACCTCCCCGTATCGTTTAGTTCGCCGAGCGCGTGACCGCCGTGTATGGTCCTCGACGCCGACCCGGGCGAGCGGAGCGGAGAGTTGACGCTCGCGGTCGCGCTCGACGCCGCGCGGTCGTACGCCGATCCGGCGGCCGTCGTCGCCGACGCGAGGCGCTGGAGCCGGTACGTCGGGATCGTCGGAGCCGACACCGACGCGGTCGCGTCGTTCGCCGAGGAACACGGGATCGACGACGATTTCGCGCTCGACGACCGCGACCTCTGGCGGGCGATGGCGGACCTCCGTGCGGCCGCCGACACGCCGCGACACGTGTTCATCGGAGCGGGACCGGAACACCGCCGGATCGCAGACCACGTGGAGTGGGAGTACCTGAGCGCGCGCGAGGCGGCCCGGAAAGCCGAATGGCGGCTCGAAGACGCCGGCCGACGGATCGACGACGGAGGCGTCCTCGACCGGGTCAGCCGGGCCGTGCGCGACCGGTTCGACTGGCCGTTCTGACGGCCGACCGCGAGCCGTCGGGGGCGCCGCGGAAGGTACAAGCCCCTCCGCGACAATGCGTCCACATGCCATCTGCGCTCGCCGACGAGCCGGTCGAGCCGTCCGGAGAAGACGACGAGCCGCTGACGCCGGCGGAGTACGCCGACTACGTCGACGAACTCGGCGACGCCTGGACGGTCGTCGACGAACACCACCTGGAGGCGACCTACTCCTTCGAGGATTTCGCGACCGCGCTGGCGTTCACCAACGACGTGGGGGAACTCGCCGAAACGGAGTGGCACCACCCGGACATTCACCTCTCGTGGGGCGAAGTCGGAATCGAGATGTGGAGCCACGACATCGACGGGCTCCACCGGTCCGACTTCGTGATGGCCGCGCGGATGGACCGCCTGTACGCGGCGTACGGCGACGAGACGT
>CAZKXC010000014.1:15651-17099 GCA_964556645.1 uncultured Halobellus sp.
GGCCGTATGCGGGCGTCGAACCGCCACCTGATTCCGGGGCGGCTCAACGAACGTTTTTAACTCCCTCCCGGCGAAACGGTGACGTAATGAGCGCAAACGTCTTCTTGATCCCGATCGACCCGGAGAACTTCGGCCGAACGGTTCGGTCCACGGTCGACCTCACCGACTACCCCGACCGTCCGGACCCCCTCGCCGACGTCGACGAGGCGCGCCTGTGGGCCGTCGACGACGACAGCGGCAACGGCTCGACGTTCGACCGGATGGAAGCGGACGACCTCCTCCTGTTTTATCACGACGACGAGTACGTCGCCACCGGCCGGATCGGCCGGACGTTCGCCGACGAGGACCGGTGGGTCAGCAGCACGTTCTGGACCGCGTTTCCGACCACGCGGGTGTACACGGTGGAGTCGTTCACCGCGATATCGGTGCCCAAACGCGGCGTCAACCGGATCTTCGACTACTCCGAGTCGTACACGCCGGGGTTCATGCGCGTCGCCGACGGCCGCGTCACGAAGGAGTTGTCGTCGATCGAGACGGCGCTCGACGCGTACACTCAGCGAAACGCGGCGGAGTAGCCGGCGGGTGTCGGGCGGTCGGCTGCCTCCCGGCGCGTCGGCGTCGCCGCCGGCTCACGCCGCACCGATCAGCGCATCGTACGCGGACGCGTACCGGTCGGCGACGCGCTCGGGGTCGCCCCGCTCATCGCCGGACAACGCCGGCAACGGAACCGTCGAGAGCGGGTCGATCATCGGCGTCACCGCGTCCGTGTGCGTCTCGAGTCGCCCCTCGCGAGGGCTGCCGGAGGCGACCGCGCGGGCCCGTCTGTACCGGTCGCCGGCGTACACCCGGACGGCTCCCGGCTCGACGACGGCGACGGCGTCGAACGCGACGTCGAGCGGCGCCGCCACGTCCCCGTACGACTCGACGACGACCGGAGCGTCGGCGCGGCCGACCCGGTCGGCGAGCCGGTCGAACGCGGGAAGGTACCGTTCCGTGGTTATCTCGTCGAGGTCGGCGACGTCGGCGACGCGAATCGCGTCGGCCAGCGGGAGTCGGTCGCGGAGCCCCGCCGGGATCAGCTCCGCCTCCGCGGCGGCCTCGTTGAGGACGAACCGCGAGCCGTCCGGCGTCGTCAGCCGGTCGCACAGAAACGTTCTGTCGGTCTCGCCGAGCAGACCGGTTCGCCCCGGCGTCGGCCGCCACAGCCGGTGGAGAGGGTTGATCGATTCCGGCGTGACGGCTCCGCTCGCGTCGAGCGACGCCGTGCTGGCGGCCGCGAGCTTCCGGGCGTCCGCGCCGTACAGCCGTCCGGAGCCGGCCGCGAGCCGGTAATCGTCGTGGTCGAACCAGTAGTCGTTGCCGGCGCGGGGTTTCACCCCGATCGCGTCGTCGAACCGCGCCGAGAGCGCCGCGAGCAGCCCGGTCGAGAACGTCGTCTTGCCGGCGTC
>CAZKXC010000014.1:17199-18414 GCA_964556645.1 uncultured Halobellus sp.
CCGTAGTAACCAGGGCTGTTCTCGGCCGGCGGCTCGGCGACGATCAGCCGGTCGGCGTTGACCATCACCCACGGAACGGCCCAGTCGACCAACACCGCCTCGGTGTCGGGGTCGATCTCGGCGTCCGGATCGAGTCCCTGGAGCAGGCGGCCGATCTCGGGGATCGTGTACAGGAGACCGGGCTCGAACAGCTCCGCCGGCTCGTAGAAGTCACACGGAAACGTCTCGTCGAACGCAGATCTGGGTTTCGGCATACCACCCGGTAGACGATCCGGTCCGTAAACGCTGCCGGTCGGGACTCGACGCTGTCGCGTGGGACCCGGCGCCACCGCTCGGAGGCGTTGCGGGCAAAAAAATCCGGATTCGACGCGCGGGCGACCGCGCGGTCGGGGTGTCGGGTTACTCGAACAGCTCGACGGCCTGCTCGTAGCGGGCGGACGGCTCCTCCCAGTCGACGACCTCGAAGAAGTTGTCGACGAACTCGCCGCGAGCCGGACCGTAGTCGTGGTAGTAGGAGTGCTCCCAGACGTCCACAGCGAGGATCGGGTGTGCGCCCCAGAACGCGCCCTCGTCGTGGTTGTCGACCGCGACGTTGCGGAGCTGGTTAGAGTAACTGTCGTACACGAGAAGCGCCCAGCCGCTCGCGTCGCCGGCGGCTGCCTCGAATTCGCCCTTCCAGGCGTCGTACGAGCCGAAGTCCTCCTCGATTCGAGCACCGAGGTCACCGCCAGGCTGACCGCCACCCTCTGGGGACATATTCTTCCAGAAAAGACTGTGTAGAATGTGTCCCGAGGAGTTGTGCGTCACGTTACGGATCGCGCCGGCTGACGAAGAGAAGTCGTGCTCCTCGCGGTTGGTTTCGAGCGTCTCCTCGGCGGCGTTCCAGCCGTCCACGTAGCTCTGGTTATGCGTGTCGTGGTGCCATTCGAGCACCTGCTCGGAAATGTGCGGTTCGAGCGCGTCGTAGTCGTACGGAAGCGGGTTGAGTTCATAGCTCATGATCCTATCACCTAACTCTGATATGTGGTCGAAGCCTGTTAAAGATAATGAGCCACGTGGTATCACACGTCACCAGACGCGGGTAGCTGTGAACTCGGGAGCGCGAGCGGTACACGCGCGGTTCAGGCCAGATCGAGGGCGACGGCGATCCGCGAAACGAGAGCCGAGGTCGTAATCAAAAGTGGTTTCGCCGTTCGGGAGAACACTGGAGTGTGG
>CAZKXC010000014.1:18424-31034 GCA_964556645.1 uncultured Halobellus sp.
CCCTGATGATGGGTGTCGTGGTGCCATTCGAGCACCTGCTCGGAGATATGCGGTTCCAGCGCATCGTACTCGTACGGGAGCGGATCGAGTTCGTAACTCATTGTTGTATCACCTGACTCGAATATGTAGTCGAAACGTGTTAAAGATAATGAGCCACGTGGTACCACACGTCACCAGACGCGAGCGGCCGTGGACTCGGAGGGCACGCGAGCGGTACACGCGCGGTTCAGGCCAGATCGAGGGCGGCGGCGGTCCGCGACACGAGAGCCGAGGTCGTAATCAAAAGTGGTTTCGCCGTTCGGGAGAACGCCGGAGTGTGGCGTTCGGACGGTGGGACTGGGATTCGAACCCAGGAAGCCGTGAGGCTACCGGTTTTCAAGACCGGCGCAATGGGCCACTCTGCCATCCCACCACGACTACCACAATCGGCGTCCCCCGACTAAGGGGTGTCGGTATCGAGGCCGAGGGCCGATCAGTCGGCGTGTGCGGTCGCGAGACGGCCGTACCGTTCGTGTCCGTCGGGCGGCGAGCGACGCCACCCGAAGAACCGTGTCCGAAAACGACGAGGGTCAGACAGGCTCCGAGGCGTTCACTCTCCAACCGTTTATATCGGATTCCGCGCCAGTCTCTCCGTGACCTGATTGACCGTCCGCGGTGGCCGAGGCGGGAGTCCGGCGCCCCACCGCGGAGCCGTTGCCGTCGTGCCGGCTGCTCGCCAGAACCGCTCCTCACGCTCGTCGAGTTGCGCGGAGCCGGCCGCGAGTGACGGTCAGCCGCTGCCGAGGCGGATCGGGTCGTCGCTCGCCGCGACCCGGACGGAGATCGACTCGCCGACGGCGAACTCGTGGTCCGGACAAACGATTTTCGCGCCGTAGCCGGCGTCGCGGGCGGCGAACAACGACAGGCCGACGACGCGCTCACCGTTCGCGGTCACGTCGATCGGATCCCACTCGATTGCTCGACCGTCGGCGACGCCGACGCGAGTGCCCCACAACGACACCGCTCGGCCGGACGCGATCGGAGCGAACGCGCCGCCGCCGGCGTAGTGCGTCAACCCGCCGTCGAGCGGAATCCCGTCGTCGCTCGCGATGGCCGCGAAGCGCTCGTCCGGCGCCGGGTGCGTCGGCGCGTCCAGCACGACGTGCGTCGGCCCGCGGTCTACCACGGTCCCGGTTCCGTCCCACGTGACGCCCGCGACCGGGGCGTCGATTACGACCGGGAGCGAACCGCTCGCGCGCAACGCGTTCGCGTCTGGCGGCCGAAACCCGAGGTGGAGGTGATTGTCGACCCACTGGCCGAAGAATCCGGACCGGGTCATCGGTCCCAGAACGTCTCCGACCGCGACCCGGTCGCCGGGCGCTACCGCCGGGATCACGTGGAGCACACGCGCGACCGTTCCGAGCGTCGTTCCGGCTCGCCGACACCAGTCGTCGTCGAGGTCGATGACGATCAGGTGGTCGGTCGAAGCGGCGTACGGCCGGTCCGGACAGCCCATCGTGTGCGTCTCGCGGACGACGCCGGCGACGGGAGAGACCCCGTCGTCGCCCGGCGGATACAGGTCCACCGCGTGTCCCGCGTCGTGTGCGGGGTACGGCGAGTTGAACCGAGAAAACCGGCGATACCGCGAGACGATATCGGACGGAAGTCGGAGCGGCATAGCCGAACGCACGTCACGGACCGACAAGGTCCCGTCGGAACGATCCGGCAGCGCGCGTCGACCGCGGACTCGCGACGGGTGTCCGCCGGCGTCTCGGAGGAGACGAGAACCACTCCGCAGAATCGAGACGGCAGATGGTCGCGCCTCGAGGAGCCGCCGGTCGAGGCAGCTCGTATCGGCGGTTTCGGTCGCGTCCGGCGTGTCGTGCTTTCGACGTGCTTTTTATTCGCGGGCGTCTCGGTCCTCGCATGGCCGAATTCAAAATCGTCGTCGCCGACCCGGAGACCGGCGAGACGTTCCAGCGAGAGGTCGACGGACAGGACGCGAACCGATTTCTCGGCCGCGACATCGGCGACGAGGTCACCGGAGCCGCCGTCGACCTCGCCGACTACACGCTCGAGATCACCGGCGGATCGGACGAGACGGGGCGACCGATGCGCGAGGACGTCTCCGGGACGCGTCTGAAAGAACTGCTGCTCGACGGAGGCGTCGGCTTCGAGCCGTCGCGCGAGGGCGAACGCAAGCGGATCACCGTCCGTGGCCGAGAGGTCGACGACGACGTCGCCCAGATCAACGTCTCGGTCGTCGACAGCGACGGCGACGTCGCCGCCGCGTTCGAAGACGACGAGTAGGCCACCCGTTATGGCTCGCGTTCCGTCCGACGACGCGAGCGTCGCGTCGATCCGCGCGACGCTCGCCCGCAGCGGCGGCACCCGACGACCCTGTGTGCGTCTGCCCGGCGACGACGACCTCGACGGACGCGTCGAGTCCGGCTCGTGTTCGTCGCTCGGCGTCGAAGACGGCGATCTCGTCCGGCTCGTTATCGACCGCGAGGAGTACCACGCGCGCGTCGTTGCGGACGCCAACGGCCGGCTGATCCGGGGAGCGTTCGACGACCGTCGGCTGGCGCGGACGCCCGGCGAAGGGGAGAACCGACTGACGGCGTGGCTCGCGGAACACGGCCGCGATCCGGGCGATGCGGTCGTTCTCGACGTCGTCGTTTCCGGCGACCAGTACGGACTCCGGCTCCCCGGCGACCGGACCGTGTACGACGCCCGCCGCGGACCGCGCTCGTCGCTCGCCGACATCGCCGAAGACATCGACGGGTAGCCGACGCGACCCTCGCCCGGAGAGCCACCCGCCGAGACGCACCGGACGGTGCGTCGAACGGTCCGTGATGGGGCGACGAGCGGGTCGAATCCCTTATTCTCTCGCGTCCCCGATCCGCGCACATGAAGGAGGTCGACGCGGACCTGTCGGCGCTCGACCGGGGGATCATCAACGCGTTCCAGGGCGGATTTCCGGTGACGACGCGCCCGTTTGATGCCGCCGCCGCCGCGCTCCGCGAACGGGGGCTGACAGTCACGGGCTCGGGGCTCTGTGAACGCGTTCGAGAACTCGACGAGTCGGGCGTTCTCTCGCGGTTCGGCGCGCTCGTCAACGCCGAGGAGATCGGCGGCGCGGCCTCGCTCGTCGCGATGCACGCGCCCGAAGACCGCTTCGACGAGGTCGTCGAGACGGTGAACGAGTTCACCGAGGTCGCTCACAACTACGAGCGGGAACACCCACACCTCAACGTCTGGTTCGTCGTGAGCGTCGCCGACCACCCGGACCCGGACAAGGACGGACACGACCGGGTGCGAGAAGTGCTCGAAGAGATCGAGGCGGCGACCGGCCAGGAGACGTACAACCTGCCGAAGCTACGGGAGTTTCACGTCGGCGCGAAGTTTCTCGTCGACGGCCCGGTGCCCGACGGCGACGTCGACCTCTCGGGGCTGGCGCCCGACGTCGAGGTCGCCGACCGAGCGACGCTCACCCCGCCCGAGCGCGACCTCGTCGTCGAGATCCAGGGCGGGCTCCCGATCACGGAGACGCCGTACGCTGACGTCGCGGCGACGCTGGACGCGGACGTCGGCTGGGTGGTCGAGACGATAGAACGGTTCCGACGGGAGGGGAAGGTGCGGCGTGTCGGGGTCATCCCCAACCACTACGCGCTCGGCTACACCGAAAACGGCATGACCGTCTGGGACGTCCCCGAGGACCGTCTCGACGAGGTGGGTCCCGTCGTCGCCGACCTGGATTTCGTCACCCACTGTTACCAGCGTCCGCGCCACGAGGGAGTCTGGGAGTACAACTTCTTCGCGATGACCCACGGCCGGACGGAGGCCGAAAGCGAGCGGCGGGTCGCGGAGGTGAAAGAAACGATGGCCGACTACTGGGACGTCGGCCCCGACGACTGGGACACCCTGTTTTCGACGCGGATATTGAAAAAGACCGGAATCAGGATCGGTGAGCGCGCCGACAGCAACACCGCCTGATCCGCGTGGAGAAACGCCACAGCCCATGACGCCGTTGTATCACGACCTCGCCGGCGAGACGGTGCTCGTGTTTGGGGGCGGCCCGGTTGGCCGGCGGAAGGCCGATCGGTTCGCCGACGAGACGCGGGTCGTCGTCGTCAGCCCGGCCTTCGACGAGGGGCTGCTCGGTCTGGCGGGCGGAGCCGACGCCGATCCCGCTCCGCCCCGCGTCGAGTTGATCCGGGCGGCGCCCGATGCGACGGCCGTGCGCGGCTGGATCGATCGGTGCTCGCCCGCGCTCGTCGTCGCCGCGACCGACGACCCGGCGGTGAACGCGGCCGCGGAGGCGGCGGCGCTCGACGCCGGGATTCTCGTCAACCGAACCGACGTCTCCGGCGGCCGTGACCCCGGCAGCGTCGTCGTCCCGGCGACGGTCGAGGACGGCCCGGTTCGGGTCGCGATCTCGACCGGCGGGCGAAGTCCGGCCCTCTCGAAGGCGCTCAGACAACGGATCGAGTCGGAGATCGAGGGCGCGGGCGCGATGGCAGAGCTGTCTGGAGACCTCCGGAGCGAGCTCGCCGAGGCGGGCGTCGACCCGGCGGATCGGCGGGCGGCGATCCGTCGAGTCGTGCGATCCGAGGGGGTTTGGAAGGGTTTACAAAAGGGGAGATCGAACGCTCGCACCGAGGCGTACAACGTGATCGAGGAGGTGCTCGACCGATGAGAGAGCTGGGTGCTATCGCGGGCGTGAGCGTCGCCCACGGCTCCGCGACGGTCGACGAGATCGAGGCGGCCGGCGAGGACAGCGTCCGGGCGACCGTCTCCGATCTGCTCGCACGCGAAGGGGTCGAGGAGGCGTTCGCGATACGAACGTGTAACCGCTCGGAGGCGTACGTGGTGAGCGCCCAGACGACCGACGCGAGAACGGCGCTGGACTCGTTCGCGCCGACGGTACGGGGAGCGGCCGTCCGCCGGCTCGGCCACGAGGAGAGCTTACGACACCTGATGCGCGTCGCCTCCGGGCTGGAATCGCTCGTGATCGGCGAAGACCAGATCATCGGTCAGGTCCGGGAGGCGTATCAGGAATCCCGGGCGGCCGGCGGGATCGGTCCGATGTTAGAAGACGCCGTCACCAAGGCGCTTCACGTCGGAGAACGCGCGCGGACGGAGACGTCGATAAACGACGGGGTGGTCTCGCTCGGCTCGGCCGCGGTGCGGCTGGCGGCCGGCGAGATCGACCTCACGGACGGCACCGCGGTGGTCGTCGGCGCGGGCGAGATGGGAACCCTCGCCGCCCGGACGCTCGACGACACCGCGGTCACCGAGATCGTCGTCGCGAACCGGACGGTGCCGAACGCCGAGTTCGTCGCCGAGGAGGTCGACACCGAGTCTGCGGCGGTCCACCTGAGCGATCTCCCGACGGTGGTGCCGGAAGCCGATCTCGTGATCGCGGCGACCGGAAGCCCCGATCCGGTGCTCGACGCGACCCACTTCGAGAACGCCGACCGGCTGGTGTGCGTCGACATCGCCCGGCCCCGCGACGTCGACCCCGAGGCCGAAGCCGTGGCCGGCATCTCGTTGTACGACATCGACGCCTTAGAAGACGTCACCCGCCAAACCCGCGAGCGCCGCGAGACGGCGGCGCGCGAGGTGGAATCGATCGTCGACGAGGAGCTCGACCGGATCGTCCGCTCGTACAAGCGCAAACGCGCCGACGACGCCATCTCCGCGATGTACGCCGGCGCGGACCGGGTGAAGAGCCGCGAGGTCGAGCGCGCGGTCACGAAACTCGACGCACAGGGCGGGCTCACCGACGAGCAGCGCGAGACGGTCGAGGCGATGGCGGACGCGCTGGTCGGGCAGCTGCTCGCGGCTCCCACGCGCTCGCTTCGCGACGCCGCCGGCGAGGACGACTGGGAGACCATCCAGACGGCGCTCCGGCTGTTCGATCCCGAGTTCGACGCGCCGCCGGAGACGCCGGGCGAGAACGGGTCGACGGGGAGGCCGTCGCACGTCCCTTCCGACGCCCCGACGGACGCGATGCCCGACTCGGTCGGCGAGGAGCTCGACGACTGACGGAACGCTTTCCTTGCGGGTCCCGTACGATGGGCCATGCAGCTTCACACGCTCGTCGAGCGATTTGACGACCGTCTCGACACCGGCGCCTACGCCGACGTCGACGCCAGCGCGAACGGCCTCCAGGTCGGACCGAAAACCGAAACGATCGACCACGTCGCGTTCGCGGTCGATGCCGCGACGGCGACGATCGCCGAGGCGGCCGACGCCGGCGCCGACGCGCTCGTCACCCACCACGGGATCTCGTGGGGCGGGATCGACCACGTGACCGGCCGAACGTACGACCGCATCGCCTCGCTCGTCGACGCGGAGATGGCGTTGTACGTCTCACACCTTCCGCTCGATGGACACCAAGAGCTGGGCAACGCCGCCGGCGTCGCCGACGCGGTCGGCCTCTCGGAGCGCGAACCGTTCGGGACGCTCGGTCCGGTCACGATCGGGACGATCGGCGAGGCGCGCGAGCCGCTTTCGGCCGGGGCGATTCGCGGGCGGCTCGACGCCTTCGACGGCAGCACGGGCGACACGCGGGTGCTCGAGTTCGGCCCGGAACGGATCGAGCGGGTCGCCGTCGTCACCGGCTCGGGAGCCGACTGGCTCGACGAGGCGGCCGACGCGGGCGCCGACGCGCTGATCACCGGCGAGGGGAAACAACAGGTGTATCACGACGCGCGGGAGGCGGGGGTGACGGTCTTTCTGGCCGGCCACTACGCGACGGAGACGTTCGGGGTGCGGTCGCTGCGTTCGCTCGCCGACCGGTGGGACCTAGAGACGACGTACGTCAGCCATCCGACCGGGCTCTGACCGCCGACCGCTCGCGGACCGACCGTTCGGGAGTCGTACAAAGACGCGTTTGTGTTTTCGCTATCTTCTATGCCGCTGACGCCGTAGGGGGCCGTATGAACCGATTACACCGACCGACCCTCGGCGTGTTGGGACTCGTGTTACTCGTGTTGGTGGCCGGCTGCTCCGGGGCGACCGGGGTGGGCGCCGACGCGACCGGAACGGACGGCCCCGAGCGCTCGATCGAGGTCGCCGCCGACGGAGAGGCCTCCGCGGAGCCGGACCGGGCGACCGTGCTGGTCGCGGTCGAGTCGACCGCCGCCGACGCCCAGACCGTTCGCGCCGAACTCGCCGAGTCCGACGGCGAGCTCCGGACCGCGCTCTACGACTGGGGGATCGCAGAGGACGACGTCCGCACCGAGCGCTACGACATTCGCGAGGCGCGCGGCGGCCGCGACGCGCCGGACGACCCGACCGAGTACACCGGGATCCACCTCTACGCGGTGGAGGTGGACGACGTCGACGCCGTCGGCGAGGTGATCGACGTCGCGGTCGGGGCCGGCGCCGACCGGATCGAGCGGATTCGGTTCGGTCTCAGCGACGAGCGCGCGGACGACCTTCGCGAGCAGGCGCTCGCCGACGCGATGGACACCGCGCGCGCCGAGGCCGACACGCTCGCCGCGAACGCCGACCTCGAGGTGACCGGCGCTCGCACCGTCTCGACGACGAACGTGCGAACCGTTCCGTACACGAACACCGCCGTCCGAACCGAGGGCGACGCCGCCACGGAGTCGGCTCGGACCGGGATCCGGGCAGGCGACGTCGACGTCACCGTCACGGTTCGGGTCGTGTTCGACGCACGGCAGGCGTAGGTGGCCCGAGGCCGGCGCCGGACCGGCGCGTCGTTCGTGCGAACGCAACGCTTACCGCCCGGCTGCCCGGAGTCGGCATATGCGCGATCACTTCGAGGTCCGAGACCACGACGCCGCCGGCCGGATCGGGCGGCTCGAGGTTCCCCGCGCGGACCTCACCGTCGAGACGCCGGCGTTGTTGCCGGTCGTCAACCCCAACGTGCTCACGATCGAGCCGGAGCGGCTCCGGACGACGTTCGGCGCGGAGCTGTTGATAACCAACTCATACATCATCCGCAGCACCGACCGCATCCGCGACCGCGTGCTCGCGGAGGGGCTTCACGAGTTCCTGGGGTTCGACGGCGCGATCATGACCGATTCGGGATCGTTCCAGCTGGCCGAGTACGGCGACATCGACGTCACCACCGCCGAGATTCTCGAGTTCCAGCGGCGGATCGGCAGCGACATCGCGACGCCCGTCGACGTCCCGACCCCGCCGGACGCCGACCGCGACCGCGTCGAGCGCGAACTCGCCACGACGGAGCGCGCGCTCGCCGACGCAGCGGACGCCGCGACGGGCGAGATGCTGCTCAACGCGCCGGTACAGGGATCGACGTACCCGGACGTGCGGGAGGCGGCCGGGCGGCACGCGGCGGCCACGGAGCTGGACGTGTTCCCGATCGGGGCGATGGTGCCGTTGCTCAACGCCTACCGCTACGCCGACGTCGTCGAGGCGGTGGCGGCCGCGAAACGAGGGCTCGACCCGGATTGTCCGGTCCACCTCTTCGGGGCCGGTCATCCGATGATGTTCGCGCTCGCGGTCGCGCTCGGCTGTGATCTGTTCGACTCCGCCGCCTACGCGTTGATGGCGCGGGACGGCCGCTACCTCACCGTGTCCGGCACCGAACACCTCTCGGAGCTGTCGTGGTTCCCCTGTTCCTGTCCGGTGTGCGTCGACCACACGCCGGCGGGTCTCCGAGAGGGCGACGCGGACGAGGCCGAGCGGCTGCTCGCCGAACACAACCTCCACGTCACCTTCGAGGAGATCCGGCGGATCAAGGCGGCGATCCGGTCGGGAACGCTGCTGGAACTCGTCGACCGGCGTGCCCGCGGCCATCCGGCCATGCTCGACGGGTATCGGGCGCTTCTCGACCACGCCGACCAGCTGGCGGCGACCGACCCCGTCTCGAAGGACGCCTTCTTTTACACCTCTCACGAGTCCGCCAGACGGCCGGAGGTCGGCCGCCATCACGACCGGCTCACGCGACTGGAGCCGCCAGCGACGCTGCTTCTCACGGAGTCGAAGACGCCGTCCAGCCACGACTACGACGCGGTCTGGCGGGTGAAGCCACCGTTCGGGCCGTTCCCACGGGCGTTGTCCGAGACGTATCCGCTCACCGCCGAAACCCCCGAACGGACCGACGCCGCCGCACAGGCTGCCGCGGCAGACGGGGTTCGGCGGCTCGCCGACGCCAACCCGGAGACGGCCATCACCCTCGGACACGACGGATGGGATCCGGCGGCGCTCGCGGCCGTCCCCGACCGCGTCGAGACGGAAGACCTGCGGACGCTCGGCCGGTAGCTCTGTTCTGTCAGACCGGGTGGCGTCCGGCCGGTGGCGTCCGAGCCGTGGAGTGTCGCGGGCGAGGCCGGTCGGGGTGGCCCGAGAGACCGAGTATCTCGTCTCCGCCGGTCCGTACCGGCTGGACCCGAACAGAGTCAGGGGTCGACGCGGGCGAGCCACGCGGTCGGCTCGTCGATTTCACGGCGTGTCGGCAGCGCCTCCGGGCGCTCCCACACCGCGCTGGCCGCGTCGACGCCCCGCTCGTCGGCGACGCGCTCGAAGAACGCCGCCCCGCGCTCGTACTGCTGGCGTTTGAGTCCGAGCCCGAGAAGCCGGCGGGAGAGCCGCTGAACCGGCCCGCCGCCGCCGCGCCGCTCGTCGAGCTTCCGGCGGAGGTCGGCGTACTCGTCGTCGAACGCGCGGTCCATCAACAGCTCGGCGTACCCTTCGACCGCGGTCATCGCCGTCTGGAGTTCGGCGAACGCGTCGCGGTCGAACCCGCCGGCGGTCAGCCCGTCGATCCCGCGCTCGACGCGCGATTCGAGGTACTCCGAGAGCCACGGGGCCGCGCCGAACTCCGCGGCGTGGGTCACCTCGTGGAAGGCGATCCAGCGCCGGAACCGGGGATACTCGACGTCGAGGTCGGCCGCGACGGCGACCACGTTCGGGTGAACGAAGTAGAGACCGTGGTCGGCGGCCGGTTCGTCGGCCAGCAACAACGGGTCGTACTGGCCGAGCACGTTCCGCGCGAGAAAGCCGAGCGCGAACGCCATCGATCCGGTGTTGGCGATCCGCGAGATCCCCGGCACCGACGCCGTGGTCGCCGCCTCGATCGGTCCCATCACGTTCTGGAAGGTGTCGAGGTTGGCGTCGATCCAGTGGTGGCGGTTCTGGACCTCGATCGTGTCGGGGACGTCGAACGCGACGCCCGCGACCGACCGGAGGCGGGTTCGCGCGTCGCGGACGTCCGCCGCGTACCCTCGCCGGTCGGTCGGCGTCAGGTCGAGCGGTCCGGGCTCCGTGCTCGCCTTCGCGGCCTCCCCGGCTTTCGCCCAGTCGACGACGCCGGTGCCTGACGCCTCGGAGACGGCACGGAGGCTTCGAAGGATGTCCATGTACACACGAGGCCTGCCGTACTCAAGTCCCTTGTGTCGTCGCCGGACGGCTGAGGCCGGGGACCGGCCGCGTCGGCGGCGCGGTCACTCACCGAGCGCGTCGAGGGCCGCCGCGTCCTCGAGGTCGCCGCCGAACAGCCTGACGGCCGCGATGCCAACGGCCACGAGGAGTCCGACGAGCGCGAGCGCCGTCCAGATCGACAGCATCGGACGGCCGGATCCCGAGTCGTCGCTCGCGTCGTCTGTCTCGTCGGGCTCCGGGTCGTCAGTCTCGTCCGTGCTCCCGCCGAGAAGGCCGTTCTCGCCGATTCGAACGGGTCCGTCGCCGAGGTGTATCTCGAGCAGCGTGAGTGACGTGTCTGTCATACGGGTCTGTTCTCGGGGCAGTCGCTTAACGATGGCGTCGGGCCGGCGGCGGTCCTGCGGATGGTTCGACGGCTCCGTAGAGCCGTCCCCGGGATCGCGGGGTTCTTGCTATCGGGCGCAAACGACGAGTATGGACGACTCGCGCCGAGCGTTTCTCGACGACCTGCTTGCGACGCCGAGCCCGTCGGGGTTCGAGACCGCGGCCCAGCGCGTGTGGGTCGAGTACGTCGCGGCGTTCGCCGACGACGTCTCCACCGACGCGTACGGCAACGCCGTCGCGGTCCACGAGGGTGAGGCGGACGCGCCGGCGATCGCCGTGACGGGCCACGCCGACGAGATCGGTTTCATCGTTCGCGACGTTCTCGAGGAGGGGTTTCTCCGGATCGCTCCCGTCGGTGGCTCGGACCACACCGTCTCGAAGGGCCAACACGTGACGGTCCACGCCGACGATCCCGTCCAGGGCGTCGTCGGTCAGACCGCGATCCACCTGCGGGACGGCGACGACGAGCACGAGGCGATCACAGCACAGTTCGTCGACATCGGGGCGGCCGACGAGGCGGACGCTCGCGACCGCGTCACGGTCGGTGACCCCGTCACGTTCTCGACGGGAGTGCGAGAACTCGCCGGATCGCGGATCGCCGCCCGCGGGATCGACAACCGCACCGGGGTGTGGGCGGCCGCCGAGGGTCTGCGCCGGGCCGCTGCCGCCGACGTCGACGCCACCGTCTACGCGGTCTCGACCGTTCAAGAGGAGGTCGGACTCAACGGCGCGCGGATGGTCGGCTACGACCTCGAGGCCGTCGACGCCTTCGTCGCCGTCGACGTGACCCACGCCACGGACACCCCGGACGTCGCGGCCGAACACCGCGGGCCGGTTGAACTCGGTGCGGGGCCGGTGGTCACCCGCGGCAGCGCGAACCACCCGGCCCTCGTCGACGTCGCACGGGAGGCGGCTGCCGGAGCCGACATCGACGTCCAGTTTCAGGCGGCCGGAACGCGAACCGGCACCGACGCCGACGCGTTCTCCACCGTTCGCGGCGGCGTCCCCTCGCTCAACGTCTCCATTCCGAACCGCTACATGCACACTCCCGTCGAGGTCGTCGACACGGCTGACCTGACTGCCGTCGCCGACCTTCTCGCGGCCGTCGCCGACGTCGCCGGCGGCGTCGAGTCGTTCTCTGTCGACGTCTGACGCCGGTCGTTCCGGGCGCTGCGTCGGCGGTCAGATCGCGGCAAACCGAGCCACGGTAGGGGCGAAACGGAACTGTTTTACTGTGGAATGGCATACCGCCAATCGCGCTTGAAGACGGACGCGCTCCGGTGGTGTAGTCCGGCCAATCATATTGCCCTCTCACGGCAATGACCTGGGTTCGAATCCCAGCCGGAGCATCCTTTCCTCTCGCCGTCTCGTGATTTTCGCCTGTCACCTCGAAGACGTGCCGGGGTACGAGATGCGGGAGGCCGACTGGGTAGTGGCGCACGAGGACGGTGCGGAAGCGTGGCTTCTTGATCCTGAGAACCTCCTACGGTATGTGCGAGACAGCGGCCGGGCGTACGACTTGAGCGGTACTTCATCCACGGAGCGACAGCACTGGCTCCGGCCGTCGAGACACGACTCGGCGCCAATCCTGTTGACGAACGCCGGCCAACACCAGTTGTGGTTCATTGTGAACTTCGCATTTTTCTCTCCGGAAGAACCCCGAGCCGATATCCTCGGAATCGACGGACTGTAGAGGATTTCACATTTCTTCTCATCGACGAAGTTGGTCGCGAATCTCTCCGTCGACGAGGACGGTCACAGCGGGCCGACCCGGCTCACAGCGGGCCGACCGGCGACCGCCCACAGAGGCTCACCAGGTCGTGGAGGTCGTCGATCTCGTATGTGGGGTGACAGGAGAGCTCCG
>CAZKXC010000014.1:31134-34884 GCA_964556645.1 uncultured Halobellus sp.
CTCACCAGGTCGTGGAGGTCGTCGATCTCGTATGTGGGGTGACAGGAGAGCTCCGTCGACCGGCGGTGCGGCCGGCGGACGAACGCGGAATCGATCCCCGCGTTGTCGGCCGCGCGAACGTCCGACTCGTTGTCGCCGACGAACAACGCGGTCGACGCCCCCAGGTCCGCGAGCGCCCGTTCGAGGTAGTACGGCGAGGGCTTCTTGCGTGAGAGGCTGGCGATCGACGGCTCCCGCCCGTAGACGACGTCGAATCGGTCGGCGAGTCCGAAGTGCGCGAGAAGGTCGTCGACGGTCGCCTGCTGGTTCGACGAGACGACGCCGAGAGCCGCGTCGAGCCGCGAGAGCACCTCGACGTCCTCGTAGGGTGTCTTTTTTCCGTCGCGGGAGGCGGCGATCTGTGCGTCGGCCGCCGTCTCGTCGCGGACCCGCCAGAACCGCGCGGGGTCGATTCCGTACCGCTCGCAGATGTTCGTCAGGGTCGCGGGGTCGACGCCGACGGCGACGTCGTCCACGTGCGCGAGATCCGGGTCGGTCACGCCCAGTCGCTCGAAGGCCTCCCAGGCGGCTTCTCGGAGGGTGTCGAACGGCGTCCGGCCGACGATCACTCCGTCGTGATCGAGAACGACGGCATCGTACACGCCTCTCACTCACGGCGGAGTCAGCAAAAAGGTTTCACCCGCGTCCGGCCCCGATTCGGCCGCGATCGGCGCTCGACTCCCCGCCGCTACGCGATGAGATCGCACACGACGTCTTCGAGAACGGTCCTCGCGAGGGCGGCGTCGCCGAGGTCGATCGACTCGTCGACCGTGTGCGCCTCGTCGAGGTCGCCCGGCCCCCACGTCACCGCAGGGATGTCGGCGTCGTTGACGAAGTTCCGCGCGTCGGTCGCGGCCTCGATCCCCCACGGCTCGTCGACGGTGCTCCCGACCGCTGCCGTCGACCGCTCGCGGAGCGTCGTCGCGAGCGGATGGTCGACCGGGATCGACGAGGAGGCGTACGTCTGAATCCGGGTCCACCTCGTTTCGACGCCGTGGTCGGCCGCGACGCGGTCGAGCAGCGCGTCGACCTCCTCGTCGACTGCCGTCGGCTCCTCGCCGGGAAGCACCCGCCGGTCGAGAACGATCGTCGCGCGGTCCGGAACCACGGCGAGATTCGATCCCGTCCCGGCCTCGATTTCGGTCACGGTCGCGAACCCGTTCCCGCACAACGAGCCGTCTCGCTCCCGGAGCGACGCGTCGTACGCGTCGATCGCGTCGAGCACCGGCCGGACGGCGTCGATCGCGTTGCTCCCGGCGTCGGGCTGGCTCGCGTGGGTCGCGACCCCGTCGACGTCGATCCGATACACGGACAACCCCTTGCTGCTCGTCGCGACCCGGAGGTTCGTGGGTTCGAGCACGATCCCGTACTCGCCGTCGAAGCCGCGTTCCAGGAGGGTCCGCGTTCCCGGGTCGGCCGTCTCCTCGCCCATCGCCGCGTGAACGACGACGGAGCCCGAGAGATCGCCGGCCCGGATCGCCGGGGCGACGTCGCGGGCGACGAGCATCGCGAGCGCGACGCCCGTCTTCATATCGGCGCTCCCCCGGCCGTAGAGCCGGCCGTCGGCGACGACCCCCTCGTACGGGTCGACAGTCCACGCCTCCGGGTCGCCGGCGGGAACCACGTCGAGGTGGCCGTTCAACACCGCCGTCGGTCCACCTTCTCCCACGCGAGCGCCGACCTGTGGCCGCTCGGGGTCCGGCTCCTCGACGAGCGTCGCGTCGATCCCCGCCTCCCGCAGCCAGTCGTGGACGAACGCCGCGGCGGGAGCCTCGTCTCCGGGCGGGTTCTCGGTGGGAATCCGGACGAGTTGGCGCACGAGCTCTTCGAGCTCGGCTCGCCGCTCCGGCGCCGATTCCTCGCTCACGACCGCTCACCCGGCCCGCGGCCGACGGGGGGAGTCGTCACGACCGGACGGCGTCGCGGTCGAGCACGGTTCCGATGGGTCGAGTGGAAACACCCGGTCATACGTCCGGTCGCGGGCGACGGTCGATAAAACTCCCGGGCTCGCGTCGCGGACGGCGCTTCCTCCGGGGTTCCGATCGCCGGCTCGGCCGGTGTACCGCCGGCTCGGCCGTCGCGACCGCCGATCCGTCGCCGGGATCGTCGATGGTTTTAGTGGGTAGACCGAGACAGAGATACGTATGGACGCGTCTCGCTCGGGAGGCCGCGCCGTGGAGGGGCGAGGATGGTAGACGTCGTCGCCTCCGGCTCGCGGCTCCTGCTCGCGTTGGTTCTGGTGGCCCTCAACGGCTTTTTTGTCGCCTCTGAGTTCGCGTTCGTCCGCGTTCGATCCACCTCGGTCGAACAACTTGCCGAGGAGGGGCGCGCGGGCGCAGAAACGCTCCAGGACGTGATGACCAACCTCGACGACTACCTCGCGGTGACACAGCTCGGCATCACGCTCGCCTCGCTCGGGCTGGGATGGGCCGGCGAGCCGGCCGTCGCGGCGCTCATCGAACCCGTGTTGGCGTCGCTGCTTCCGGCGAGCCTCATCCACCTCGTCGCCTTCGCGGTCGGATTCGGCTTCATCACCTTCCTCCACGTCGTCTTCGGAGAACTCGCGCCAAAGACGATCGCGATCGCGGAGGCCGAGCGGCTCTCGCTTTTCGTCGCGCCGCCGATGAAGTTCTGTTATTACCTGTTCTACCCGGGGCTGGTCGTGTTCAACGGCACGGCCAATGCCGTCACCCGATTGGTGGGCGTTCCGCCGGCGTCGGAGACGGACGAGACGCTCGACGAGCGGGAGATCCGCCGGGTGCTGGCGCGGGCGGGAGAGGCGGGCCAGATCGACGAGGCGGAGCTCGAGACGATAGAACGGGTGTTCGAGGCCGACGACACCCCGGTCACCGCGGTGATGGTTCCGGGACCCGACGTGGTGAGCGTTCCGACCGACGCCTCGGTGTCGGCGCTTCGAGAAACGATCCGCGAGGCCGGCCACACGCGGTATCCGGTCGTCACCGCCGGCGACGGCGGACAGGTGGTCGGCTTCGTCGACGTCAAAGACGTGCTCGCGGCGGGCGACCCGGAGCGGGACGAGTCGGCGACGGCCGGCGACCTCGCGCGCGACGTCGTGGTCGTTCCGGAGACGACGACGGTCGCCGACCTCCTCGTGCGGTTTCAAGAGGAGAACCAACAGATGGCGGTCGTGATCGACGAGTGGGGCGCGTTCGAGGGACTCGCGACGATCGAGGACGCCGTCGAGGCGATCGTCGGCGACCTCCGCGACGAGTTCGACGTCGACGGGCGCGAGCCCTCGATCCGCCGGGCCGGCGACGACGGCTACGAGATCGACGGGAGCGTCTCGCTGCCGGCCGTCGCCGACACGCTCGGGGTCGGGTTCGACGGCGAGGGGTTCGACACCCTCGGCGGGTTGGTGTTAGACCGGCTGGGTCGCCCGCCCGAGGCCGGCGACGTCGTCTCCGAGGGCGGCTACAGCATGGAGGTGCTGGCGGTCGACGGCGCCCGCGTGTCGACGGTTCGGATCCGCAAGAACGGACCGGACGGCTCCGACTGACGCCGACGCGGGCCGCGTGCCGGAACGGCTGTGTGGGTCCGAGATCCGACGACGCGAGGGCCAGACGAGCCGAGCGACCGGCTCACACGCCCGGTCGTGAGTCGTAACGGTTATCAGTTGAAACGGGGTACGTGAGGATGCGTGTCCGGGTTAGGGTAGTGGACTATCCTTCAGCCTTGTGGAGGCTGAGACGC
>CAZKXC010000015.1:0-3833 GCA_964556645.1 uncultured Halobellus sp.
GCCCGGAACACCTATTTTCTCGCGTGATAATCGTTGACGCATGAGCGACGACGAGGCGCCGCCGGCCGACCCCGAGGACCTCGATTTCACCGACGACGAGAACGTCGTCGAGATCGGCGAGGGACGGTACGTGGTCGGGACGGACGGCCGCCCGAACCTCGACGGCTCCGGGTCGGGACCCGCCGCCGCCGACGCGATCGACCGGGCCGAGCGGGCGGGCCAGGGGGGCGCGGTCGACCCGTCCGACCCGGCCGGCGCGTCCGCCTCCGGTCGGGGGACCGGCGAGCCCGTGGACAAGGCGGCGGTGAACCGCTGGCTGACGGGCTCGTTCGACAACGACGGGTTCGAGTACGGGATCGACCTCACCGTCAGCGCCGAGGGCCAGACCGCCCGGAACCGGATGATATCGAACGACGTGACCGCGACGTTCGACACGCTTCTCTCGTGGTTCCTCGCCAACGCCGGCCCGGAATCGTCCCCGTCGGAGGCGCTCGGCCTGTTGTTGGTCGCTGCCGACACCTCGGTCGAGCTGCCGCCGGAGGCGATAACACAGTTCGCGGCCGACCAGGGACTCTCCGGGGACGACTCGATCGGCGACCTAGTGCGTGCGGCCGAGACCGCCGGCGGATTCCGGATCGAGTAGCCGGGCGGGTCTGGCGGCTCTCCGTTCTCAGCGCTGAGAACCACGGGGGAGCCGTTAAGTGATCGCTCGCGCCGAGTACGTGTATATGGTGACGCGCGTGCTCATCGCGGACGACTCGGAGTTTATGCGGAACCTCCTCCGTGAGATCCTCGAGGGGGAGTTCGAGATCGTCGGCGAGGCTGAAAACGGGGTGGAAGCGGTGAACATGTACGACGAACACGGCCCCGACCTCGTGATGATGGACATCGTGATGCCGATCCGCGACGGGATCGAGGCCACCACGGAGATCAAAGGCGACGATCCGGAGGCGACGGTGATCATGTGTACCAGCGTCGGCCAGGAGGAGAAGATGAAGGCGGCGATCAAGGCGGGCGCAGAGGGGTACATCACCAAGCCGTTCCAGAAGCCAAACGTTCTCGACGCGATCGGGTCGGCCGTCTGATGCGCGTCGACGTCCGAGCGCTCGGCGCCTGTAACCGGCTCGCCAAGCGCGGCGCCGAACGAGCCGCCGACGCGCTCGCCGAACTGACCGGCACCGACCTCGCGGTCGAGGTGACGGGCGCCAGCGTCGCCAGCGGCGCGGACCTCGCGGCGGCGTTCGCCGGACGCGAGTCGATCGGCGTGCGCGTCGGGCTCGACGGCGGGCTCGAGGGCGAGGCCGTGCTCGCGTTCGACGCCGCACAGGCAGACGGCCTGCTCTCGGTGCTCCCCGGCGGGACGTCGATCGGCCACAGCGCGGTGACGGAGGTCGGCAACATCGCGCTGGGCGGCTTTCTCGACGGCTGGGCGAACTACCTGGGCGAGGCGATAGATATGACCCCGCCGCGCTACTTCGAAGCGGACGGCGCGGCGGTGTTGCCGGACGGCGCGCTCGCCGGCGACGGGGTGTTTCTCTTCGAGAGCCGGCTGGACGCGACGACGACGGACCTCGACTTCTCCATCTACATGCTGCCCGAGTCGGGCCGGTTTCGTGACCTCGTGGTCGGCCGAGCCCCCGCGGCGGCAGGCACGGGCGGCGCCGGCGCCCCCGCCGGAGCCGACGACGCCGGCGCGTCCGGCGCCACCGCGATCCCGTACGAGTCGCTCTCGACGTTCGCGTCGCTGGCGAAGCGCGGCTCGACGAACGCCGCCGACAACATCGCGATGATGACCGGATTCGAGACGACGGTCGACGTGAGCCGGCTGCGGTTCGTTCCGCTGGCCGACGTGCCGAGCGAGGTCGGCTCGGAGCCGCACGCCGGCACCGTCTTCGAGCTTCAGGGACAGCCGAGCGGCTACCTCGCGATCCTCTTTTCGGAGGCGTCGGCGGCCGCGGTCGCCGAGTCGATGCTGCCGACCGAGCCCGCCGAGCCGCTCGGTGACATGGCCGAAACCGCGCTGTGCGAGCTCGGCAACGTGATGACGAGCGGGTTCATCGACAGCTGGGCGAACGTGCTCGGCACGTCGATCTCCCACTCCCCGCCGGAGTTCGTCCACGACATCGGATCGGCCACCGTCAGCCCGCTCGTGGCCTCGTTGAGCCGCCGGCAGGATTACGGGTTCGTCATCGACGCGGCCATTCGAACCGCGGAGATTCAGGCGCGGTGTGACGTGTACGCGCTGCCCGACGAGCGCGAGCTGGCGGCGGCACTCGAGCAGCTCTCCGAGACATGAGCCATCCCACGTCGTCGGGAGATCGGCAGCCCGCGGACGGGCTCGATCGTCCCCGGCGCGTGAAGGTCGGCGTCGGCGACCTCGCCGTCGTGAGCGACGGCGCGACGCTGACGACGAGCGGGCTCGGCTCCTGTGTCGCGGTCGCGGTCGCCGACCCGACCGCGGGCGTCCGAGGGTTGTTGCACGCCATGCTCCCGTCGGCGGAGAACACCACTTCGTCGTCGGTCCCGGCGAAGTACGTCGACACGGGCGTCGACGCGCTTCTCGCCGAGGTCGAGGCGGCCGGCGCGTCACCCGGCCGGCTCGAGGCTCGCCTCGCCGGCGGCGCCGAGATGCTCGATCTCACGGCCGCGGTCGGCCCGCGAAACGTCGAGCAGGCGGAACGGAGCCTGGCGGCCGCCACGGTCTCCGTCGTCGCCAGCGACGTCGGCGACGGCGTCGGCCGAACGGTGCGGTTTCGCTCGGGCGGTGACCTCGTCGTCCGGGCCGCAGACGGCTTCGAGCGGACGATCTGAGCCACACGCGCACCCGGCCCCGTCTTCTCACGCCTGATATTTTGAGGGGTGGGTTGAAGTGTCCGTCACGGGTTGCTACCGATAATGGGCCTCGAACTGCCGATGTGGGACGTTTCGACGGTCGCCTGGACGGTCGTCACGCTGGGGCTCGTCGGTGCGAGCGTCCTCGATCGGTTCCTCGACGACGGAAGCGACGACGACGACGCGAGCGGCGGCGGCGACGACATCTTCGGCGGCGGAGGCGACGGCATGGACGGCGACATGGGTGGCGGCGACTTCGACGACTTCGACGAGATGGACGAGTGGGACGACGAGTTCGGCGACGGCGATGACGCGGGCGGCGCCGCCACCGACGAGCTGGAGAACCGGCTCGACGACCTCGAGGCCGAGGTCGCCACGCTCTCCTCGACGGTCTCGACCGTGCGATCGGAAAACGAAGAGATCTCGGCGACGGTCGAGGAGACCGAGGAGGACGTCCGGAACCTCCTCGACATCTACGAGATGGTGACGCGCGGTATCAACCCCTTCGTCGACGAGTCGAGCGGCTTCGCCGGCGGCGGTGCCGAGGGGTCGTTCGGGCTCTTCGACGACGACGAGGACGAAGACGAACCGGCGCTCGACGAGGACGTCGCGAACGCCGACCCCGACGGGTTCTTCGACGAGGAGCTGGTCGAGCCGGACGACGGCGGCTTCGACGACGCGGACGACCCGTTCGGCGACGACGCAGACGGCGACTTCGACGACGCGGACGACCCGTTCGACGAGGGACCGAGCGATGAGCTGGACGACGGCGAGCCCGCCGACGCCGCGTCCGAAACCGACCCGGCGGACGACGATGACGATATGAACGACGACGGAAAGAGCTTCAGCGAACTGAAAGCGGAGTACGACGCCGGGGAGGCCGACTGGGCCGACGACGCCGGCGACGCGTCCCCGGACGACGATCCGGGCGAACCGGCCGACGAGGACCCGTTCGGAGACGATTTCGGTGCCGACGAGGACCCGTTCGGAGACGACCTCGA
>CAZKXC010000015.1:3933-34627 GCA_964556645.1 uncultured Halobellus sp.
GATCGGGCGACGGGCGCCACCGAGCCGGCTCCCGGCGGCGACCCCGCGGACGCGAACGGGGACGGCTTCGAGTACGTCGAGCGCGACGACCTCTCGAGCCCTCGGCGCAAGCCGTACCTCACCGAACTCCCGGGCGACTACGTCGGCGACCTGCTCGTCATGGAGTGGCTGGAGTTTCTCGTCTCCGAGAGCGACGTGACCGACGCGGTGCGCGCCATAAACTACTACGAGCGCATCGAGTGGGTCGGTCCCGACGCCGCCGCGCGGCTGCGCGAGTTCCTCTCGGGCTTCGGAACGGTCGACCGCAACGTCGTCGACCGGCCGGGCACCGACCGGCTGGTCCGCGAACACCACACGCGGAGCCTGCGATACATCACCCAACTCAACGGAACCGACAGCCACCTCATGCTGCTCGACCGCTGGGACGACCTCGCCGGCGGCTCGCTGGTCGGCGGGGACCCCCCGGCGTCGTCCGACGCGTCCCGAAGCCGCGACCGACGCGGCCATCGGTCGAACGGCGACGCTCACGCCGACCGCGGCCGGAACGGCGGCGGGTCCGGACGCCCGATGACCGACCCGGACCCCCATCCCGACCGCGTCGACCCGGCGGACACGGGGTGGGGAGATGGGCGTTAGCGTCTCGGCGTCGACGGCGATCATCGTTGCCGGCGCCTTCGTCGCGTTCACCGCGTTCTACCCCGTCGCGGCAAACGGCTTCGACCGCGTCACCGAGGGCGAACGCGACGTCCACGAGCGCGCCCTCGAGCGACAGAACACGGAGCTGACGCTGACGAGCGCGGAGTACGACACGAGCACCGACGAACTCGTCGTGCGCGCCGACAACGGCGGCTCCGTGGGACTGGTGGTGAGCGACACGACGCTCCTCGTCGACAACGAGTACGTCGACATCGCGTCTCCCGCGACGCGAACCAGCGTCGCCGGCACCGCCGACACCGACCTCTGGCTCGACGGCGAGACGCTCACGATCACGCTGTCGGACAGCGGGACCGACGTCGACCTCGCGAACGCGAGCCGCGTCGTCGTCGCCGCCGAGTCGGGCGTGCGCGACGCCGGCGACGTCACGGAGGTGAGCTGAGTGGCGAGCGTCCCCGTCTCACACCTCATCCTGTTCGTCGCCAGCCTCGTCATCGCCGCCGGCGTCGTGGGGACGGTCACGACCGGAGTCGACCGGGTGAGCGAAGCCGTCGAGGACGGAAGCATCGACGCGACCCAACAGCTCCGCACGGACGTCACGGTGATCTCCGATCCGAACGGCGGGGTGTACGACCCGAACGCCGGCACCGACGGCAACGTCACGGTGCTGGTGAAAAACACCGGCACACAGCGGCTCGCGCCGGACGGCTCGGGAGTCGACGTCGTCTTCGACGGACAGTTCGTGCCGCCCAGCGCGCAGTCCGGCGTGCTCGTCTCGACCGGCGGCTCGGCTGCGTGGGGCCGCGGCGACGTTCTCGAGCTCACGATCGACTTAGACGAGATGAGCGACGTCGGCGCCCTCGACGGCCAGACCAGCGACCATCGGGTGTATCTCACGGTCAACGGCGACGAGGAGCTGTTCCGGTTCCGGGTGGAGGCGTAGATGCCGCGCGCCGACAACCTGCTCTCGCTCGGCATGGGCGACCGCGACCGCCTCAACAAGGAGCTCGGCGGCGGAATCCCGCGCGGAAGCATCGTCCTGATCGAGGGCGACTACGGCGCCGGCAAGAGCGCGCTCTCACAACGGTTCTCCTACGGCCTCGTCGAGGAGGGGGCGTCGGCGACGCTGATGTCGACGGAGCTCACCGTCCGGGGGTTCATCGACCAGATGCACTCGCTGGAGTACGACGTGGTGCGGCCGTTACTGAACGAGGAGCTGTTGTTCTTGCACGCCGACTTCGACTCCGGCGGGGCGTTCTCGGACGGCGACGGCGAGCGCAAGGAGCTGCTCAAGCGGCTGATGAACGCGGAGGCGATGTGGAACTCGGACGTGGTCTTTCTCGACACGTTCGACGCGATCTTTCGGAACGACCCCACCTTCGAGGCGCTGGTCCGCAAAAACGAAGAACGACAGGCGGCACTGGAGATCATCTCCTTTTTCAGGGAGATCATCTCACAGGGAAAGATCGTGGTTCTCACCGTCGACCCGTCGGCCGTCGACGACGACGCGATCGGGCCGTTTCGGTCGATCGCCGACGTCTTCTTGCAACTCGAGATGATCGAGGTCGGCAGCGACATCCGCCGGCAGATCAACGTCAAGCGGTTCGCGGGCATGGGCGAACAGGTCGGCGACACCATCGGCTTTTCCGTCCGCTCGGGGACGGGCATCGTCATCGAGAGCCGGAGTGTCGCCTGAGGCGGTCGACGGGGAGGTCTCCCGGGCGACGACACCACACACGAGACACGAGCTATGACCGAACACGGAACGACGAAACCCTCAGACGGGCTTCGGAAGGCGGCCATGCGCCGGCCACACCTCCGGAACCACCTCAAGGAGTTCAAACAGATCACCGGGGAGTTCCCGTTGTTCATCGAGGAGCCCAAAGACGAGTACGAGTCGCCTCGTCCCAACGTGCTCTATCCGGTCGGCGGCCCCATCTACTGTCACGTGTACGGCGATCTCGGCCAGGAGACGAAGTACTACGCCATCGAGCCGGAGATGTCCGGCCCGCAGGCGACCGTGCTCGAACGGGTGAAAAACAAGCTGCTCGCCGCCAGCGGGGGCCACGCCGCTCCGGACTCGGAGGCGGAGTACGACGACCTCATCGAGGAGCTGCTCGCTGACGTCACGCACGTCCAGCAGGGCCACGAGGGGTGGAGGGCGAACGCCTCGAAGCTGCTGAACATCGGGAAGCTCTCCGTCACCGAGGAGACATACGAGAACATCCGCTACCGGCTCAACCGCGACATCGTGGGACTGGGACCGCTCGAGCCGGTGATGCGCGACCCCGCGAACGAGGACATTCACGTCATCGGCCCACACGAGTGTCACGTCGACCACGGCACGTTCGGCATGTTGGAGACGACCGTCGACTTCGGCACCCCACAGGAGTTCGACAACTGGCTGCGCAACATGGGCGAGCGGATCGGCGACCCGTTGTCCGACTCCGACCCGATCGTCGACTCCACGCTGCCCGACGGCTCGCGTATCAACATCATCTACTCCGACGACGTCTCGTTGAAGGGCTCCTCGCTCACGATCCGTCAGGGCGACGACGTGCCGTTGTCGATCAACCAGATCACGAACTGGGGCACGCTCTCGCCACAGCTGGCGGCGTACCTCTGGCTGTGTCTGGAGAACGAACAGACCGTCTTCGTCGTCGGCGAAACGGCGTCCGGCAAGACGACGACGCTGAACGCGATCCTATCGTACATCCCGCAGGACTCGAAGATCTACACCGCGGAGGACACCGCCGAGGTCATCCCGCCACACAACACCTGGCAGCAGCTGTTGACCCGCGAGGGCGGCGGCGAGGGCTCCTCCGACGTCGACATGTTCGACCTGGTCGCGGCCGCGTTGCGGTCGCGGCCCGACTACATCATCGTCGGCGAGGTCCGTGGCGCGGAGGGACGCATGGCGTTTCAGGCGGCACAGACGGGCCACCCGGTGATGTTGACGTTTCACGCGTCGGACGTCGTCTCGATGATCCAGCGGTTCACCTCCGAGCCGATCAACGTCCCCGAGACGTTCATGGACAACGCCGACGTGGCGTTGTTCCAGAATCGGGTGAAACAGGGCGACGAGGTGCTCCGCCGGGTGACGAGCGTCCAGGAGATCGAGGGGTACTCGAAGGAGATGGAGGGGGTCGTCACCCGCGAGGTGTTCAGCTGGGACCCCGTCGAAGACGAGATCGTCTTCCAGGGGATGAACAACTCCTACGTGTTGGAAGAACAGATCGCGACGCTGCTCGGCTACGCCGACACCCGCGACATCTACGACGACCTCGACTTCCGGGCGGAGCTGATAGAACGCATGATACAGGAGGGGATCTTGGGCTACCACGAGGTGAACCAGGCGATAGACGCCTTCCAGCGCGACGGAGTGGAGGGGCTTCCCTTCGACATCCATCGCAACGTCGGGTGATCACGTGAGCGTCCAACGGGCGGGTGACGGCCTCGCGACCGCGATGCGGCTGACCGGCGAGGTGGTAGACTCCTACGAGAAGCTCGACATCTCCAAGCGCCAGTACGTCGGCTACGTGCTCGCTCCGGCGGCGCTTCTGTTCGTGGGCAGCGTCGCCGGGCTGTTTCTCCTGCCGCTCCCGCTCGCGGCCCGGGTTCCGATCCCGCTTTTCGGGGCGCTCGCGCTGGTGTCGGCCGCGATCTATCCCAAGATCTACCTCAGCAGCCGGGAGAATCAGATCGACAACCAGCTCCACCTCGTGATGACACACATGACCGTGTTGTCGACGACGAACATCGACCGCATGGAGGTGTTTCGAACGCTGGCGAGAGAAGCGGAGTACGGCGTCGCCGCCGAGGAGATCGGCCGCGTCGTCCACCTGGTCGACACGTGGAACCAGAGCCTCGACGACGCGTGTCGCCGGCGAGCAAAGGCGGTTCCCTCGGACGCGATGGCCGACTTCTTCGACCGCCTCGGCTACACCCTCGGGGCCGGCCAGCCGTTAGAAGAGTTTCTCGTCTCCGAACAGGACATGATGCTGGCACAGTACGAGACGGTGTACGAGTCCTCGTTGTCGAACCTGGAGGTGATGAAGGACCTCTACATGTCGATGATCCTCTCGATGACGTTCGCGCTCGTGTTCGCCATCGTGCTTCCAATTCTGACCGGCAACAACCCGACCGTGATGGTCGCGGCCGTCATTACGCTCTTCGTGTTTATCCAGGTCGGCTTCTACGCGGTGATTCGGGTCATCTCCCCGTACGATCCGATCTGGTACTATCCCCCCGAACGCTCGCCCGGCGACCTGCGATTGTGGGCGTCGCTCGCCGTCGGCGGCGGGCTCGCGTTTCTGCTCATCGCGATCACCGCCGGCGGGATGTTCGGCTACGGCCCCGGGCTTCCCGGTCTCCTCTGGTTTCTCGACGACGTGCGGCTCCCCTTGTACGTCGCGGTCCCGGTCACTCCGCTTCTGATTCCGGGCGTCGTTCTTCGCTCGGCCGAGCAGTCGATCACCGCACGCGACACCGAGTTTCCCTCCTTCGTCCGCGCGCTCGGCGCGACCGAGAGCGCCAAGCAGTCTACCACCTCGGACGTGTTGGAAACGCTTCGAGACAAGGACTTCGGCGCGCTCTCCCCGGCGATCACCCGGCTCTACCGCCGGCTCAACGTGCGGATCAGCACCGAGGGCGCGTGGGCGGCGTTCTCACGAGACACCCGGTCGTACCTCATCCAGAAGTTCTCCGAGATGTACCTGGTCGGCCGGCGGATGGGCGGCGATCCGAAACAGCTCGGCGAGCTGATCTCGCGGAACATGAACGCGGTCAATCAGCTGCGCGAGCAACGCCGCCAGGAGGCGGTGACGCTCATCGGACTGTTGTACGGGATCACGGCGGCGGCGACGTTCGCCTTCTTCATCGGACTGGAGATCGTCGCCATCATGGCCGAGTTGACGGCCGACTTCGGGCTTCAACAGATGGACATCGGCCAGATCGTCTACCCAGACGCCTACGACATGCCGCTCATCGAGTACCTCCTCTTGACCGTCGTCACGTTCAACGCCGCGCTCTCCTCACAGATGATCCGGACGATCGACGGCGGGAACCCCGCGAACGGGTACATCCACTTCGTGTTGCTGACGTGGCTCGGCGCGGTCACCGCGATCGTGACCCGCGAGCTCGTCGGCGCGATCCTCTCGATTTAGACTCGTCACTCGAACAACGTCGGCTCCGTCGCGTTCGCCTCGGCGGCCGTCCGCCACGACCGGGCCGGCTCCCACCCGAACAACCGCCGGGCCTTCGCGATCGCGTACGCGCTCCGGTCGTCGCCCTCGCTCACCGCGGTGTCGTCCGGGACCGCGCCGTACGCCGCCCGCAGGCACTCGAGGAGCGGCCGACCGAGCGCGTTGTCGGCGGCGACGCAGTTGATCGCCTCGTGCTCGCCGGCCGCGACCGCGGGGTCGTCGCCGCGGAGGCCGCCGAGCGCGTCGGCGACGAGGTCGGCGACGTCGCGGGCGTCGACGTACGACCAGAAGTTGCCCGCCCCGGCCGAGAGGTCGTCGAGATACGCCGGCTCCCGGCAGGGGTACGCGCCGGGATACTGGATCCACGACGGCCGGATCGAGACCGCGGCCACCCCGTGTCGGCGGGCGACCGCCGCCGCCGTCGCCTCGGCGGTCACCTTCGAGAGCCCGTACGGATCCTCGGGCCGGAGCGGGTGGTCTTCCGTCACCGGCAATTCGTCGGGCAGCGGCGTGGGGTCGGCGAAGAAGAAGCCGTACGCGCCGTCGCTCGACGCCTGGACGATCGGCGCCTCGGCGCGTCCCGCCGCGGTCAACACGTTGTGAGCGGCCAGCGCGTTGGTCTCGAAGACGCGTCCGTCCGGGTGCGTTCCCGCCACGGGGATGGCGGCCCAGTGGACGACCGCGTCCGGCGCGACCCCGCTCACGACGTCGAGCGCCTCGCCCCGCTCGGCGAGGTCGGCCGCCCGAAACGAGACGTTCGGGGCCGGCTCGACCCCGAGTCCGGGGTGTTCGCGGTCGACGACGACGACCTCGTGGTCGTCCGCGAGCCGGTCGACGACCCACCTTCCAGACGCCCCTCGTCCGCCCGTGACCAGAACGGTTGCCATGCGAACGTGTCGCCGGAGGGCGACTAAAACGCGCCGGTGTTTCGAGCGGCGGCGCGGCTCCGGACGCGGCGCGTCGGATCGGGAGCGGGCACCGCCGTGAGACGGAGCTGTCGCCGACCGATCGGGCTCTGTCCGGTAGGCTTTAACGCGCTGAGCGGCTATTATCACACATGGACTGGAACACGGATTGGGGATTGCGTGGACGAATGGCGTTCACGATGTTCCTGTTGTTCGCCCTCTACCTCGTGTTCGTCGGGTTCCTCACCCTCTACTTCGAGGGAGGGTTGCTCCCGCTCATCATGCTCGGCGGGTTCGCGGTCGCTCAGTACTTCTTCAGCGACACGCTCGCGCTCCGAAGCATGGGTGCCCGCGAGGTCACCCCCGAGGAACAGCCGGAGCTCCACCGAACGATCGAACGGCTCAGCCAGCAGGCCGACCTGCCGAAGCCGAACGTCGCCGTCGCCGACTCGCGCGTGCCGAACGCGTTCGCCACCGGCCGGAACAAGAAGAACGCGACCGTCGCGGTGACGACCGGACTGCTCCGCACGCTCGACCAGGACGAACTGGAGGGCGTCCTCGCTCACGAGCTCGCCCACGTCAAGAACCGCGACGTGATGGTGATGACCATCGCGTCGTTCCTCTCGACTATCGCCTTCTTCATCGTGCGGTGGGGATGGCTCCTCGGCGGCAACAACCGTCAGGGAGGCGGCGCGCCGGTGATCGTCGCCATCGCCGTGTCGCTCGCCGTCTGGCTGGTGTCGTTCCTCCTGATCCGCGCGCTCTCGCGGTACCGCGAGTACTCCGCCGACCGCGGCGCGGCGGTCATCACGGGGAAGCCGGGCGCGTTGGCGTCCGCGCTCGTCAGCATCGACGGCCGGATGGACCGCGTCCCCGAGGAGGACCTCCGTGAGGGTAGCACCGAGATGAACGCCTTCTTCATCATCCCGATCCGCTCGGGGTTCATCAGCCGCATCGCCTCCACGCACCCGCCGACCGAACGCCGAATCGAGCGCCTCCGCGACCTCGAACGCGAGATGGAGACGGCCTGACGACGGGGCTCGCGCCAACACCCGCCACGACTCGCGTCCACCCCGACCACGGGTGCGCCTCGACGCGGTCGCCCACCGGTGCCGGACCGCTGTGACTACTCGTCCACAACGCGCCGGTCTCCTGAACCGGTACGGTTTTGCTGCCGACTCTTCTCTGACACGTCGAGACACCCCATGGGTACCGAGAACACACATCGCGTCGAGTCGAGCCCCGAAAACGTCGATTGGGGCGCGTTCGATCCGGACAGAGACCCCGTGCTCGAGGTGTCGCCGGGGGCAACCGTCGAGATCGAGACGGTCACGCCGCCGCGGCCTGCTCACCGCGAGACGCTGACGAGCGCGGGCGTCGACCCGGACGACATCCTCGCCGACGAGATAGCCGTCGCCGAGACCGTCTCACACACGGGACCCGGACCACACGTCGTCACCGGCCCCGTCGCTATCGAGGGCGCCACCCCCGGCGACGTGTTGGAGATAGAGGTCGTAGACGTCGACCTCCGTGCCCCGTACGGGATCAACCTGTTTTCGCCCGGCGGCGGCGAACTCCCCGAGCGGTTCCCGTACGAAGCGGTCGAGGTCGTGCCGTTCGACCTCGAGGCGGGCGTCGCCGCGTTCGCCGACGGCGTCGAGCTTCCGTTGGACCCGTTCTTGGGAATCATGGCCGTCAGCCCGCCTCCGTCAGAGGGACGAACCGACACCGCCCCGCCGGATTACTTCGGCGGCAACCTCGACCTGCGACGGCTCGGGGCCGGCTCGACGCTTTATCTGCCCGTTCACGCCGAGGACGCGTTGTTCTGGGCCGGCGACGGCCACGGGATGCAGGGCGACGGCGAGGTGTGTCTCACCGCGACCGAGACCTCCGTCACCGCCACGCTCACTTTCGAGTTACACACGGGAACCGGTCGGCTCGACTGGCCCGTGGCCGAGACAGACGACCACTACATCGTGATGGGACTCAACGAGAGCCTGGACGACGGGGTCACTCACGCGTTGCGACAGTGTATCCGGCTGTTGAGCGACCAGACGGCGCTCTCGGAGGCGGACGCGTACCGCCTCGCCAGCCTCGCGGTCGATTTCACCGTCACCCAGGTCGTCAACGGAACCAAAGGGGTCCACGGGCTGATACCGAAGGCCATCTTCACCGGAGACGGCGACATCGACCCCACGATGCTGGAGTGACGCCGACGTCGGTCGTTGTCGGCCGCGGGCTGACCGTCGTCCGATCAACGTTTTACTCCGCGGACCAACGGATACACGATGGACGACGCGTACGAGGCGGTGTTTTTCGACATGGACGGCGTCACGGTCGAGACGGCCGACGTGTGGCGCGAGCTCGAACGCACGACGATTCTCCCGGCGGCGGTCGCGGGCGAGCCCCCGGTCGAGATGATCCGCGCGCTCAGCGTCGCGGACGCGTACGACCGCCTCGTCGCCGCCGACGACGTCGAGGTGACCGTCACGCGAGCGGCGTTCGACGCGCTGTACGACGAGCACGCGACGGCGGTGTACGGCGAGCGGGCGGTCCTGATGGACGGCTACCGAGCGCTGCTCGCCGACCTGCGCGACGCCGGCGTCGCGACGGGGCTCGTGTCGGCGTCGCGCCGCTCGTGGGTCGACCTCGTGCTCGACCGGTTCGACCTCCGCTCGCTGTACGACGTCGTCGTCTCGTCGTCGGACGTGGACGGTCCGTCGAAACCGGACCCGACGACGTACCTGGTCGCCGCCGAACAACTCGATCGTGACCCCGCCCGGTGTCTCGTCGTCGAGGATTCTCCGGTCGGGATCGAGGCCGCCACCCGAGCGGGCATGGAGTGTATCGCGTTTCACACCGGCACTCACGACGAGTCCGCGCTCTCGGCCGCCGACCACGTCGTCGATTCTCCCGAATCGCTCCGCGACCTCCTCTTTGACCGCTGCGGATAGCGGCTCGCGGAACGGGGGAGCCGACCGGCCGTTCTCCCGTCGAGCATCGCGCGCCACGACCCGCGGCGAACGACCTGCCGGCGGCGCTCGGGCCCGTCGCGCGGGCCTACCACGGAATCTGCGTGCGGTCCTTCCAGAGCCGGCCGGTCGGACTTCCGGGCCTGAACCGCGCGAGCCACACCGGCGTCTCCGCGCCCTTCGACGGCGGCCGCGGGGCGTCGTCACCGCCCATGTCGGTTCGCACCCATCCCGGAGAGACGGCGTTCGCGATGAGCCCGCGGTCGCCGTACTCGGCGTCGAGGTACGCGGTGAGTCCGCCGACGCCGACCTTCGAGATTCGGTACGGCGGGTAGCGGCCGCCCATCTCTCCCGCGGTGAACTGCCCGAGCCCCGACGAGAGCGTGACGACGCGGCTCCCGGACTCGGCTACCAACAACGGCAGCGCGTGTTTGGTCACCACAACTGGCCCGCGGAGGTTCACGGCCATCGTGCGGTCGAAGTCAGCGGTGTCCATCTCGTGAAGCGGCCCTGACTCCGGAAAGATCCCCGCGTTGTTCACCACGATGTCGAGTCCGCCTTGTTCGTTCTCGATCCGGTCGACGGCCGCCCGGATCTCGTCGTCTTCGGTCACGTCCAGTTCGACGGCGTGTTGATCGGGTGCGGTGACGTCGTCTCGGTCCCGCGCGCCGGCGTACACGGTCGCGCCGTGCTCGGCGAGCTGTGCGGCGATTTCGGCGCCGATTCCGCGCGTCGCGCCCGTGACCAGGGCGACGTCGTCCGTCAGGTCCGACTTGAGGTCGACCTCCGCAGGCGTGTTTGCCATACGGGGGCGTCGGGCGCGCCCCCAATAGACGCTCCGGACCGTCCCCGGGCCTCACGGCGGTCCGTGGACGACCGCGCGGTGGCCCCTTATCGGTCGATCCGGAACGGCGTGAGGTCGAACTCGCTCGGCTCCCCCGTCGCGAGGTCGGCGCCGATCTCCCCGATCGCACCCGCGAACTTGTATCCGTGCCCGGAGAACCCGGCGAGAACGACGACGTCCTCGTGGTTCGGCACGGTGTCGATGATGAAATCCCGGTCGTCGGTGTTCGTGTACAGACAGGTCTCGAGACCCATCAGCTCGCTGTCGCCGACGGAGAGGTACTCGTCGGCGGCCTCCCGGAGTATCGCTTCGTCGCGTGCCGTCGGCTCCCGGTCCATCTCGTCCGGATCGACCACCTCGTTGAGGTGGTAGTGCCGGCCGAACTTGACGCCGGGCGCGCCGAATATCGGGATGCCGTAGTGGATCTCCTCCTCGTCGGAGACGAGAAACACCGGCAGACGATCCGGAGTGAAATTCCCCGGCCGTTCCGGCTGTATCCAGGAGATGACCTGTCGTTCCGGCGAGAGCCTGTCGTCGAGCGATTCGACCAGGTTTCCGGTCCAGGCTCCCGCCGCGACGACGAGCCGGTCCGCCTCGTACGTCCCCTCGTCCGTCGTCACCCTGACTCCGGTCGGAGTCGAGTCCCACCCGACGACCTCTTCGCGCGCGCGGATCCGGGCTCCCGCCCGCTGTGCCAGCCGCACGTGAGCGGTGATGCCCGCCTCGGGCCGGACGAATCCGCCGTCGGACTGATACACCGCCTCGAAGCCCGCGGGCAGTCGGATCCCGGGGAACCGTTCTGCCGTCTCGTCGGCGCCGAGCCGCTCGTAGTCGATCGAGTGTTTCTCACAGGTGGTCACCGCTCCGTCGACCAAGTCGCTCGTCGGCGGCCCCGCGGTCAGCGATCCGGTCTCGTACAACAACTGCTCGCCGTACGCGTCTTCGAGTTCTCGCCACCGCTCGTACGCCCGATTGATCATCGAGACGTACTGCGGATTCTCGTGGTAGGCTCGTCGGATGATCCGGGTGTACCCGTGCGACGACCCCATCGTGTGCGGGATGCTGTATCGCTCGAGTCCGAGCACGTCGACCCCGCGCTTCGCCAGCTCGTAGACGACGGCGCTGCCGATACCCCCGACACCGATAACGATCACGTCCGACTCGCCGTTCGGCGATCCCATGTTCAGCCCTCGGGCGTCGGAGTAAATATATGTGGAGGCTCTCGGCGACGGTGCGCGCGGAGCCGGCCGGTCGGCCTCACTCCGTCGCGGGGAACACCTTCCCGGGATTGAGCGTTCCGGTGGGGTCGAGCGCCGTCTTTATCGCCCGCATCGCCTCGACGCCGGCCTCGCCGTGTTCGACCGGGAGAAACTCGCGCTTTTCGCGTCCGATCCCGTGTTCTCCCGTCGCCGTTCCGCCGAGTTCGATCCCGCGGGTGACGATGGAGTCGTAGATATCGGCGGCCTCGGCGACGGCGTCGTCGTCGTCGGGGTCGACGAGCACGTCGAAGTGGACGTTCCCGTCGCCCGCGTGCCCGAACGTCGGAATCGGAACGTCGTGGGCGGCAGAGAGGTCGTGGATGTGTTCGACGATCGCCGAGAGCGACCCCAGCGGGACCGCGACGTCGCCGGAGTGAAGCGATCGCCGGTCGGGGTAGTACGCCTGGACCGCGTCGGCGAGCTCGCGCCGGGGCTTCCACAGCGGGTCCTCGTCGGTTCCCTCCTCGAGCGTGACCGTGACGGGGTCGTGTGCGTCGAGCACGGACCGGCAGGACGCCGCCTCGACGTCGAGACCGTGGTCCGCCTGAAGCTCCAGAAACAGGGTCGGTCCCTCGGCGAGCGACGAGCCGATGTACTCGTTGACCATGCGTGCGCTCATCTCGTCGACGAGCTCGAGCGCGCTGAGGTCGACGCCGGAGCCGACGAGGTCGGCGGCGGCGGCGGTCGCGTCTCCGAGCCGGTCGAAAACCGCACGTCCGACCCGCGTCTCCGCGGGCCGATCGGTGAGCGACAACGTCGCGCGCGTCACCACGCCGAGGGTGCCCTCGCTTCCGACGATCAGGTCGCGGAGGTCGTAGCCCGAGGAGGTCTTCTCCGCGCGGGTTCCGGCCGTGATCACCGACCCGTCGGCCAACACCACCTCGATCTCCCGCACCCAGTCGCCGACCTTCCCGTACTTCACGGTCCGTTTTCCGCTGGCGTTCGTCGCGATCATGCCGCCGACCGTCGCGATGTCGCCCGAGGTGGGCAGCGCCGGAAAGAACAACCCGTCGTCGGCGGCCGCCTCGTTGACCGCGTCGCCGATCACTCCCGGCTCGACGTCGATCTGCCGGTCGGCCGGCCGGACGTCGACGATCGCGTCCATCCGCGTCAGGTCGAGACTGATCCCGCCGTGGGTCGGCACCGCGTTCCCGGCGATTCCGGAGCCGGCGGCGAACGGCGTCACCGGAACGCCGCGCTCGGTCGCCGCCGCGAGAACGTCGGCCACCTCGGCGGTCGACTCGGGCCAGACGACGACGTCGGGCGGCGCGGCGTCGTCGTCGGGGGTGCCCCAGTCCGTTCCGTGTCGGTCGCGGTCGGCGTCGGCGCTCGACACCTGGTCTGGCGACACGATCGAGCGGAGAAACGACGCGTCGGTCATGCGAGCACCTGACGGGTGATAAGTAAAAAGCTCTCGAATCCCGCGGTCGACACGGAGCCGGCGCCGCCGCCAGACGGCGGAGACCGCAAGACGGGACGTGGCCGGCGCGGAGCTGCCCCGATACGCTTATTTGCTCGGATCGTGGTTGATAAGACGCAATGAGTACCGAGCCTTTCAGTTTCCAGAGAGAACGTTCGACGGAGACAACGTATGCGTAAGGTAACCGACGGTTCGACGAGTGTGAACCGGCGCCGGTTTCTCGGGGCGACGGCGGCGACCGGCCTCGCGGCCGTCGCCGGCTGTGCCGGCGGTGGCGGCGGCAGCGACAGGGTCCCGATGGACGTCACCGAGTGGCCGCCGGAGGACCTCGGATCGAGTCTCAACCTGTGGAACTGGTACGACGACTGGGCGGAGTGGGCGACCGGCGCGTTCAACGAGGAGTTCGGCGTCGAGGTGAGCAGTTCGGGCTACTCCGCGCCGAACCAGTGGTACACACAGCTGGAGGCCGGCAACGAGGAGATCGACAACATCGCCGCCCAGACGAACTGGGTCGAACGCTCGATCAACAACGAGTATCTCCACGAGCTGCCGGTCGATATCATGCCCGCCTGGGAGAACATCAGCGACCGGGTGAAAGAAGCGAGCTCGTACCAGCAGGACGGGTCGGTGTACGGCGTTCCGGAGTCGCTCGTGTTGTACCCGCTCACGTACAACGACGAGTACTTCGACTCGGCGCCCGACTCGTGGGGCGTCCTCTGGGACGACGAACACGAGGGCGACCTGTGTATGTGGGACAACGCGACCGTCTCCTGTCAGATTGCGGCGATGTACACCGGCCAGGACCCGATAGCGCCGGACGATTACGAGGAGATCGAGGAGGTGTTGATCCAACAGAAGCCGCTTCTCCAGACGTACTGGGGCGACTACCAGCAGGGGATGAGCCTCTTCGTCAACGAGGACGTCGTGGCGGGGCCGCTCACGATGGGCCGAACGTACACGGCGCGGTTCAGCGAGGGAGCGCCGGTCCACTACACCGCGCCCGACGAGGGAGCGATGTTCACGAGCGACCTCTTCGTCATCCCGAAGGGGGCGCCCAACCCGATCGCCAGCCTCCAGTTCACCAACTGGGCCAGCGAGACGGAGAACGCGGCCCGGCTGTTCGAGACGATGGGGTACCAGCCCGCGGTCGACATCAGCGACCAGCTCTCCGAACAGGACGCCGAGTTCACGAACTGGCCGGACGAGTGGGACCTCGTCTTCTCCGAGACGCTCTCCGACGAGGTCCGGTCGCGGTACGACGAGATCTGGACGGCCGTGAAAGCCGCGTAAGATGTCGTTGCTTCGCGTCCGCGGGCTGACGAAGGCGTTCGGCGACCTCGTCGCCGTCGACGACGTGAGCTTCGACATCGACGACGGCGAGTTCGTCTCGATTCTCGGCCCGAGCGGGTCGGGCAAATCCACCGTGCTCCGCATGATCGCCGGGTTCGAGGAGCCGACGGCGGGCGAGATCGCGCTCAACGACGCCGCGATAGTCGGGTCGCCGCCGTTCGAGCGCGACGTGAACATGGTGTTTCAGGACCTCGCGTTGTTTCCACACCTCACCGTCGCCGAGAACATCGGCTACGGGTTGAAACAGGCGGGGGTTCCGAGAGAAGAACGGCGCGACCGCACCGCGCGCATGCTGGAGATGGTCAGACTCGACGGATACGGCGACCGAACGCCCGACGAGCTTTCCGGCGGCGAACAACAACGGGTCGCGCTCGCGCGCGCTCTGGTGAACGAGCCGTCGCTCGTGTTGTTCGACGAGCCGCTCTCCTCGCTGGATCGCAAGCTCCGGCAACACATGCAGGGCGAACTCCAGCGCATCCAGGCCGAGACTGACACGACGTTTCTGTACGTCACCCACGACCAGGAGGTCGCACTCGCCGTCTCCGACCGGCTCGTGGTGCTCGACGACGGCGAGATCCAACAGGTCGGACCGGTCGAGGAGCTGTATGAATCGCCGGAGAGCCGGTTCGTCGCCGACTTCATCGGCGACGTAAACACCGTCGACGGACGCGTCGCCGCCGTCGACGAGGACCACGTCGTCGTCGACGCCGGCACCGGCCCCGTCTCGGTCCCCCGCGAGGCGGCCGACGACGTCGCGGCCGACGACCTCGTCGACGTCTGCGTCCGGCCGTTCAGGGTTCGACTCGGCGACGAGGCGGACGCCGGCGCCGAGAACGGCTCGTTCACGGCCACCGGGGTCGTGCGGAGCCGAAGTTATCAGGGGAGCGACTCGGTGTACGACGTCGACACCGACGAGTGGGGCCGGGTGTCGGCGACGGTCCGTTCTGCGTCCTTCGACGTGGGCGAGTCGGTGACGGTCGGGTGGGACGCCGACCACGTCCACCTCTACCGCCGCGAGGCGCCGCGGACGCCCGAGAGAGGTGACCCGATCACATGACAGACGCGTCGTCCGCCGACGACGGTCCGGCCGATGCCGGCTCGGTCGGCGTCGACTCGGCCCCCGGCAAACAGCCGGACGCGACCGAGGACGTCGCGGCCGACGGCGGGTCGACGACGGCGACCGGGTCCGCGTCCGGCCTCGCCGGTCGGCTCGCTCCGGTCACGGGGTTCTTCCGCGACCGTCCGCGGCTCCGGACGCTCGCCGTGGCCGGACCGCCGTACGGGGTGCTCGTGTTGTTCTTTGCGGTGCCGCTGCTCGCGATGCTCGTCATCTCGTTTCAGACGGGACAAATCGGCGGCGCGTGGACGCTCAGCAACTACACCGGATTTCTCGGCTCCGAGACGTACCTCACGGTGGTGTGGCGAACGTTCCTGATCAGCGCTCAGGTGACGGCGATCGTGGCGGCGGTCGGCTACGCGCTGGCGTACAGCATCGTCCGGTTCTCGCGCCGAACGACGCTGCTTCTGTTGTGTGTCATCCTCCCGTTCTGGACCAGCTACATCATCCGGATGTACGCGTGGATAAACATCCTCCAGAGCGGCGGCGTTCTCGACTCGGCGCTCGCTGCGGTCGGTCTGCCGACACTTGGGCTCCTGTACACCGACACCGCCGTCCTCATCGGTTTCACCTACGTCTGGCTGCCGCTCGCCGTGTTGCCCTTCTACGCGTCGTTGACGAACCTGGACCCGGACCTCATCGAGGCCTCGAAGGATCTGGGTGCCGGCCCGGTTCGGACGTTCTTTTCGGTGACGCTACCGATGACGATAAACGGCGTCGTCACCGGAATCATCCTCGTGTTCATTCCGACGTTCGGCTCGTTCATCACCCCGCGGCTGCTCGGCGGCACGAGCAACATCATGATCGGGATGGTGATCGAAAACCAGTTCAAGAGCGCGTTCAACTGGCCGTTCGGCGCGGCGATCGGGATGGTCATCACCGTCGTGGTCGTGGCGTTGTTGCTGCTCGCGACGCGGCTCGGCGGCGGGCTCTTCGGCACCGGGGGTGAGACCGCGTGAGCGTTCTCGCGCGGATCGCCGGAACGGGCGAGCGGGTCGTCCACGGGTACGCCTCGCGGATGGCCGCCGCCGTGACGGCGCTGGTGCTCGCGTTTCTCTGGCTCCCCATCGGCGTGCTCGTGTTCATGTCGTTCGCAGACGGCGGGGTGTTGTCGTTCCCGCCGGACCGACTCACCCTCCGGTGGTACCGCGTGTTCCTCTCGAACGCCGCCGCCCGCGGCGCCATCGTCACCACGCTCACCATCTCGATTCCGGCGACGATCCTCACGGTCACCCTGTCGACGATGATCGCGTACGCGGTCGACCGGTACGGCTTCGTCGGGCGGAGCTGGCTCCAGCTTCTCGCGACGCTGCCGATCATCGTCCCGCTCGTCGTGACCGGCATCGCGATGGTGTTGTTCTTCAACGGCACCCTCGGGCTGCCGAACTACGTCTCCGTCGTCATCGCTCACGTGATCCGAACGATTCCGTTCGCGACGCTCGTCATCCTCCCGACGTTTCTGTCGTTCGACGGGCGTCTCGAGGAGGCCTCGAAGGACCTCGGCGCGGACGAGCTCGCGACGTTCCGACAGGTGACCCTGCCGAACGTCTTTCCGGGCGTCGTGGCCGGCGGACTGCTCGCGTTCACCCTCTCGTTCAACGAGTTCGTGTACACCTACTTCGTGAAGGGATCGAGCGACCCGACGCTGCCGGTGTACATCTGGAACCAGATCCGCTACAACGTGACGCCGGAGGTCAACGTCATCAGCGTCGTCTTTCTGCTGGTCGCGGTCTCGATGGTGCTCGTCGCCGTCCGGCTCACGCGGGTCGACCTGCTGGCCCGCCGCTGACGCCCGGCGATTCTCCGCGCGCGACGGATCGGGCTCGCCCGTTTCGGGACTCGCGCCGGGGGAGGGAGATCGACGGAGCCCTCACGGGCGAGCGCCCCTCAACGACTAACTACCCGCCGTTCGATACCCGACCGATGTCACACTCGAACCCCACCGACTCGGTCCTCTTAGCAGACCGCACGTGGACAGAGGTCGAAACGGCGCTCGAATCGGGCACGGACACGGCGATCGTGCCCGTCGGCTCGCTCGAACAACACGGCCCACACCTGCCGCTGGCGACGGACTCGCTCATCGGCGAGGAGCTCGCGGCGCGCATCGCGCGTCGGCTCGGCGACGCGCTGGTCGCTCCGGTGATCCGCCCCGGCTGTTCGGGCCACCACATGGCGTTTCCGGGCACGATAACGGTCTCGGCGTCCACGCTCATCGAGGTGCTTCGCTCGTACTGCGAGTCGCTCGCCGAACACGGCTTCGAGACCGTCGCGCTCCTCCCGTCACACGGCGGCAACTTCGCTCCGGTGAACACCGCGGCGCCGGAGATCGCCGACGAGACCGAACTCGGCGTCGTCGCGCTCGCCGACATGGAACGGTACATGGACCTGATGAACGAGGGGATGGAACGCGCCGAGCTGCCGCCGGAGCCGGTGGTTCACGCCGGCGGCACCGAAACCTCCGCGATACTCGCGATTCGCCCGGAGCTCGTGCGGGAGTCGGCGTTCGAACCCGGCCGAGACGGCCCGGTCGACACGACGTTGCTACTCTCTCGGGGATTCAAATCGATAACCGACAACGGCGTCCTCGGCGATCCGAGCCGGTCGAGCGAGGCGGCCGGCGAGGCCATCCTCGAGACCATCGCGGACGCGTACGCCGCCGACGTGCGGGCGGGCCGAGACGCGTTCGAGTGAGGCGTCGGTCCCGCCGAGCGCGGTTCTCTCACCCGGTCGCTCCGAGCGCGACCCCGGCCGCGCCTAGCGCCGCGAGGACACCGCCGCGCCGGCCGACGGGGTTTTTATCATCGGCGCCCTCACGGGCGGTCGTGAGCGTCGTCGTCGCGGTCAAACCGTCCGCTCGCAAGCGCAACGCGAAGGTCGGACGGCTCGTCTTCGAGGACGGCTCCCGCCACGCGTTCGGGAGCCGAGCCGCCGCCGAGCGGTGGGCCGACGACCTCTCGACGGGCGACGGCCACGTCTGGGTCGCCGCCGCCCACCCCCGCGACGAGGGCGCCGCGGACCTGTACCTGGTCTCGCGGGCGACGAACGCGAAACTCGAGGCCGCCTACGACAAGCGTCGGCGGCGGCTCCGCGGGGATACCGACGCCGAACAGGAATCGCTGGGACGTGAGCCGTAGCGGCGGCCGGTGTAATAGAGAGCGCCGAGGCGGAGATTTGAACTCCGGTGTCCGAATGGACAGTAGATTTCGAATCTACCGCCTTGGCCAGGCTAGGCTACCTCGGCTCGATCCACGATTCGTCGCTTCCGCTGTTATGGGTTTCGATCGCGGCCGGCCCGCGCGCCGTGACGCGGTTCACGCCGGGCGCGACAACGCTTTTTGTCGCCCGCTCGTGTATCAGTCACATGGATGTCCCCGACGCGGCCGAGGCCTGTGCCCGCGTGATCGACGAGGTCGGCTCCGCGGTCGTCGCCGACCGCGAGTTCCTCGAACGCGTCACGCTCGGCATCATCGCCCGCGGACACGTCCTCCTCGAGGACGTGCCCGGCACCGGCAAAACGCTCTCGGCGCGGTCGTTCGCGACCGCGCTCGGCTTGGAGTTCTCCCGCATCCAGTTCACGCCGGACCTGCTTCCCTCCGACGTGACCGGCACGAACGTGTTCGACGAGCGCGACGGCGCCTTCTCGTTTTCGCCGGGGCCGATCTTCGCGAACGTCGTGCTCGCCGACGAGATCAACCGCGCGCCGCCGAAGACGCAGGCGGCGCTGCTGGAGGCGATGGAGGAGGGCCAGGTCACCGCCGACGGCGAGACCCACGCGCTTCCGGACCCCTTCTACGTCATCGCCACCCAGAACCCTGTCGAGAGCGAGGGGGCGTTCCCGCTGCCAGAAGCACAGCTCGACCGGTTCATGATCAAGACGTCGCTGGGGTACCCCGACGAGCCGGGCGAAGTGGAGATCCTCAGACGCCGCGCCGGCCGCACCGACCGGAGCCCGACCGTCGGGCGCGTGCTCGACCCCGACGAGGTGACCGAACTCCGGACGGTGCCCGAGTCGGTCCGCGCCGACGACGACCTCCTCGCGTACATGGCCTCCATCGTCCACCGGACCCGCGAGGACCGCCGGGTGGCGGTCGGCGTCTCGCCGCGGGGGACCCAGCGGTTGTTCGAGGCGGCCCGCGCGAGCGCGACCGTCGCCGGACGGGCGTTTCTGACCCCCGACGACGTGAAACGCGTCGCGGACCCGACGCTCGCCCACCGGCTGGTGTTGACCCCCGACGCCACCGTCAACGACGTACAGAAGGGCGACGTGATCGACGACGTGCTCGAGCGCGTCGCGGTGCCGACGGTAGAACCGCCGGAGTCGTCCGGCGCGTGAGGCTTCTCGGCTCCGCCGGCGTCGACGCCGACGCCGTCACTCCTCGTGGTCGGTGAGCAGCTCCGAGGCCGTCACCAACGCCTCGAGTTCCACGTCGTGGTCGGCCAACAGCGCCGTCGCTCCCTCCTCGCGGTCGACGACGACGACGACGCGGTCCACGCGCGCGCCGGCCGCCCGCAGCGCCTCGACGGCGTCGACGGCCGACTGGCCGGTGGTGGCGATGTCTTCTATCACGACGACGGGCTCGCCCTCCTCCAGCCGCCCTTCGATCCGGTTGCCGGTGCCGTACGACTTCGCCTGCTTGCGCGCGATGACGTACGGCCGCCCGAGCTCCGTGGCGGTCACCGCGACGAGCGGGACCGCGCCGAGCGCGACGCCGGCCAGCGTCGCGTCGCTCGCCGCGAGTCGGTCGGCGAACGCGTCCGCGATGCGTTCTAAACACTCCGGGTCGGTCTCGAAGAGGTACTTGTCGACGTAGTAGTCGCTGGTGCCGCCGTGTGAGAGCTCGAACTCGCCGAACCGAACGGCGTCTGCCGCGCGCAACGCGGCGATGAGGCCGTCCCGTCGGGTCTCGTCGGTCATGCCGGATCCGGGTCGCGGCGTGATAATAAACCGGTCGGAAAGACAGCCGAGCCGACGGGGCTATCGGTCGATCCCGTCGGCGCCCTCAACGGCGCGGTCGACCTCCGCGGCGGTCACGACGGCGACGTCGCCGCCGACGGTGCGTTTGAGCGCCGCGGTCGCGGCCGCCCGTTCCAACGCCGTCGGCACGTCGTCGCCCTCGATCCGCGTCGCGAGGAAGCCGGCGACGAACGCGTCGCCCGTCCCGATCGCGTCGAACGTCTCGGCCTCGAACACCCCTTGTTCGTGGACCGCGCCGTCGCGGAGCGCGACCGCGCCCCCGCTCCCGCGCGTGACGACCACGCACTCGAACCCGTGTTCGGCGGCGAGTCCGTGTGCCACCTCGACCGGGTCGCCCTCGCGGCCGAGCACCTCGCGGGCGTCGCGCTGTGGGACGAACAGGACGTCGACGTGGTCGAACAACGACTCGTACGCCGACCGCGCGACCGCCGGGTCCCACAGCTTCGCCCGGTAGTTGAGGTCGAACGTGCGCGTGACGCCCGCCTCGCCGGCCGCGCGCAACAACGCGGTCGTCGTCTCGCGGGCGGCAGCCGACAACGCCGGCGTGATCCCCGTCGTGTGGAAGTAGCCGGCGGACTCGAGGTCGCTCGCCGGGAGTTCGGTCGGTTCCACGGTCGTGATCGCGGCATCCTCGCGGTCGTAGATCACGGTGGTTCCGCGGGGCGGTCCGCCCGTCTCGAGGTAGTAGGTGCCGACTCTGGCGTCTGTCGGGTCGGTCCACGCGACGCTCGTCCGGACGCCGTGGCTCCGGAGTTCGCCGACGATCCGGCGGCCGAGCGGCGAGTCGGGGAGCTTCGAGAGCCAGGTGGCGTCGGCGCCGAGACGAGCCGCGCCGACGGCGACGTTGCTCTCCGCGCCGCCGGCCTGGACGTCGAACTCGCGGGCCGTCTCGAGGCGCTCGCCGCGCGGCGGGGAGAACCGAAGCATCGTCTCGCCGAACGTCACGAGGTCGGTCACGCCGCCCACCTCGCCGGCTCGGTCGGTGCGGTGTCCATGCCCGTCACGTCGGCGCCCGGGTACAAAAACGACGCCGGTCCTCACCTGAACGCCGACACCAACACCACTCCGCCGAACAACAACAACGCGAGCGCGGCGATCGGCTGGCCGCCGGAGGCGGTCACGTACGAGCCGTAGACGACGCCGGCCGAGAACGTCCCGGTCAGCAGCGTCGCTCCGGCGTGGACGGCCACGTTTCGCCGGGTCCGGGCGTCTCGACCGACCTGTCGGCCGACCGAGAGGCCGTGGTCGGCGACGTCCCACGCGAGCGCGAGCGCGACGCCGGCCACGAGCAACGGTTCGGGGCCGGCGCCGAACGCCGCCGCGAGCGCGATACCGGCGACGCTGGCGGCCGCCGCCCACGACAACACGCGGTTCGAGCCGGCGAGCGATCCGACGGCGAGGCCGACGATCGACAGTCCCGCCACCGCGCCGCCGAGCGGCGCGGCGACGATCACGGCGAGCGTCCCGACCGCGGCCGCGGCGAGGCTCACGACGACCGCGAGCGTCGGCGGACGCGTGTCGCGCTCGGGCGGATCCGTCTCCGCCCGCTCGTCGCGGTCGGCTCGCTCGCGCCCGCTCGCCCGGCTCATCGCGGCCACCGCCGGCTCGCGCCCGCGACCGCGGCGGGGAACGACCGGTCGCCCCACTCCACGACGCGGATCCCCGCGGCACGGAGGTCCCGAACGCGCTCGCGCCGTTCGAGCGCCACCAGCCGTCGGCCGGCCGTCGTCGCGGCGGTCATTCCCGTCGCCGCCGAGTCTTCGGCGCCGTTCGCTCCGGTCGCCGTCGCGGTGACGTCGGGCGAGAGCACCGTGACGAGGTGGCCGTACGCGTCGAGCCGACGGGCGGCGGAGGCGGGGTAGTCGTCGACTAGCGGGCTGAACAACAACACCTGGGCGTCGCCCGGCAGCCGCCGCCGGAACCGTCGGAACCACAGCGTCCGGTAGAACCGCTCGTCGTCGGGCGTCGGCGCGAGCGCGGGGTCCGTCGCCAGCGTCTCGCGGCCGCGGACCGCGTGGTCGGTCCCGGCTCCCGGCGGAAGCCAACAATCGTGCGCGCCGATCGTCGCGATCCCGACGCGGTCACCGCCCGTGAGCAGGGCGGTGAACGCCGCTCCCGCGGCCTCGACGCTCGCCTCGACCGCCGTGTCGGCGTCCGGCTCGGTGGCGACGTACGCCGCCTCCCGGGCGTCGATCAACAACACGACCGTCGCCGCCCGCTCCTCGCGGAGCTCCAGCGTCGCCAGCTCGCCGGTCCGGGCCCGCCGGTTCCAGTCGACCCGCTTGAGCGGGTCGCCGCGGCGGTACTCGCGGGTGGCGTAGAACTCGACGCCCGCCCCGCCGATATCGGTCGAAACGCGGCCGTGTGACACCGTCGTCAGCCCTCGCAGCGGAAGCTCGCTGCCGGCCGCGAGCTCGGGCGTGCACGTCAGTCGCGTGGGCGTCTCGATCTCGGTCACCCGCTCGCGCGCGCCGGCGGGATTGCGCGTGACGGCCCGCATCGTCTCCCACTCGTGTTCGCCGCGGCTCGCCCGCACCGCGTACGAGAACGTCACCTCCGCGCCGGGGCGCAACGCGGTCGCGACCCTGGCAGGCCCCTCGACCGCCTCGAGGCCGGGCGGCACCCCGTCGACGATCCGGAGGTCGACACACGGCTCCTCGCCGACGTTTCGCGCTCGCACCGAGACGGTCACCTCGTCGCCGGGCTCCGGCGTTCGGTCGCTCAGCTCGCGGGTGACCGCGAGCGTCGCCTCCTCGGCCTCGCCGAGGCGCGCGTACAATCCGTACCCGACCGCCGCGGCTCCGACGAGCACCGTCCCCGGCTGTCTGAGGACGACCCCGACCCCGACGAGCGCGAGCGCGACCCCGGTGATCCCCACCCACCGCTCGGTGTCGAACGCGCGACGCGCCCGGCGTTCCGTCGACGGGGGTTCCTCGCCGGCCTCTGCGCTCGCGTCGCCGGCGTCCTCGCGTGCGGTCTCGTCGCCGCTGTCGACGACGGCCGCCGGGTCCGCTCGCTCGCGGTCGGCGGCCGTCATCGGTCGCCGCCCTCGCCGTCGGCGGCCGCCGCGTCCGAGTCGGTCGCCGCCGCCCGGCCCGCGGCTCCGGTCATCGCCCGCTCGACCGCGTCGACGGCGGCCGTCAGCCCGAGCCGGAACGTCGACCGACCCGGGAGCCCGCCGCGGAGCTGGTCGCGAACCGAGTACGTGGTGGCCGGCGAGAGAAACGCGGCGGCGCGGCCGTCGTCGGTCCACGCGCCGGTCTCGACGAGCTCCGCGGCGCGGTCCCGCGAGCAGTTGCGTTCGCGCGCTACCGCTCGGACCGCCATCGAGCGCACGCGCGACCGGACGTCGGTCCGGGCGCTCCGGCCGCGCCGCCGGCTCGCCGCCGCCCGGGCGATCGTCGCGTCCAACTCCGCTCCGGGGACCGCCGCCGGCTCCCGCCGTTCCGGCTCGCCGAGGTCCGTCGACCGCCGGTCGCGGCCGCGGCGCGCGCTCGCGTACCTGACGCCCTGGAGGATTCCGAGCACGCCGATCAGCGTGACCACGATCGACGAGAGATCGAGCGCGCCCGCGAGCCCCTGGTCGACGAGGACGAGAAAGCCGCCGGCGACCGCAATCACCCCGACGACGGCGAGCGGACGCACTACCCGTTCACCCCGTGTGTGGCCTCGATCTGCCGGAGCGCCGCCGCGGCGCGTCGTTCTCGCTCGTCCGTCGGGTCCGCGCCGCCGTATCGCACCTGCTCGAAGACCTCGGTGAGTTCGGCGACGGGCTCCTCGGCGACGCCGGCGGCGACCGCGGCCGTCGCGAACTCCGCGGGCGTCGCCGAGGCGGGGCGGTCGACGTCGAGCGCCTCCGTCATCTCGCGCCACGCGCGGTACACCTCGTTGTCGCCGTCGGCGGCCTCGATCCGCGCCGCCGCCTCGCCCGCCGTCTGCGCGACCGCGGCCAGGTCCGGGTCCGGCGTTTCTGGCTCGGGCGCTTCGCCTCGGCTCGCGCCGGTCGTCTCGTCGTCGTCGCCGGCGGCCGCCACCAACACCAGCAGGCTCGCGATCAGCGCGACGACGACGACGGCGACGAACACCGCCTCCGGCGTCGACACGCTTCCCGATCCGCCCGCGAGTCCGCTCCCGCCGCCGCCGCCCGGCAGGATGATCCCGTCCTCCTCGCCGACGAGCCCGAAGTCGAACTCGTCGGCCGACTCGGGCGTTCGACAGGCGGACACCGCCACCCACAACACGCCGACCGGGAAGCCGACGGTCCCCGCGACGACGCTCGCGGCGAACCACGATTCGGTGTCGTGGTACGCCAGCGCGCCGATCGCCGTCAACACGCCCGCAAACACCAGCAACGCCGGCGGCTCGCGCAAGAACGGATAACAGATGGGCGGGAAGGTGAGCGTCGTCGGGCCGCCCGGGGTCGCAGACGGGCTGATCTCGTCGGGATCGCTCGGACCGGAGCCGTCTCCGGCGCCGCCGCCGAGTCCGCCGCCGTCGTCGACGGTGACGGCGGTGTCTAAGGTGGCCGCCGCGACGCCGAGCGCGACGACCGCGAGGAGCGCGAGGAGGACGACGGAGAGGGTCTCCCGCTTCACGACGGTAGATGCGTTCTCCCGCGGGTATAGCTTTCGGCGACGGCCGTGGGTTCCGGCACCGTCACCGGTCGACGTCCTCGGTCTCGCACACCTCGCCGTCGAGCGGCGTCGTCGGAAACAGGCGGCCGACGTCTGGCTCGGGGTCGACGAGCCGGTAGGCCGTTCCGTCTCGCTCGACGACGCCGGCGCTCGCCAGGTGGTCGAGGTGAGCGAACGCCTCTCCGGGGCCGTGGAGCGTGTGGATCCCGTCGAGGTCGCCGAACAGGGCGGCCGACACCTCCCAGGCCGTGGCCGCGTCGGCGGCCAGCACGTCGATCACCCGTCGCGTTCGCCGCCGGTGGTGTTCGAGGATCGCGGCGGCCCGTCGGCTCGGCTCGTCGATCCGTTCCCGGTGGCCGGGGTGAGCGGCGTCCCAGTCGCGGCCGACGATCCGCGCGAGGCTGTCCGCGTACGCCGCGAGCGGGTCCGAGAGCCGGACGTCCGCCCCGCCGACGTTTGGCGTGTACCGCGGCAACAACGCGTCGCCGGTGAACGCCTCCTCGGGGCCGTCGTCGCGTTTCCCGGGGGTTCCGGCGGAGCCGTCCGTCTCCGCGGCGTCGCGGCCCGAAAGCGCCCGCGGGTCGAACGCGAACGCACAGAGCCCGGCGGTGTGGCCGGGGAGGTGGACCGCCTCCAGCGTCGCCGCTCCCAGCGAGACCGTCGCTCCGTCCGTGACCGTCGTCACCGCGGCGTCGGGGCCGCCCAGCCCCGTCGCCTCGGCCTCGAAGAACGCTCGCAGGCGGTCGCGGGCCGCCGCCGGCATCCCCCAGCGTTCGAACGTCTCGCGCTGGGCCGTCGGGTCCGCGGGCAGCGGAACGTCGCGGCCGTCGACGAGCGGCGCGTCCGCCTCGTGGACGAACACCTCGGCGCCGCCCGCGGCCTGGATCTCGCCGGCGAGTCCGGCGTGGTCCGGGTGCCAGTGGGTGAGCACCACCGCGTCGACGTCGGCGAACGCGACGCCGTGTTCGGCGAGGCCCTCGCGCAGGTCCGCGCGCACGTCCGGGGTCGCCACGGCGGTATCGACGAGCGCGGTCACCCCGGCCTCGATCAGATACACGTCGTTTCTGCCCTCGAAGACGGCGTTCTCGAGCTGGATCCGTTTCACGTCCGTCGAACGACTGGCGTCCTTTTGAGGGTTGCTACCGTGAGCGGGACGGATCCACGGATGCTTTTGCTCGCCCGGTCGAACGCCGGGTATGGAGTATCAACCCGGGGTCTGTAACATCGGGGCGACACAACGCCGCCGCCGCCTGATTCTCGGCGCCGGCTCGTTGCTCTCGGCGGTCGTCCTCGTCGCCGTCGCCGTCGCCGCCGAGTGGCCGCGGTGGACGCTGGCGTTCACGATGTTTCCGTTGTACGGAGCCGCGATGGGGTTTTTGCAGTACCGCGAACGGTTCTGCGTCGGCTTCGCCGGCGTCGGCGTCTTCGACGTGGGAGACGGAACCCGCGACGTCACCGATCCCCAGGCGCTCGCGGCCGATCGGAAGCGCGCCGTCCGGCTCAACGCGAAGGCGCTCGCGGCCGGCGCGGCCGGCGCGCTCGTGACCTCCGGCGCGTCCGTGCTCGTCGTCTGACCAGAATCCGCACGAACGTGGGCATAGAAAAGCATTAGAACGGGTGCGATGACCACGTAAGTGGATGAGCCTGTCCGAGACGGACCACGACCTCGTGACCGCGGAGCTCGGCCGGGAGCCGACGCCGGCGGAGGCCGCGCTCTTCGAGAACCTCTGGAGTGAACACTGCGCGTACCGGTCCTCGCGGCCGTTGTTGTCGGCGTTCGACAGCGAGGGCGACGCGGTCGTCGTCGGACCGGGCGACGACGCCGCCGTGCTCGCGCTGCCGACCCCCGGCGCGGCCGACACGCCGAGCGCCGAGCGCGACGCCGACGACTACGGCGACACCTACGTCACGTTCGGCATCGAGAGCCACAACCACCCCTCGTACGTCGACCCGTTCGACGGCGCGGCCACCGGCGTCGGCGGCATCGTTCGCGACACGATGAGCATGGGCGCGTACCCCGTCGCCCTGCTGGACTCGCTGTACTTCGGCGGCTTCGACCGCGAGGAGTCGCGGTACCTCTTCGAGGGCGTCGTCGAGGGGATTTCTCACTACGGCAACTGCATCGGCGTCCCCACGGTCGGCGGCAGCGTCGCCTTCCACGGCGGCTACGAGGGGAATCCGCTGGTCAACGTCGCCTGCGTCGGCGTGACCGACCCGGACCGGCTGGTGACGGCGACCGCGGAGGACCCCGGCAACCGGCTCGTTCTCGTCGGCAACGCCACCGGCCGCGACGGGCTCGGCGGCGCGTCGTTCGCGAGCGAGGACCTCGCCGAGGACGCCGAAACCGAGGACCGCCCCGCGGTGCAGGTGGGCGACCCCTACGCCGAAAAACGGCTGATCGAGTGTAACGAGGCGCTCGTCGACGAGTCGCTCGTCGTCTCCGCGCGCGACCTCGGCGCGGCCGGGCTGGGCGGCGCCTCCTCGGAGCTCGTCGCGAAGGGCGGGCTCGGGGCCGCGATCGACCTCGACCGCGTTCACCAGCGCGAGCCGAAGATGAACGCGCTGGAGATCCTGCTGGCCGAGAGCCAGGAGCGCATGTGTTACGAGGTCGACCCCGGCGACGTCGACCGCGTCCGCGAGCTCGCCGACCGGTTCGACCTCGGGTGTTCCGTCATCGGCGAGGTGACCGACGGCAACTACGTCTGTACGTTCGACGGCGAGACCGTCGTCGACGTCGACGCCGCGTTTCTCGCGGACGGCGCGCCGATGAACGACCTGGCGGCCACGGCGCCGCCCGAACCCGACCGCGACCTGCCGGAGCCCGCACTCGAGACCGCGTTCGAGGCGGTCGTGTCGGATCCCACCACCGCCAGCAAGCGCTGGGTGTACCGGCAGTACGACCACGAGGTGGGGACGCGAACCGCGGTGAAGCCCGGCGACGACGCCGCCATCCTGGCGATGCGCGAGGCGGCCGACGACGCGGACGACCCGACCGGCGTCGGTCTCGCGCTCTCGTCGGGGTCGACCCCTCGCTGGACGGACGCCGCGCCGTACGACGGCGCCCGCGCGGTCGCCGTCGAGAACGCCACGAACCTGGCCGCGAAGGGGGCGACGCCGCTGGCGGCGGTCAACTGTCTCAACGGCGGCAACCCCGAGAAGCCGGACGTGTACGGCGGCTTCACGTCGATCGTCGAGGGGCTCGCGGACGCGTGTGGCGCGCTCGACACCCCCGTCGTCGGCGGCAACGTCTCGTTGTACAACGACAGCGTCGCGGGGCCGATCCCGCCGACGCCGACGCTCGCGCTGCTCGGCACGCGGGCGGGCTACGACGCGCCGCCGGCCCGGCTTGACGGCGACGCCGCGGCCGATTCGACGCTCCTGCTCGTGGGGCCGTCCGGCGATGCGCTCGGCGGCTCGGCGTACCTCGCGGCGACTGACGGCAGCGACCGGTTCCCGGCGCTTCCCGCGGCGCCCGCCGACCTCGTCTCGTCGCTGGCGGCGGTCGCGCGCCACGAGGCGACGCTCGCGACACACGACGTGAGCGAGGGAGGGCTCGCAGTCGCACTCGCCGAACTCGTCGCCGACGGCGCCGGCGCGGACGTGACGCTGCCCGACCACGTCGCGGCCTTCGAGGAGACGCCCGGACGGATCGTCGTCCAGACGACCGACCCGGACGCGGTCGCGGCGCTCGCGGGCGACCATCCCGTCTCCCGGCTCGGCGACGTGACCGCCGACGGAACCCTGTCGATGTCGGTCGGCGAGGAGTCGGTCTCCGTCGACGCCGACGCGCTCCGCGAGCTCCGCGGCGTGATCGGCCGGGAGCTCGCCTGACTCGGATCGCGGCCTCGTCGGCCTCGGGTTCTCGGCTCGCCGGTGTCGGGTTCGGCTTGCTGTGAGCCAGCCGGCGTGAGCGTCCGCGAGCGACACGTTTTTAGGTACTCCTAAAATATCGGGGCGTACGACTCACCGCCGGCTCGCCGGCGTCCGGATCACCATGGCACACTCCGAATACCCCGAGACGGAACGGCCGACCGACCGCGTCCGCGGAACGTCGATCGCCTCGCCGGACGGGACCGCCGCCGGCGCGCCCGCCGAGAGCCGCTCGGACGCGACGGACACAGAGCCCGTCTTGCGGCTCGCGAACGTCACGAAATCCTTCGGCCCCGAGCGCGCCGTCGACGGCGTTTCACTCGACGTACAACCCGGCGAGCTGCTCACCTTTCTCGGCCCGTCCGGCTGTGGCAAAACCACGACCCTCCGGATGATCGCGGGGCTCGACGAACCGACGGAGGGCTCGATCGCGCTCGCGGGCGAGACGGTCGCGGACGCGTCGTCGTTCGTCCCGCCAGAACGCCGCGACGTCGGCATCGTCTTCCAGAACTTCGCGTTGTTCCCGCATCTCACGGTGCGTGAAAACATCGCCTTCGGGCTGACGGACGCCGACGAGGCGGCGACGGACGCCCGCGTCGAGGAGCTGCTCGAGCTGGTCGAGATGACCGCTCACGGCGCGAAAACTCCCGACAAGCTCTCGGGCGGCCAGAAACAACGGGTCGCGTTGGCTCGGTCGCTCGCGCCCGAGCCGGACGTGTTGCTGCTCGACGAGCCGTTCTCGAACCTCGACGTCCGCCTGCGCGTCGAGATGCGCGAGGAGGTCCGCCGCATCCTGAAGGCCGCGGGCGTCACCGCGGTGTCCGTCACCCACGATCAGGAGGAGGCGTTATCGATCTCCGACCGCGTCGCCGTGATGAACGACGGCTCGATAGAACAGGTGGGGCGTCCCGAGAGCGTCTTCGAGCGCCCCGAGTCGAAGTTCGTCGCCTCCTTTCTCGGGCGGGCGTCGTTCCTCGAGGGGAACCTCCGGGAAGGCCAGGTCGAAACCGGCGTCGGCCGGTTCAACGCCGCCACGCTCGAAGGGTACGACACGACCTACGACGGCGCGCCGGTCGATGTCTTAGTCCGGCCCGACGACCTGCGGGCGACGCCCGCCGACGAGGACGTCGCCGACGGAACCGTCGTCTCCAGACAGTACGTCGGCCCCTCGTTCATCTACCGGGTCGAACTCGACTCCGGCGAGGCGGTTCACTGTCTGCACAACCACGTCGAGGAGTTCGACCTCGACGAGCCGGTGAGTATCGACCTCATCGCCGACCACCCGCTGGCGTGGTACCCGCGGTAGCCGTCGACGAAGCGCCCACAGGAGACGCCGATCCAGTCAGAACAGCAGCGCCGGCAGCACGTACGCGAGAAGCAGCCCGATGAGGGTGACGGCCGCGCCGACGCCGACCTCGCGGCCTCCGAACTCCTGCATCGGGGCGGTCACGCGCTCGTCCGGGTCGGGCTCGTGCGAGTGGTCGTCCATG
>CAZKXC010000016.1:0-14638 GCA_964556645.1 uncultured Halobellus sp.
CGGTCGTGAGCGGCGTCGAAACGGCGTGTGTAACGGAGCCGCACGATCAGGATACGGTTATACCTGTACCGGCACTACGTGGAGACATGACCGACACGTTGTCCTGTCCGGAGTGTGGCACCGACGTCGACTCGGCCGACGACCTCGACACCGGCGAGGAGGTCGCCGAGGTGGAGATCGAAGCGGACGGCTCGATCGACCTCTTCGAGAAGCGCGACCTCTTTTTATGTAGCGACTGTCGGAATCCGCTCGGCGTCTCGCGGTCGTAGCTCGCCGACTGCGGTCAGGCGTCGGCGAGCTCGTCCAGTTCGGCGAGAATCTCGTCGACGTCCGGGCGGTCGAACGTCGACGAGCCGCGGTGGACGTACGCGACCCGCGGCTCCGTCTCGCGCCTGTCGACGACGACCACCGCGGGCATCCGGCCCAGAAAATCGCTGAACCGGCCGAGAACGCCGAACCGAACCGGCTGGTCGTACGCCCGGCCCGCGGTCGCGTCCGGGTCGGCCAGAAGCGGATACGGGAGGTCGTACCGTTCCTGCCACTCCGAGACGCGGGCTGCGGGCTCTGGGACGATCGAGACGACCTCGGCGTTCCGATCGTGAAACGCCTCGATGCGGTCCGCGAGCGTCTGGACCTGCTTGCGACAGTTCGTACAGTAGTGGTCCCGTTGAAAAAAGAGCACGACGAACGCGACGTCGTCGGGCAGCGCGGACACCGCGAACGGGTCCGGGCCGGCACCGACGTTCTGTAGCTCGAACGCGGGCACCGGCTCCCCCTCGTCGAGGCTCATTCGAGCGCCTCCTCGACGGCGGCGACGACCTCGTCCGGCGTCGGCACGTCGTGGCCCTGACAGAGTCGGGTGCCGTCGACGACCATGACCGGCGCGTGATACCCGCCGTGACGCAGCGCGAACGGCAGGTGTGTCCACCAGGACCGGACGTCGACGTCGACGTCGGCGTCGACGCGTTTCGCGGCGATGTCGGCCGCGCGGGTGAACCGGTGACATTCTCGACAGAACCGTTCTGGAACGCGGAGCCCGCCGTGGTCGCCGGTGACGACGTAGACGACGATCTCCACGTCGGCGCTCTCGGGATCGCGGGCCCACGGCCACACCGACGCCACGAGACGGTCTCGGTCTGTCGGCGTCGCCTCGCCGGAACCCTCGCCCGTCGAGGTCGCCCGTGTCGTGGTCTCGCTCGATCGGCTCACACGGCGATCTGGCGTCACACGAACAAAAACCCCGCCGCGCTCGGCCGGCGTGCGCACACGATCGCCGAGGGATTATTATCGCGTCCTCGTCACCGGGCATATGACCGACGCCGACCGGCGACTCGAGTCGACGACGAGCCTCTGTCCGACCTGTCTCGAACGCGTTCCCGGCGAGTACGTGACCGACGAGGAGTCGGTGTACCTCCGCCGAGAGTGTGCGGAACACGGCGAGACGACGCGGCGCGTCTGGGACTCGGTAGACCACTGGGAGTGGGCGGCGGAGTTCGAGCCGGACGCCGCGTTCGACCCGGAAGGGGCGTTCACCGTCGACAACGACCACGCCTGTCTCGCGGTGGTCGAGGTGACCTCGGACTGCAACCTCTCGTGTTCCTACTGCTTTGCGAGCTCGGGTCCGGGCGGAACCCACCGGTCCACGACGGAGGTCGAGACGCTTCTCGAGACGATCGTCGAAAGCGGGGGGACGCGGCCGATCCAGTTCTCCGGCGGCGAGCCGACGGTCAGAGACGACCTGCCCGAACTCGTCGAACTCGCCCGGGAGATGGGGTTCGACCACGTACAGGTCAACACGAACGGCATCGCGCTGGCCGAGCGCGACGGCTACGCCCGGCGGCTGTCGGACGCCGGCGTGACCGCAATATATCTACAGTTCGACGGACTCCGGCCGGAGACGTACGAGGCGATCCGCGAGGTGGACCTGGCGGCGACGAAGCGAGCCGCCGTCGACGCCTGTCGGGAGGCCGGTCTCCCGGTCGTGTTGGTGCCGACGGTCGTGCCGGGGACCAACGACGACGAGATGGGCGACATCGTTCGATACGCGCTGGAGAACCTCGACGTCGTCGAGGCGGTGAACTTCCAGCCGGTCGCCCACTTCGGCCGCTACGAGACCGAGCACGGTCGGTTCTCGCTTGACACCGCCGCGAAGCGGCTCGCAGAGGGGTTCGCGGCGATCGAACCCCGCGACCTGATGCCGGTTCCGTGCTGCTCGGCGTACTGTCAGTCCGCGACCGCGGTGTATCCGACCGACGACGGCCCCGTGGCGCTGACGCGGTTTCTCGACGACGTGTTGTTCGAGCGGGTGTCGGGCAGCGTCGACGAGGCCGACTGGATGGAGCTGATCGCGAACACTCCGGCCGGACAGGACGCCGCCTGTTGTTCGGCGGGCTGTTGTGGGAGCGTGGAGCTGCCGACCGGCGCCGGCGAGATTCTCGACCGGGCGCTTCCCGTGTCGCTGACGGGATTCATGGACGCCGACGCCGCCGACGCCGAGCGGCTGGACAACTGCTGTATCTCGGTCCCGACCGCGGACGGCGAGCTCGTCCCCTTTTGTGGCTACAACATGACGACCGACGACGGCCGCTACGCGATCCGGACGCGAAACGACTGGGGCGGGCGCCCCGCGGTGAACGAGCCGGTCCCGACCGGTGGCGACGAGGAGAAATCGGGGTCGGTCCCGACAGACGACGACTGAGATGAAGGGACTGCTCGACTCCGCGCTGGCGAACCCGTGGAGCGCGCTTCGGACCGTTCTCGACGGCCCGCTACACCCCGGCGGACGCGAGGCGACGGAGGCCCTCCTGGATCGGGCCGGCGTGACCGCCGGAACGCGGCTGGTCGACGTCGGCTGCGGCGCCGGAGAGGCGGTCGCGGCCGCTCGGGCCCGCGGCGCGGACGCGGTCGGCGTCGACCGCGACCCAACTGGCGGCGCGGCGGCGCTCCGTGGCGACCTGCGGCGGCTGCCGCTCCGCGACGACAGCGTCGACGTCGTTCTCGGCGAGTGCGTCTACTGTCTCGTCGAGGACCGACCCCGCGCGCTGCGAGAGGCGCGCAGAACGCTTCGACCCGGCGGTCGGCTCGCGCTCTCCGACGTCGTCGTCGAGGGATCGCTGCCGCCGCTGCCGGATCCGATCGTCCGGGCGTTGTGCGTGTCACACGCGAGCAGCCGGGCGGAGACGATTGCGACGGTGGAGGCCGCCGGGTTCGACGTCGACGACGTCAGCGACCACCGAGAAGCGGTGTTGGCGATGCGCGACGACGTGGCGAGCCGGGTCGACTACGAGCGGCTCCTGCCGATACTGGGCGAGCGCGGCCGCGCCGTTCTCGACGGGATCGAGACGCTCGAGACGGCGGTCGAAGAGGGGCGTCTGAGCTACGTCTCGCTCGTCGCGAGCCGGGAGGAGTGAGACGACCGGCCGGCGTGAGCCGTCACGGCGCTCGCGGAGCCGGACCGACGGATCAGGGCACCTCTCCCTCCATCGACCCGCGATGCCAGCGGCCGGTCTCCGCGCCGCAGTCGAGACACCGCGCGACGACGACCTCCGCCCCGGTCGCGTCCTCGGTCCGATGGAGGTCGGAATCCGTCTCGGCGTCGCAGTCCGCACAGTATCGGAGCTTCGGCTGGGTGCCGTACTCCAGCGGCGCGCCGAGCGCGATCGCCCGAATCCGCTCGTCGCCGTAGTTCCACCCGCGCTGGAACTCCTCGCGGCCGAACCGGACGACCTCGCCGGCGTCGACCTCGACCGGCCCGGTCTCCGTCTCGAACGTCGCCGTTCCGGAGAGAACCCAGAACGCCTCTTCTTGCACCTCGTGGCTGTGATACGCGAACGCGAAGCTGTCGCCCGGCTCGAGCTCGTAGTAGTTGATCGCCATGTCGGTGAGCCCGAGCGGCTCGGTGAGCTTCCGCATCACCGCGGCCGGCTGGACGTCGTTTTCGAGGTCGTCGACGCGAACGTGGTTCATGGACGGGGTGTCAGAGCCGATCGACTAAATCCTATGGAGTGCGTGTCGGCGCCGCTCACTCCGCGTCGCCCGCGTTGGCGTCGGGGGAGATCGTATACTGGGGCTCTTTTCCTCTGAGGACCCGCCGAGCCTCGGCGGCCGCCTTGCGTCGCACCTCGCGTTTCGACGCCTCGGAGTACCAGGCGACGTGCGGCGTCACGACGACGTCTCCGCGTCCGGTCAGCCGGTCGTCCGGCGGCGGCTCCGCGGGCAGAACGTCCAGTCCGGCGCTCCGAACCGTCCCGTCGGCCAGCGCGTCGACGAGCGCCTCGCGGTCGACGACCGCTCCGCGGGCCGTGTTCACGAGGATCGTTCCTCGCGGGCCGGCGTCGGGTGATCCCGGCTCGTCGGCGGGCGGCGTCGCCTCGCGCATGGTGTCGAACGCGGCGGCGTCGAACAATCCGCGGGTCTCCGGCGTCAACGGCGTGTGGATCGTGACGACGTCGCTTTCGCGTAGCAGGGTCTCGAATCCGACTGGGTCGGCGTCGAGCGAGCGGATCTCGTCGGCGGCGACGTACGGGTCGTGAACGAGCACGCGGCCGAACTGCTCGCGCACCTTCCGTGCGGTGCGGCTGCCGATCCGCCCGCAGCCGACGACGCCGACGGCGAGACGCTCGGGGCGGTACAACGGCGCGCTGACCTCCCAGTCCCAGCCGCCCGCCGTGGTGTCGGCGTCCGCGGTCGGGATGCCGCGAGCGAGCGAGACACAGAGCGCGGTCGCGTGCGCCGAGACCTCGTCGACGGAGTAGTCGGGCACGTTCGAGACGGTGACGCCGGCGGCGGCCGCCGCCGCGAGGTCGATGTTGTCGACGCCGACGCCCGCGCGGACGACGACCCGAAGCCGCGAGCAGGCCTCGAACGCCGCGGCGGTCATGGGCGTCGACGCGTCGACGACGATGGCGTCGGGGACGCTGTCGGCGACCGCTTCCGGCGACCGAAGCGGGTCGTGCACCAGCGTCACCTCGTCGCCGAACACCTCGCGTTCGGTAGCGAGAGTGGTGAGCTTCGTGTCGCTGATCACGACTCGGGGCCGGTCGTCGGTGCGGTCGTCGTCGGTCCGTGTCATCGGTTCCGCACGAGTCGCCGCAGAGTCATAATTCCCCCGCGATCCGCAAAGACCGGGCGCCGAACCGCGCCGGAGCCGGCGCCGGCGGCGGACCCGAACGCTGTTATGCCGGTGGCGGCACTGCCGAGGCATGGAGATTCGCGAGGCGGCGCTGCGAGAAACGGTCCGCGAGCTCGTGTCGTTCGACAGCTATCCGGGCGAGGAGGCGGCAGCACAGGCGTGGCTCCGCGGACGGCTCGACGAACTCGGCTTCGAGACCTACGCGTGGGAGCCGGATCCGGACGTGTTGGCCGCACACCCGTCGTTTCCCCCGGTCGAAACGCTGCGGCTCGACGACCGACCGAGCGTCGGCGGCGTCCTCGAACTCGGCGACCCGGACGCCGGACCGACCGTCGTGCTCAACGGACACGTCGACGTGGTTCCGATAGACGAGGACGCCTGGAACGCGGCGCCGTTCGACCCTCGATGGGAGGACGGCCGGCTCTACGGCCGCGGGTCGCTCGACATGAAAAGCGGGCTCGCAGCGTGCGTCTTCGCCGCGCTCGCGGTCGAGGCGGCGGCCGACGACCGCGGCCTCGACGGACGCGTCGTCGTCGAGAGCGTCGTCGGCGAAGAAGAGGGAGGCGTCGGCGCGGCGACCGCGGCGGCGGCGAACCCGTATCCGTTCGAGCGCGACGCGGCGATCATCGCCGAGCCGTCCGACTTCGCGCTGGTGGTCGCCGCCGAGGGCAGCCTGATGAAGCGGCTCGAACTCGTCGGCGAGTCGGCTCACGCCGCCCGGACCTGGGAGGGAGAATCGGTGTTGCCGCACTTCGAGCGGATCCGACACGCGTTCGAGCGGCTCGAACGCGAGCGCGCCGAGCGCGTCACCCACCCGCTCTTCGAGGCGTACGACACTCCCTGGCCGGTCAACGTCGGCACCGTCGAGGCCGGAACGTGGGCGTCGTCGGTCCCCGCCCAGCTCACCGCGGAGATCCGGATCGGCGTCGCTCCCCACGAGACGGTCGACGAGGTGGAAGCCGCGTACGCCGCGCGGCTCGACGAGGTGGTCCGAGACGACGCGTGGCTCGCCAACCACCCGCCGACGTTCGAGCGGTTCTCCGTCCAGTTCGAGGGGTCTGAGGTGGCTCGCGACGAGCCGGTCGTCGAGCGGGTCGCGGCCGCCGCGGTCGCACACGGAATCGAAGAACCGGTGTACGAGGGGTTCACCGGCGGAACCGACGCTCGCCACTACATCGACGCCGGAATTCCGACCGTCGCCTTCGGTCCCGGCTCGGTCGACCTCGCGCACAAGCCCGACGAACACGTCGAGTGGGAGGACGTGCGCCGCGGGTGTGCGATCATCGCCGACGCGACCGCGGCGACGCTCGACGCCTACTGAGCCCGCGTCCGTCAGCGCGGGTCGAGCCGGTGTCGCAGCGTCCACCGGTCCGCTCGCGGGTCGAGCCGGTGGGGTTCCGCGCCGCGGTCGGCGAGGATCCCCGCGTGGTACATCATCGCCTTGAGCTGAAACACGGTCGGCGCGTGGTAGACGCTTCCGTCGGCGAGCGCCGCGGGCCGCAGCTCGCCGTCCGGGTCCAGAACCCGACCGCGCGCGTCGTCCGTTCCGCGAATGAACAGCTCGACGGCGACGGTCGGACGCTGGACGTGCAGCCACTCGACGAGGTCTACGAGCGAGGGATCCGCGATCCCGTCGTCGGCCATCGTCTGTAGCTCCTCGACGAGCAGCCGCGTCGCGGGGTACGACCACACCACCCGTCGCGTGAGCAGCCCCCACGACGGGGCGAGCTCGCAGAACCGTTCTCGTGACCGCTTCCAGTCGTCGAACGCCGCCAGCGCCGCTTCGACGGCGCCGTATCGGTCGAGCGCGAACCGGACGACCTCTCGGCCGAGCGGGGTGAGCGACGCCCGATCTGACCGCGCCGAGGCGTCGAACCGCTCGGTTATCAGCCCGAGAAACGCCGCTCCCCGTTCGGCGTCCGCGGTCGCGGCCACGACGTGGTCGGCGAGCACGTCGGCCGTGTCGCCCGGGTGGTACACCGCGAGCGGGTACGCGATGTAGTTCTTCGGGTGGTTCAACCCGAACGACTGGTTCGCGACGCCCTGCGGGGTCGCCTGCAGCCGGATGGCACTCGTTCCGGCGGACGCGTGGGTGCCGACGGCGCGCGGCGTCTCGAGCGGAGCGACGGTCCCGTCGGCGTCGACGCCGATGACGCCGACGTTGAGTTCGCGCGCGAGCGTCCGGGTCGACGCCGACACCGCGTCCGCCGGGGCGGCCACGTAGGCGGCGTTCGCGCCGCCGAGCCGGTCGTGCGCCTGGAGAACGCCGACGTCGGCGTCGACCGCGCCGTCGCGGGTGTACCCCTTCGCCTCGACGGCGATGAGCGGCGGCTCGTTGCCGAGACGGTCGACGGCGAGCAGCTCGTCGCCGAGGCTGCGGACCCCGACGAGGTCCGGGTAGCCGGAGCCCAGCTGGACGTGGTTGAACGGGGCGAGGGTGGACCGCACCGCCTCGGAGATCCGTCCGTCGCGGAGCCACTCGTCGGTCGCGAACTGCGTGTCTGTGACGGCGTAGGCGGCCGGGTCGTCGGCGTCCGGAAAGAGCCGGCGCTTGGCGTGAGCGAGGACCTGCGGTTCGGTGAGCGACGCCGCGCTGGCCACAGGCGAGCGTCGGCGGCCGGGTCAATGAAGCTTCGGTGGGCGGTGACTCGTTCCGAGCGAGCCAACCGCGCCGCCGAACCGATCAACCCTAAGTCGTCCGGGAGCGAGGCTTCGTGACATGGTGCTCGTACTCTCCGAGGCGGAGGTCGAACGGAGCCTCGATCTCGCGGCGCTCGTCGACGTGGTCGGCGACGCGCTGATCAAACAGGCGGCGGGCGCGGTAGAACGACCCGACCGGCCGCACTTTCCCGTCGGTGCCGGCCTCGACGGCGACGAGCCGACGGGAACCGGGATCGCGATGCCCGCGTACGTCCACGGCGCACCGCAGTACGCGACGAAGCTCGTCGGCGTCCACGAGGGGAACGCCGACCGCGGGCTGCCGACGGTGAACGCCCAGATCGCGCTCACCGACGCAGAAACCGGCGTTCCGGAGGCGTTCATGGCCGGAACCGCGATCACGAACGCTCGAACCGGCTGTATCGGCGCGGCCGCCGTCCGCGAGTTGGCCGCGGAGTCGCTCGACTCGCTCACGCTCGGCGTCGTCGGCGCGGGCGCACAGGCGCGCTGGCAGACGCGGGCGATCGCGACCGTGGCGACGCTCGCGGACGTCCGGGTGTACTCGCCGAGCGACTCGCGGGTCGCGTGTGCCGCCGACCTCGAGGCCGAGGGCGTCCCGGCGCGGGCCGTCGACACGCCGGCCGCGGCCGTCGAAGGGGCCGACGCCGTGGTGACCGCGACGACGGCGACGGAGCCGGTGTTTCCGCCCGACGCGCTCGCTCCCGGCGCGCTCGTCGTCGCCGTCGGCGCGTTCACCGCGGAGACCCAGGAGCTCGCTCCGGCGGTGCTCCATCGGGCCGAGCGGGTGTTCGCCGACGTGCCCGACGAGGTCGCAGAAACCGGCGACGTGCTCGCCAGCGACCTCGGGGCCGCCGACCTGGTCGAACTCGGCGTCCCGCTCGCGGACGGCTACGCCCGCGACGCGCCCGAGGGAGTGCTCGTCGTCGCGAGCGTCGGCTCGGCGACGCTCGACGCGGCCGCGGGGGCGGCCGTCTACGAGCGGGCCGTCGAGGCGGGCGACGGAACCGAGGTCCAGTTGTAGCCCGGGTGTCGTCTGGCATCCCGAGCAGACCCGCACGTGGCGGTCGGATCGTCCGACACCGCCGGAAGACCCGGCAGTCGTTCTGAGAATGGTCCTCAGGATCGCGGCATCCATCCCTCCGACGAGTTGTCGGTCAGTTCTCCGGGCTGAGGTGTCCCGGCTGGAGCCCCACGTTTATTACTTGGTACGACCGAATGAGATTCGAAATGTCATCCGAGGTCACGGAACAAACGAAGCGTCGAACGGTTTTATCCGCCATCGGGAGCGGCGGAATCGTCGGAGTTTCCGGCTGTGTGAGCTTCGGCAGCGACGAGGCGAGCAGCGACGATTCAAGCGGCGACGACTCAAGCGGCGACAACTCGGGCGACGACAGCTCGGGCGATGACGGAGGCGACACTCAGGACGCGATCGCGCTCGGCCAGCCAGCGTCACTGAGCGGGCAGTGGGACTTCCTCCAGCCGGGCGTCTCGCAGGCGACGGACGCCGCGGTCGCACACATCAACGAGGCTGGTGGACCGCTCGACGCCGAGCTTGAGGTGATCCGTCGAGACACCGCCGTCGATCCTCAAGAGGCCCGGACGGTCACCTCTCAACTCGTTGAAAACGACGGTGTCTCGGCGATCATCGGCCTCTACTCCAGCGAGATCAACCCGTTGTGGGACTTTCTCCGAGAGTTCGAGGTACCGATTGTTACCCCGTGGCCGGGGTCGACGTTCCTTGACACCCGCGGCGGCGACAAGGGAACACCGGAGGACCTCTCGGACGACGAGTGGATCTGGCGGACGGTCGTCGGAGACACCGTTCACACCAGCGGAAGTGCGGTGTACGCACTCGAGAACGACCTCGAAACGCTGGGCGTGCTCAACGGGACCACCGAGGGCGAGCGCAGCTACGTCGAGGGGTTCCTCTCCGTCTATGAGGACAACGGCGGGACCGTCGCCGAGCGGGTCGAAGTCGACATCGAGCAGTCAAGCTACCAGTCGGCGCTCAGCCGGCTCTTCGACGCCGAGTTCGACGCCTTTCTCGTGAGCATGCCGCAAGAATCGGCGATCACAGCGCTCAACGATTGGTCAGACGGAGGATACGGCCGCCAGCCGATTCTTTCGGACCCGCTGGCTCAGCAGACGGTGGTCGACGAGGTCGGCAGCGATATCTACGGCGCGTGGGCCGGGTCTCCCGGCCAGTCCGGTCCGAACTACGACACGTTCGAAGAAATCTACGCGGAGCAGGACGGTGACGCGGAGATCAACGCCTGGACGCCGCCGGCGTGGGACGCGACTATCGTGACCGCGCTGGCGATCCAGCGGGGGGGCGAGGCGACTCCCGAAGCAATCCAGCGGAACATCGGTCCGGTCAGCCGTGAGGGCGGGACGGAGGTCAGCACCTTCGCCGAAGGGAAAGAAGCGCTCGAAAACGGCGAGGAAATCTCCTATCAGGGCGCGGCGACCCCGGTCAACTTCACCCAGCACGGCAACGTCTTCGGAAGTGTCTCGATCAGTATCGCCGACGAAAACGGCTTCGAGGTGACGAACGAGGTCCCGGCCGATGACATCCGGGAGTTCGTCGCCGAAGGCGAATACTGATCCCGATGGGGTTGCTCCAAGAGGCCGTCTTCGGGGTCGTCACGGGCTCGTATATTGCGATCGCCGCGATCGGGTTCACGCTGATCTACGGAATCGTGAACATGATCAACTTCGCGTACGGCGAGTACCTCACGCTCGGCGCGTTCGTCGGCTTCTTTACCGCAAGCACGCTGCCCGGGCCGCTACCTGTCGCTGTCGTCGTCGCGATGGCCGGCGGCGGCGTCGTCAGTATCGCGCTCGCTCGCGGCTTCTTCACCCCGATCAACGACACGGGTCCGGTACCGATGTTGTTGACCTCGATCGGCCTCGGGATCGCTATCCGAAACGCGATCCGTCTCTTCGGCGGTCGGAGCGCCCGTTATATCGAGACCGAGACGTCGACCGTCCGGTTCGACGGAGTCCCCGACGTGTCGATCGGCTCAGTGGACCTTCTCGGCGGCTTCTTCGTTACCTCCGAACACCTGATCGTCGTCGGCTCTGCGGTAGCGGTCTTTCTCTCCGTTCACCTGCTCTTGACACGGACCGAGGTGGGAATAGCCATGCGAGCGATGGGCGACGACGAGAGCCTTGCTCGCGTTCGCGGCATCGACACGCAACTGATCCGCGACAGCGTCTGGCTGCTCGCCGGCGTCCTCGCCGGCCTCTCGGGAGTATTATTGGCCATCCAAACGAACGTCAGTTCCACGACTGGGTTCAGCCACATCCTCCAGATTCTCTCGGCTGCCATCCTCGGCGGGGCCGGCAGTCCGTATGGGGCCATCGTCGGCGCGTACGTCATCGGGCTCGCGCTCGCATTCTCGACGGCGTTCCTCCCCTCGTCGATGACCAGCCTGTCCTCGGCGGTCGCGTTCGGGATTCTGATTGTCGTGTTGCTCGTCAAACCGAGCGGGATCGCCGGAACAGAGGTGCGCAAGGCGTGAGCGTTCGCGATCGCCTCCCATCCGGACACGGGGACATGGCCCTGCTCGCCGGGATCGGTTGCCTGCTCGTCGGCGGGCTGTTCTCGCTGACACCGCTTCAGGCAGAACTCCCCAGCGCGTTGTACGTCTTCGTTGAGGTCGGGATCACGTTCGTGATCTACGGGATGCTCGTGCTTGGGCTCGACCTCCAGTACGGCCACACCGGCCTGGTTAATTTCGGACACGTCGTCTTCTTTGCTGTGGGCGCGTACGCGACCGCGATGGTGGCCGCACAGGACACCTTCTCCGGGATCGGGTTGGGCTACCCGTGGCCGCTCGCGCTTCTGGTCGGCGTGATCGCGGCTGCGCTCCTCGGTGTCGTCGTGAGCGCCACCTCGATCCGCCTTCGCGACGACTTCCTCGCGATTGTCACGCTCGCGACCGCGGAGATATTCCACTCGATCTTCGTCAACTTCGAGGGTATCTTCGGCGGCAACGTTGGAATTCTCGGCGTGCCGCGGCCGATCGCCGGGCTCGTCGGAGACGCCGACACGAGAGTGATCGCGACCCTGCTCGTGTTGAGCGGGATCACTCTCATCACGCTCGCGACGGTCACCCGGCTCACCGACGCGCCGTACGGGCGCGTTCTCCGGGCAATCCGGGCCGACGAACTGGTGACGCGCTCGGTGGGCAAATCCACGATCACCTACAAAACGCAGGCGTTCGTCTACGGCGCGGCGCTGGCCGGGCTCGCAGGCGGACTGTTCGCGCTCTACAACGGCGCGGTTGCGCCCGGCTTCTTTACGATCCAGGTGACGGTCACCGTCTGGATCGGGATGTTACTCGGCGGCGCGGCGAACCACCGGGCGGTGCTTGCCGGGCTCGCGATCATCATGGGTCTGCGGCTCATCTCGCGGTTCGGACTGAGCGTGACGCCGGTCTCCGGAGACGTTTTCGCCGCTCTCCGACTGGTCGTCGTTGGTCTGATACTCGTCGCGGTGATCCGGTTCCGTCCCGCAGGGATCTGGGGCGACCCACAGGAGTTAGGGGTGGACCGATGAGTCTGCTCTCTGCCGACGGGATCACGAAGGAGTTCGGCGGCCTACGCGCGATAGACGACCTATCGGTCTCGATTGACGAGGGAGAACTCGTCGGCGTAATGGGACCGAACGGCGCGGGCAAGTCGACCTTCTTCAACTGCGTCAGCGGAGTCATTCCGCCCGACGACGGGACCGTCACGCTCCGAGGAACCGACGTGACCGGCGACTCACCCGAGTCGCTGGCACACCGCGGACTGGTGCGAACCTTCCAAGACACGCGCGAACTGGAGACGATGACCGTCCGTGACAACGTCCGGCTCGCCGCCCCCAACCAGTCGGGAGAACGGACGCTTCCCGCGCTGCTCCGGAGCGACGAGATGAAAAACGAGGAAGCGGCCGTCCGGAGACGGGCGGACCAGTTGATCGAGACATTCGAGCTGGACCACCTCGCCGACGAGTACAGCAGCAACCTCTCGGGCGGCCAGCGGAAGCTGCTCGAGCTGGCGCGGACGTTGATGCTCGATCCGGACGTGCTCATGCTCGACGAGCCGTTCGCGGGCGTGAACCCGACACTGACCCACGAAATCGCAGACCACGTTCGCGGCCTCAACGACGACGGGATGACCGTCGTGATCATCGAACACGAACTCGAGACCCTGACAAGCCTCGTCGACCGGCTCGTCGTCCTCCAGCAGGGACGCCTCCTCGTCGAGGGCGAGCCTGGAGTAGTGCTCGAAGACGAGCGCGTTATTGACGCGTACCTCGGGGGTGATGTCGAATGAGTCTGCTCGAGGTCGCCGACCTCGACGCAGGGTACGGCGATATCCACGTCCTCGACGGGATCAACATCCGCGTCGACAACGGAGAGTACGTCACCGTCGTCGGCCCCAACGGCGCTGGCAAGTCGACCGTGATGAAGTCGATCGTCGGGATCGCGACGTGTTTCAGTGGGTCGATCGCGTACCAGGGAGAGGACATCACGGGATTGTCACCCGAGGAGGTCGCCCACGAGCAGATCGGCTACGTCCCCCAGTCGAACAACGTCTTCTCGACGCTGAGCGTCGAAGAAAACCTTCGACTCGGCGCGTACGTGCGTGAGGGCGTGCCGGAAGATCAAAAACGCGACGTGTACGAGCGGTTCCCTGCGCTCGCCGACCGCGCGGACGAGGATGCCGGATCGCTGTCCGGCGGCCAACAACAGATGCTCGCGATGGGGTGTGCGTTGATGCTCGACCCCGACGTGCTGCTCTTAGACGAGCCGAGCGCGGGGCTCGCGCCCGACCTCGTCGACGAGATGTTCGAGCGGATCGACGAGATCAACGACACCGGCACGACGGTTCTGATGGTCGAACAGAACGCGAAGGAGGCGCTCAGACGCTGTGATCGCGGGTACGTGCTCGCCAACGGTCAGAATCGTTACGAGAACGACGGCGACGCCCTCCTCGACGACGAGGAGGTCCGCCGGGAGTTCCTCGGCGGGTGACGACGGAGCGTGAGACGAGTGGGATGGCGTCTTCAAGCCATCGGCGTCACCGCCGCGTCGCGACGAATCCGAGGTAGCGCCGACCCACCGGGTGTGTCACCGGCAGCCACTCGACCGACCGGCCGCCGAGCGACCCCGAAACGAGACCGTCGAACGCCGGCGGGCCGTCGGCGTCGTAGCCGAGGAGATACGCGAGCGGCCGGGGACCGAACGCGTCGAGCCGGTCGGCGAGCCACCCGTCTCCTCGCGGCCGTGCCAGCACGACCGGACGGTCCGGAAACGACGCGGTGTCGGCGTTCAGACGGTCGTCGTCGCCGCGCGTCGGATCGGCCGCGTCGAACGCGTTCGTAAACGCCTCGACGGCCGCCTGGAGGTCTGAGACGCCGATCACGACGGTGTCGACCCCGACGACCGGCGACGACGCCAGGTCACCGGTGGGGCGAACGCGCCGCTCGCGCGGGGTCCGATCGCTGATGAGAAACGGAAGCGTCGAGCCGGGGTCGCCCTCGCCGAGGTACGTGAGGTCCCACTCGACGAGCGTCCCGTCCTCGCGTCTGCGTTCGTGACCCGCCGGGCCGTCGACGGCGACGCCGCGGTCGCGGAGGTCGGCGCTCGCAGCCGCGATGTCGTCGACGCCGACCGCCCACGCGCACGGGCCGCCGTCGCCGTGAATCGGCTCGTTCCACCACGGCGCCTCCGTCTCGGACTCAATCGTCGAGATGAGTTCGACGTAACTCCCGTCGCGGAAGCCGACGATCGCCATGTGGGTGCTGCCGTTCGAGTGACGGCCGCCGTACGCGAC
>CAZKXC010000016.1:14738-17498 GCA_964556645.1 uncultured Halobellus sp.
AGACTCCCGAGGAAGGTCGCGACCGCAAAGCGCGTGTAATCACGTTCGAGCACGGCGAACGCGTAGATCGAGACCGTGTCCGGAAAGAACGGGACCGACAACGCGATCGCCAAGCCGCCGTAGCCGTAGCGCCGCGAGAGCTGTACCGCCCGCGTTTCGGACCACTCGATGACGTCCCACCGGGACCGACGGAGCCACCGGGTGACCGGACCGGAGCGTTTGACCTCCTGGCCGATGTGAAACGCGAACAGGCTCCCGAGCGCCTTCCCGGTAGCGCTGACGAGCATGATGCTGCTGAGACGCGCCCACTGGGGAAGCCCGAGATCCAGCGGCGCCGCCAAGACGACTTCGCTCGGAGCCGGGAGCGCGAACGCGATCAGAAACGAGTAGACGAAGACGATCGCCATCCCGAACCAGCCCGTCGCGGATTCGACGAGCGCCTCGAGACCGTCGTCGAGCGCGGCCAGAAGCGGGGTGGGGGTGGCCGAGACCGAGTGACCAGCGAGCGAGAAGGCGTCGACCGTGGCGATCGGCGGGGCGGTCACGGCCGCCGCGAGGTGTGGAGCGAGCGTCATTCGCCACCCCACGTCCACCGCGCGTCGAGCGCGTACCGGTAGAGCCCGCTGAGGACGATCGCGACCCCGTTCGCCACCAGGTACAACAGGTCGATCCACTCGACGAACACGAACAGAACGCCGAGCTGGATCGGGATCGCCGACCCACGCACCAGGTTCGTTTTGAACAATCCCGCGGCGTACTCCCACGGGCCGGTGTTGCGGGAGGCGCGGAACGTCCACGCGTTGTTGAGGACGTACGAGAGCAGGATCGTCAGCTCGATGGCGATCGTCGCGCCGATCAGGTAGTTGAGCCCGGCGAGGTCAACGAACAGCCACAACAACGCCATCTGGACGGCCGCCGCAAAGGCGCCGACCGTGACGAATCGCCGGAGTCGAACGGCCAGCGGTCCGTAAACGAGGCCGCGGAGGAGCGACCGGACCATCTATCGGTAGCCAAGCGCTTCCAGACGCGCGTCGAGGTCCGCGTCGACCGAGTCCGCGGAGCCGCCGCCCTCGCCGGCGCGAACCCGCTTCGCGTGGTCGGCGGCGAGCGATCCGAACCGTTCGATGGCGCTCTCCTCCTCGGCGGTCGGATCCGCCGAGCGATCCGTCGTCTCGGCCGGGTCCGACGGCCGGTGGTACAGCTCCGTCGCCCCGTCGTCGACGTTCTCGATGTATGTCCACTCGGCGTCGCGGACGCTCACGTAGAGGGCTCCGTCGTCGAGCGAGCGGGGGATCGGCTGTGCGGTCACGTCGTCGCCGCGGACGGTGACGGAGACGACCGGCTCGTCCGGCGGTTCGACGCCGTCGCGGACGGTCGAGACGAGGCTGTCGCCCTCCCAGTCGGCGGGAGCGTCGACGTTCATCAGCTCCGCGACCGTCGGCGGAATCGCGTCGAGCGCGACCTGTCTGTCGACCCGACGGCCGTCGACGCCCGGCACGTCGACGACGAGCGGCACGCGGATCAGCTCGTCGTAGAGCTTCGGGTAGTGCGCCAGGTGGCCGTGGTCCTGGAACTCCTCGCCGTGGTCGCCGGCGACGACGACGGCGGTGTCGTCGGCCACGCCGGCGTCGCCGAGGGTGTCGACGAGCCGACCGATGCTGGCGTCGACCTGTCGCACCGCGGCCTGATAGAGGGTTCGGAGCTCGCCGAGCGTGCGCTCGTCGACGTCCCAGCCGAGCCCGGTTCGGGTGTGGGCGTGCAGCATTCGGTGGGTGCCGAGCAGGTTCGAGGACACCTCGCGGATGTACCTGGGCGCGGGAACGTACGGGGTGTGTGCGTCCATGTAGTGGACCCATAAGAAGAACGGCGAGTCGGCCTCTTCGAGAAAGTCGGTCGCGGCGTGTTCGACGTCGAACATCCGCGAGGTGTCGAGAAACGGGCGGTCGTCGGTCTCGCCGCGGAGCCACGATTCCGCCCGCCGCAGCGGGGAGGCCGCCAGCTGGATCCACGCCTCGACGGTCGGGTGCGTCGCGAGGTACCGGCTGTAGATGCTCGTGCCGACGCTGGCGACGAACGGCTCGAACTCGTCGAAGCCGTCGTCGTACCCCCAGTGAGACGTGAGAAATCCGTTCGCCGCGTTGAAGCCGCCGGTTTGGATCCCGGCGGCTGAGAGCGTTTCGGCGAGCGTCGGCGCCTCCTCGACGCCGATCTCGCCGGTTCTGGTGAACACGTCTTCGGACGCCAGAATGGAGGGGAACGAGAAGGGCGTCCAGTTGCCCGTCGCGAAGGCGTTCTCGAAGGTGGTGCCGTCGGCGGCGAGCGAGTCGATCACCGGCGTGTGGCGATCGTCGTCGTACGCGCCGACCGCGTCCGCGCGGAGCGAGTCGATCGTGACGAGAACGACGTTCGAGACGTCACCCATGGGTCGGTGACACCCCTGTCGCCGGGCCGATCTGAAGAACGCTCACGTTGGTCGTACAACGGCAGGTCGGCGTATCACCTTTTCGATCCGACGGATGCGAGCGCCTCGAGCCCGGATCGGCGAGGGAAACTCCGTCGATTCGGAGACGCGGCCGTGGGTCGGTGGCGGCGGCAGCGACGGCGAGAATGGCTCAAACGCCGGTTTGAGCGTCGGGGAGGTATTTTTGTCGGTCGATCGAAACGAGAGGTATGCCGAGACACTCAGCCGAGCCGGCCGGCCTCACAGGCGATCGATCGGCCGAGTCGGACTCGTCCACGGGCGACTCGTCTGCGACCGAC
>CAZKXC010000016.1:17598-32300 GCA_964556645.1 uncultured Halobellus sp.
CGACTCGTCTGCGACCGACCCGCACGCGGCGCCGAGCCCTCGCGACCGAACCGAACAGCTCCACCTCCGGAACCACGACGGAACGCGCCGATACCGGGTGACCGTCTCCGTCTCGAAGCCGGGCCAGCCGCCCGCCCACGAGGCGACGTACGACCTCGCTCCCGGCGAGGTGACGGCCGAGTTCGAGGCCGTTCCGGCCGGACAGTACGACGTTCGCGTCGACGCGGCGTTCCGGCCGACCGACGACGCACACCGCGACGGTACCGCCGGGACCGACTCGGCGCGCGCCGTCTGTGACATCGGCGACCGGGTCTCCCGGACCGTCGCCGTCGCGTGTGGAAACGGGATCGTCGACGTCTCGCCGGGAATGCGCTGACGATCTCGACGCCGACGCGTCCGTCGGGGCCAAACGCTGACCCGACGCCGACGGTCGACCCTGCCCCGAGAATCGGGTCTCATCGGGTTTTTATTCCGGACGCACCCACCACGGGTATGTCCGACCTACACCCGATTGCCAAGCGAATCCACAACGTCCAGCCCGAGCCGGTGCGGCTCGAACTCGACTCCGGTGAGACCGGGGTGTACGAGTTCTCCTCGACGGAGTTCTTTCAGCGAGAGTTCCGCGGTGAGGGGGTGCGGACCGACGCGGACGCCGACGCCGGCTTCCGGCTGATCACCTCCGACGACTACGAGCAGGTCCTGCTCGGGCGCTCCGGTCCCGACGAAGACGGGTGGTCGATGCTGGGAGAAGTCGTCGCCGCCGAGCGCGCGGGCACGGACGGGTAACCCGCCGGTTAGAGGGCGGCGGCCGAACCGATTTCAGTCGTCTGTCGGCGACACGGGCGCGGAGGTCCCGACGTCTGCCGTCTCCGGCTCGAACGTCTCGAAGTGGGTCACTTCTTCGACGGGTCGTCGGAACTTCCGCGGCAGCGTCTCGTCGTCGGCGTCCTCGGCGGCGTACCCCATCGTCACGAGCATCACCGGCTCGTAGCCGTCGGGGACCGCGAACTCCTCGACGAGCGCCTCGGCGTCGAACCCGCCCATCGGACAGGTCGCGACGCCGCGCTCGCGGGCGGCGAACATCAGGCTCATCGCCGCGAGCGCGGTCGATTTCGCGGTCCAGACTCGGCGTTCGGCCTCGGGGTACTCGCGCATCGCCTCGATCGATTCGCGGGTCGCGGCCGCGCTCGCCTCGTCGCGGTACCCCTTCTCGACCTGATCGGCGAGCACGCGGTCGACGTGTGCGGCCGGGTCGAGGCGTCCGAAGACGACGAGCGTCACCGGCGCGTCCGTCACCTGCGGCTGGCCGTACGCCACCTCCTGTAACCGCTCGCGGTTCGCGTCCTCGCCGACGACCAGAAACTCCCACGGCTGGAGGTTGTAACTCGACGGGGCGTACACCGCCTCTCGCAGTATCGCTTCGATCGTGTCTCGGTCGAGGTCGGCGTCGGCGTAGTCGTGGACCGAGCGGCGGTCCTCGACGAGATCGGTGAACTCCATGGTAATCCTACAGGCCCGACACGCATGAGGGGCCCGATTCGTCGCGGCGGGGAGCGGCTCCGGCCTCAGCGAACGACGGTCACGGGCACCTGCGCCCGTCGAACGACCCCTTCTGCGACGCTCCCGAGAACGACGCGCGAGAGGCCGGTGCGTCCGCGGCTCGCGAGCACGACGTGGTCGAACGGCTCCGCGTCGTCGGCGTCGCCGTTGGCGACGTCGAGAATCGTCGTCGTGGGGCGGCCGACCTCCAAGCGCGTGTCGACGTCGCGGTCGATCTCGGCCGTCGCGTCCGCCAGGACCCGTTCGCCTCGCTCGTTCGCGCTGTCGTACCACTGGTCGATCGCTCCCGGGAACCCTCCCTCGGCGCCCGTCGTCGAGTCGGCCGGGTTGATGACGTGAAGCGCCGTCAGCGCGGCGTCGGGCCACTCCTCGGCCGCAAACTGGAGCGCGTCTGCGGCCTCCTCCGAGCCGTCGATCGCCACGAGAATCCGTTTTGTCATGTGCGGCGGTTCTCGCCCCGGTGACAAAAACACGACGGCGGCCCGCCCGGCGACCGATCCGTTCGCGATCAGTCGCCGTGACGCGTGACACACGTCGACAGCCCGATCAGCTCGACGGGTTCGGAGTTGTCCGGCGAGTACACCACCATCTGGCCCTTCTCCATGTACGGCACCTTGCCGGCGAGCGTCGAGGGGATGTTCACGCTCTGTATCGCGTCCTCGTCGCCGAGGTTGAGAACGAGCTTGGTGTTGACCTGTTTGAAGACGGACTCCGCGACGTCTTGTGGATCTTGGGTGATCAGAAACAATCCGAGCCGTTCCTTGCGGCCCTGTTTTGCCGCCTCGGTGAACGTGTTGATCACCTTTCGCGCCTGCACCGTGTCGGCGTCCGCGAGGAAGTTGTGCGCCTCGTCCATCCCGATCAAAAGCGGCGTCTCCTTGATCCGGTCGCTGTCCGGGTCGTTCGAGAGCTTGTCGTCGACGAGCAGCGCCGCGACCGCGAGCACGACGATCTCCTTGTGTCTGGAGGTCGGGAGGTGATACGTCGGAACCACGCTGAGTCCCCCCGGCCGAACGAGGGTGTGGTCGAGTTCGGTGATCGGCCGTGCGTCCCCGTCGAAGACGCCGCCGGGAACGCCGCGAACCCGACGCTTGACCGCGTCGAACGTCGCCTCGTGGACCCGACCGTTCTCGTGAAGCTCCTGTTTCAACGCCGGGTCGTCGAGGTACGAGAGGAACTGACGGTACGTTCCCGCGTCGCCGTGGTCGTCGAAAAAGCGGTTCAACAGGGTCAACAACGCGGGGTACTGGTTCTCGTTGAGTCCGGAGCCGGCGACGAGCCAGGGCATGTCCCGAGCCAGCGAGAACGGGATGGTGAACGGCACCCGTTCCGCCCGGTGGCCCTCGCCGGGATACGTCGCGTTCGGGACGCTCGGCACGAGCGCGACCGTGTCGTCGTGGCCGCCGTGGGCGATCCCCTCGCGCTCGAATCGGCGGGCGGTCGCCGGGTCCATCTCGGGGTTGTCGTCGTGCATCTGGGCGTACTCGTCCTGCGGGTCGAACTGGACCACGGCCATCCGCGCCGTCCGGCCGTCGTCCATCCGATACGTCCGGTCGGCGTCGAGGTACTGCCGGAGCACGTTCTTCGCGGCGTGGGTCTTGCCCGATCCCGTCCCGCCGGCGACGAGGGTGTGTCTGAACGCGAGCGGATCGCCGTCGCCGTACGTGTCCTTGATCCGGTAATCCACCGTCGGAGGTTCCGCGGCGGTCCGCACCGTCTCGCCGCCGACGGAGAGGTGACCCAAGAAGACCCCCTCCTCGGGGATCTTCAGCCCCGTCTTGATCTCCGCGTCGTCCGCGGCCTCCTCGACGACCGCGCCGGGCTTCGGCACGCGGTCCGTCATCCGGCGGCGCAGCCCGTCGGCGTCGTCGTACACGACGGACATGGGTTCGAGCTCGGCCATGAACTTGTAATCGCGCTCGGCGAAGTCGTCGCGGCGCATCTGCCGGCGGGCGTGAATCTCGGTGGCGTCGTCCGACTGGAACTCCTGTGCGTACTCCAAGGCGGTGATCCGCGAGAACAACCGTTCGCCGTCCGGGTACGGCACCACGAGGTACTTGCCGAGCCGAACCGCGTCGCGGTTTCCCGTCGTGACGAACGCCCGCAGCGTCGTCTCCTCTTCGTCTTCGGCGACCCGAAGCCCCTGTGAGACGGAGACGACGCCGAGCCCGGCGTCGCTGCCGGCAGGGTCGGCGTCGTACGCGGCGAACGCGTCGTCCGTCTCCGGCGTGTCGCCGGCCGTCGGGTCGCCGCCGGTCACGGAGCCGCCGTCGGCGGAGCCCGCTCTCGGCCGCTGGGTCGCGTCCGCCGGTCCGTCCTCCGAGGGGGTCTCCCCACCCCCGTCGTCCTCGTCGGTGAACTCCGTGAAATCCTCCAGCGTCATGCTCGACTCACCGGCTTCCACTCGCAAAGCGTTTGCCCCGTGCGGTCGGCGTTCCCCCGGGCGCGACGCGCCGCCGGTCCGCCTTCGGCGCGCACGGACGGCTTTTACGCATCGGCGTGTTATCGCCGGTATGCTACTCGTTCGCGGCAGCGGCGGCGGGACGAACCTCACCGGGACGGTGTTCGAGCGCGGCGAGGAGCCCCCGACGTACAAGGGAGCCCCGAACGAGGACGCGCCGTACGTCTGGGTGTGTGACTCGTTTTACCAGGTCGAAAGCGGCGGGTCGGCGCTGTGTGTCGACGGCTCGGAGATCCGGGTCGCGTTCGAAGAACCCATGCCGCGCGGCTTCGACACCCGCGATCAGGCGGTTTCGGCGGCCCGCGACCACGTCCGCACGCAGTTCGCGCGCATCGGCGTCGACCCCGACGCGGTCGACGTCGAGGTGACGAAAGCGGATCCGGCCTGAGCCGGGCGGGGCCGACGAGAACCGAGCCCCGGAACCTACGCCGGGTCGTCGCCGTTCCGAAGCGCCAGTGCCTCGGATCGGGTCGGGAGGGCGGCCATCGCCCCCTTCGCGGTCGTCGACCGCGCCGCGACCGCGTTGGCGAACGCGATCGCCTCCGCCGGCGGGTCGCCGGCCGACAACGACGCGATGGCGCCCGCGGTGAACGCGTCGCCGGCGCCCGTGGTGTCGACGGGATCCACCTCGTACCCCTCGTGTTCGACGACGAGCGGCTCTCCGGTCGGGTTCCACGGCGCAGCAGGCGTCAGTCTGGCGAGCGCTCCCGCCGGGCCGCGGGTGACGAGCGCGGTGTGAGGGCCGCGCTCACAGACCGCCCGCGCCAGTTCGGCGGCCGTCGCGTCCGCGTCGGCCACGCCCGCCGCCGCGAGGTCGGCCGCCGTCGCCTTCACTACGTCCGCGAGGTCGAACGCCCGCCGACAGGTGTCGGGAAACGCGAACGCGTCGAACAGCTCGGGGCGGGCGTTCGGGTCGAACGAGACGACGGCGTCCGAGTCGGCGCTCGCCCGCGACATGAGATCGAACGTCGCGCTGCGGCTCGGCTCGTCGGCGAGGGTGACACCGCCCGTGTGAACCCACTCGACGTCGGCGAGAACGTCGTCGTCGACGCCGCCCGGTCGCATCCGCGTGTCGGCGGTGCCGTCGCGGTGAAAGCTGAACGCTCGGTCGGCGTCGGGGTCGAGACTGACGAAGGCCAGCGTCGTGTCGGCGTCGGGGTCGCGTTCTATGAGGTCGTCGCGGACGCCCGCCTCGGTGAGGGTTCGGACCAGATACTCGCCGAACGGGCCGTCTCCGACGCGGGTCCAGAACAACGGCGGGTCGCCGAGTCTCGCGAGCGCGACCGCGACGTTCGCCGGCGCGCCGCCCGCCCGGCGGTGAAACGTTTCCACGGCGTCGAGCGGGCCCGTCCCCTCCGGAACGAAGTCGATGAGGGTCTCGCCCGCGACGAGCAGCCGTGTCATGTGGCCTCGTTTCGTCGGGGCCGACACGTCGGGTCGGTCTCCTGGCGAGCCCCGGCGGGTCTCGCGCGAGCGTCGGCGTCAGTCGTCGGCACCGTCACCGTCGTCGCCGTTACAGACGCCGAGGGGGAGCTCCTCGGCGCCGAGGTCGGCCGGTTCCGCGCCGCGGTACGCGTCCTCGATCAGCCGGTCGAGCTGGGCCTCGGCGCTCACGCCGCGTGCGGCCGCGATCGCCGCGAGCCGCTCGTACTGCTCGGCCGAGATCGATACAGAAACGTCCTCCATGTCCGCTGCTGTGTCGTCGAACTACAAAAGTGTTCTCGCGACAGAACGTCCCAACTCCGGGAACGAGCGGCGGATCGCGGCTCCTGTGGAGCCCGATACGCTCGGCCGGTCACGGGGCGTTGTCGTCGGTGCGTCCGCCGTCGGTCGCGGGGGTGGTCAGCTGGTCGATCTCTTCGGTGAGCCGGTCGAAGTCGTACGGCTGCGACGGGACGGCCGCGAAGACGAGCGTGAGCGCGGCGGAGACGCCGAACGCCCCCGCGAACGCGACGAGGTAGAGCTCGTCGGGAGCCGGCAGCAGCGACCCGAGGAGCGGCAACGACCGGAGCCACTCGCCGATCCCGATCGGGAACGGGAAGAAGGCGCTTCCGACGACGAGGCCGCCGACGCCGCTCGCGAGCGCGCCGGCCCCGGTGATCCGCGCCGAGAAGAGCCCGTAGACGAGCGGAAAGGCGATGGCTGCGCCGAGCAGGTCGGCGAACAAAAAGAGCGCGAGAACGCTCTGTGCCGCCTGGCTGACGTAGATGGCGGCGAGGGCGGCGGCGGCGGTCAGCGCCCGCGCGCCGGCCGTGAGCGTCCGGTCGGCCGGGTCGTCCAGTAGCCGCGGCAGGTCGACCGTGACGACGCTCGAGAGCGCGTTGAACAACGTGTCCACGGAGCTCGTCACGAGCAACAACGCGAGCAGCGCCACCGCGAGGACGACCGGCTCGGGGAACGACTCGGCGACGACGGCGAAGAAGGCGACCGCGGGGTTCTCCACGGACGCGTTGCCGGCGGCGACCACGCCGAGCAGCGCGGCGAGAAAGACGATCGCGCCGTTCGCGACGGTCGCGGTTCGGAAGCTTCGCTCGACGGTTTCGGCGTCGGCGCCGGCGTATATCCGTTGCCACCACGTCTGGTTGATCAGCTCGGCGCCGACGATCGCGAGCGCGAGAGCGACGCCGAACCGGAACCCGTCAGCGGCGGTCGGGTCGAGAAGCTCCGGAGTGGTCGTCGCGACGCCCTCGTAGACGGCGCCGGGACCGCCCAGCGCGAGGACGGCGGCCACGGCGACCGCGATCAGCAACGGGAACACGAGCGCCGCCTGGATCGTGTCGGTGACGATGCTCGCGCGCAGCCCTCCGTAGCTCGTGTAGACGAGCACGAATCCGCCGACGAGCGTCGCGGTTTGCCACTGCGGCACGTCGGCGACGAACGAGAGCGCGAGCGCGATGCCGGTGAGCTCGGCGCTGACGAAGATGAACATGTAAAACACGCTCACGAGGAGCACGAAGGCGTACATCGGGCCGCCGAACCGGGCGTACGCGTACTCCGTGAGCGTGTGTCCGTCGGGGATCACGGCTCTGACGCGCGGGCCGATCTTCGAGTACGCCAGCATGGGCAGCGCCTCGCCCACCGCGTAGCCTCCGGCCGCTGCGACCCCGAAGACGGCGCCGGCTTCCGGCGCCGACAACAGGATCCAGACGCCCATCACCGAGGCGATCAGCGTCGCCGTCAGGCGACGCTCGTTCGTCGAGTTTCGGGCCGTGATCAGGTCCTCGACGGAGCCGACGCGGCCGCGCGAGAACCAGATCCCCAGCGCGGCAAACGCCGCGAGCGTCCCGACGGTCAGTCCGAGAGCCAGCTCGGTCGTCACCATCGCCGACCACCTCGTGTCGCCTGTGCGGATCGGCCGAAAACCTCTCGGTCGACCGGTCTCGACTGGTTACGGCCGGTCGCCCGACCGGACGCCGTCACTACGGACGATCGCTCGACGGATCCCATGGGCACACGTGTGTGTCGCGGGCAATATAAGTTAGTGGTATTATCAGGTTGTAACAACCGACACATCCGGTATGCGAGAACACGAGACGGCAGTACCGACGGCTACGCGGCGGCGTCGGGGAGAAAACGGAGAGTTACGCCTCGAGAACGTCGTCGTACTCGCCGGCGTCGACGCGGTCGTTGAACGTCCGGGCGTCCTCGCCCTCGACGGTGACGCCGAGAGAGGCGCAGGTGCCGCCGACCTCCTTGGCGGCGTTTTTCGTGTCGTACGAGAGCAGGTCGGTCGACTTCTGTTCGGCGACCTTCTTCACCTGTTCGACGGACATGTCGGCGACGAACTCCGTCTGGGGCTCGCCCGACCCCGTCTCGAAGCCGGCCTCGTCTTTGATCAGTTCGGCCGTCGGCGGGACGCCGACCTCGATCGAAAAGGAGCCGTCGTCGTCGTACTCGACGGTGACCGGGACCTCCATGCCGTCGAAGGCGTCGGTCTCCTCGTTGATCTGGCTCACGACCTCCTGAACGTCCACCGGCGTCGGGCCGAGTTCCGGGCCGAGCGGCGGCCCGGGGGTGGCCTGCCCGCCGGGGACGAGCGCTTCGATAGTTCCAGCCATGTCCGTACGAACCCGGCCGCGACTTTTAACCGTTGTTCTTTGCTCCAGCGGACGCGAGCGGTTCGCACACGGCGGTCCGGCGGGTCGGCGCGGACGGTCCCCTCGTGGCCGTTGGCGACCCGATCACGCCTCCGTCGGCGGCGCGTCTCCGGCTCCGGCGTCGCCGGCGGTGCGTCCGGGAACGAACGTCCCGGTCTCGCGGCGAACTCCGGCCAGCAGCGCGACGCCCGCGGCGAGCGGAATCATCGCACACGCCGCGTAAACCGGGGCGAACCCGACCGCCTCGATGAGCGGTAACGACACCATCGGCCCGAGTCCGCCGCCGATGTCGCCGAAGACGTTGTTGGTGCCGGAGGCGCGGCCCATCCGCTCGTCCGGCGTCAGGTCGGCCAGAAGCGCCATCATCGGGCCGCTGGTTCCGCCCTGTCCGGCCCCGATGAGAACGCAGGCGAGCCAGAGGTCGAGCGTCGACCCCGCCCGCGCCAACAACAAGAAGCCGACGAACGAGACGACCAGAAACGACACCAAGATCGGCGTGCGCGACTCGCGGGTGTCGGAGACGCGTCCGCCGGCGAACATGAAGACGGCCGCAGAGACCACCGTCCCGGCCATGAACAGCCCGGAGGTGCCCTGTGGGTCGAGTCCGAGAAGCGACAGCTCCTGGGCGCCCAGAAACAACACCAGCGTGGCGAACAACGCGCCGATGTACGCGAACATGAGCCCGAAGTTGACGAGTCCGACGGTCACCGCCGGGACCGAGGTGTCGACCTCCCACGGCACGACCGACCGCTTCTCGCCGGGCGAGGTGACGTGCGTCTCGGGGACGAGCCGGTGAGCGACCCCGCTGGCGAAGAGCGCGAACGCGGCGGCCACGACGAACGCCGCGACGTTGCCGGCGAGCGAGGAGACGACGCCGCCGAGCACGAGTCCGGCGGGAAACCCCATCGTGATGCCGCCGCGGACGACGCCCATGTTGGTCCCGCGGGAGCCGCTGTCGGAGACGTCGGCGGCGATGGTGTACGCGGTCGCGAACACCGCCGCCGACCCGACTCCCCAGAGGACGCGCGCGAGCACGAACCAGGTCTCCGGGGCGACCGCGAACGCGACGACCGAGAACCACTCGTCCGCGCCGACCGCGACCGGACCGACCGCCGTCGTCGGCAGCGCCGCGGCGACCCACCGGAGCGACGCCGCCGGCGGCAACGCGATCGCGACCACGTACCCCAGCGTAGCGATCCCCTCGATGAGCAGGCCGTAGACGAAGGGTTTGCGCGTGCCGTAGCGGTCGACGAGCGCGCCGGCGGGCGCGTTGGCGACGAGCCGAACCCAGCGGTTCGCCGAGAGGATCACGCCGACGGTGAACGCCGAGATGCCGAGAACGGCGCCGAGGTTCGGGAGGATCGGAAACACGACGCCGCCGCCGAAGCCGACGAAGAACGTGCTCGCGATCACGGCGAGCAGCACGGTCGGGAGGCTGCGGAGGCCGAACGTCGGGAGGTCGCGCACGGCTACTCACCGGGCGTCTGCGGGTCCCCCTCGGAGCCGGTCGCGGTCGGGTTCTGGCCGGTCCGCGCCGGGAGGTCCTCGAGCGTCTCCGCGAGCGACGGGAGCGTCGCGTCCGCGGCGAGCAGCGGCTCGACGATCCGGCGGAGCGTCGCCTCCGCGACCGTGCGGGTGTAGGCGACGTCGAGGTCGTTCGCGGGCGTCGTGACGTCGGTCGTCTCCGCCGAGTCTTCCTCGCCGGTCGTCTCCGCCGGATCTCTCTCCTCCGTCGGACCCTCCCCGTCGCCCGTCGACCCGCCGCTGAGGCCGGTTCCGAGGGTGATCTGTCGGGTGCGGGCCCCGTCCAGCGTCGCCACGAGAAGCGCCGCCGTCTCGTCGACGTCGACGTCGCGGAAGACGCCCGCGTCGACGCCGTCGGCCAGGATCTCGGCGACGGTGCCGCGCAGGAGGCGGTCGCTCCGGCGCAGTTGTTCGCGGATCCGACGGTTGAACGGTCCCTGCGAGCGCAGCTCCAACAACGCGATGTGGTACGATTCCCGGTCGGTGTCGGCGGGCTCGAAGACGAACCAGCCGACGAACGCGACGAGGCGTTCGGCGGGCGAGTCTCCGGCGGCCTCGGTGACCCGTCGCTCGAAGTCGGAGATGACCCGGTCGAGAAACGCCACGAGCAGGTCCTCTTTGGTGTCGTAGTGGTAGTGGAGCAGCGACTTGCTCTTCGAGCACTCGTCGGCGATGTCTTGCATCGTCAGCCCGGCGTACCCGTGCGCACACAGCGCGCGGTAGACTCCGTCCATGATCTCGTCGGCCGCGCCCGGCTGCTCGGTCATTGACTGACCGGTCAGTCAGCGACGGGCAAAATCCTGTTGGTGAGCGCGCCTCTCGCCGGAACCGCCGCGTCCGCACCCGGGCCGGAGCGGTCGCTCGGGGAGAAAGGTCGGTCAGAAAACGATACCACTGCGACGGGCTGGCTTACAGTCGGGTGACGTTGGTCGCGCGCGGACCCTTCTCCGCTTCCTCGATGTCGAACTCGACCTCCTGACCCTCCTCCAGGTCCGGGCCGCCGACGTCCTCCATGTGGAAGAACACGTCCTCGTCTGCGTCGTCAGTATCGATGAATCCGTAGCCGCCAGTGTCGTTGAAGAAGTCAACTTCGCCTTTCGCCATTGCGTCCGTACTGCTGGGAGGACCGGATAAAAGGCTTCCTGAACGAGTCCGTGAGCGACTCCGTGACACGGCCGACTGCGCCCCCGGGTTCTGTCTTCGTGCCCGTGACAGCCGACGCGGACGGCGGCGAGGCGACCGTGGTAGTAACTACTATACGATGCCAGCACTCAGCCACTACGTATGAGTCAGTCGTACAATCGAGGCCTCATCGAGGACTTCAGCCGGTGGCGGGAGTTCGAGGCCGGAATGTGGGCGTGGATATTTCACAAGTTCACCGGATGGGTGCTCATCGGGTACCTCTTCACCCACATCGCGGTGTTGAGCACGGCCATCCCGGCCGCGGGCGCGGAGACGGCCGCCCTCCAGGCGGGCAACGACGTGTACACGCAGACGATCGTCTCGCTCGAGGGGCTCCTGTTGGTCCGGATTCTCGAGGTCGGACTGCTCGCCGTCGCGGTGTTTCACATGCTCAACGGAACTCGGCTGTTGCTCGTCGACCTCGGAATCGGATTGGACTCACAGGACAAGAGCTTCTACGCGTCGCTGATCCTGACCGGAGCCATCACCGTCGCGTCGGTGCCGACGTTCATCGCGGGGGCGTTCTGATGGCACAACGCTACTCCTCGTTCCAGCAGGGGACTCGAATGTGGCTGCTCCAGCGGCTCACGGCCGGGTTCCTGCTGGTCGTGTTGTCGTTTCACTTCTTTCTGTTGCACTTCGTCCACCACGCCGACGAGGTGTCGTTCCTGATGAGTTCGGGCCGGATGGAGACGATGAGCTACTACTCGCTGATGGTGTTGTTCCTCCTGACGGCGACGTTCCACGGGGTCAACGGCGTCTACAACGCCCTCGTGAACCAGGGGCTCTCCGGCACGAAACGAACGGCTGTCAAGTGGACGCTCGTCGCCGCGAGCGTCGTCCTGATCGTCCAAGGGATTCGGACCGCGAACGCGTGGGCGGGAATCCCGCTGTACTGATCTGAACTATGAGCACACAACTACCGAAACAGACCGAGGACGCGAGCGAGTCGGAGACCGAATCGGACGTCCCGTCGAGAGGGGACGAACGGCGAGCCGAGCGGCGGCGGCGCGCGGCGAACCGGCGCGAACAACGACAGGCCGAGGAGGCCGAGCGGGCGGCGGCCGACGAGGACACGGTCGAGCTCCGGGTGTTCCGGTACGACCCGGACGTCGAAGAGAAACAGGAGCCGCGGTTCGACACCTTCCACGTCCCCTTCGAGAAGGGGATGACCGTCCTCGACGCGCTGATGTACGCCCGAGACACGTACGACTCCTCGCTCACCTTCCGGCACTCGTGTCGACAGGCCGTCTGCGGCTCCGACGCGATGTTCGTCAACGGCGGCCAGAAGCTGGCGTGTAAGACCCAGATCGGCGAACTCACGGAGCCGATCCGCGTCGAGCCGCTGCCGCACGCCGAGGTTCGCAAGGACCTCGTCGTCGACATGGAACACTTTTACGACCAGATGGAGGCGGTCGAGCCGTACTTCCAGACGAACGAGTACCCCGACGGAGAGCTGGAAGAACAACGCCAGAGCCGGGAGAACCGCGAGAAGGTGAAGATGTCGACCCGGTGTATCTGGTGTGGAGCGTGCATGTCCTCGTGTAACGTCGCCGCCGGCGACAACGAGTACCTCGGTCCCGCCGCGATCAACAAGGCGTACCGGTTCGCGATGGACGAACGCGAAGGCGAGGAGGTCAAACAGAAACGCCTCGAGATCATCGAACAAGAACACGGCGTCTGGCGGTGTCAGACCCAGTTCTCCTGTACGGAGGTGTGTCCAAAGGACATTCCGCTCACCGAACACATCCAGGAGCTGAAACGCGAGGCGGTCAAAAACAACCTGAAGTTCTGGTGACACACGGAGACAGTATCAAGAGACTCCAGCACGAACGAGATTCCATACATACCATGCACGAACACGACGTCGTCGTCGTCGGCGCGGGCGGGGCCGGACTCCGCGCGGCGATAGCGGCACAGGAAGCGGGAGCCGACGTGGCGATCGTGTCGAAACTCCACCCGGTGCGGTCGCACACGGGCGCCGCGGAGGGCGGAATCAACGCCGCGCTCCGGGACGCCGACTCCTGGGAGGACCACGCGTACGACACGATGAAGGGGTCGGACTACCTCGCCGACGCGCCGGCCGTCGAGGCCCTCTGTCAGGAGAGCCCCGAAGAAGTGATCCAGCTCGAACACTGGGGAATGCCGTTCTCCCGCGAGGACGACGGGCGCGTCTCCCAGCGGCCCTTCGGCGGACTCTCGTTCCCGCGGACGACGTACGCGGGCGCAGAGACCGGCCACCAGATGCTCCACACGATGTACGAGCAGGTGGTCAAACGCGGCATCACGGTGTACGACGAGTGGCACGTGATGGACCTCGTGGTGACGGACGAGCCGGACCCGGCAGACCGGACCTGTCACGGCGTGGTCGCCTACGACATCCAGACGGGCGAGGTCAACGGGTTCCGCGCCGACGGCGGGGTCATCCTCGCGACCGGCGGGATGGGACAGGTGTTCGACCACACCACGAACGCGGTGGCGAACACCGGCGACGGCGTCGCGATGGCGTACCGCGCGGGCGTGCCGATGGAGGACATGGAGTTCATTCAGTTCCACCCGACGACGCTGCCGTCGACGGGCGTGCTCATCTCCGAGGGCGTCCGCGGCGAGGGCGGGATCCTCTACAACAGCGAGGGCGAGCGGTTCATGTACGAGCGGGGCTACGCCAACAACGACGGCGAACTCGCCTCCCGGGACGTCGTCTCCCGCGCCGAACTGACCGAGGTGAACGAGGGCCGGGGGTTCGAGGACGACCACGTGTTGCTCGACATGCGTCACCTCGGGGAGGAGCGCATCCTCGACCGCCTGGAGAACATCGTCCACCTCTCGGAGGACTTCGAGGGCGTCGACCCTCTCGAGGACCCGATGCCGGTCAAGCCCGGGCAACACTACGAGATGGGCGGCATCGAGACCGACGAGAACGGCGAGACGGCGATCGAGGGGCTGTACGCCGCCGGCGAGTGTGCCTGTGTCTCCGTCCACGGCTCGAACCGCCTGGGCGGCAACGCCCTGCCCGAACTCATCGTGTTCGGCAAGCGGGCGGGCCACCACGCCGCCGGCCGGGACATGCCCGCCGCCCGGATCGAGACCGGCAAGCGCGGCGAGTTCGAGGACGGCGAGCTGGATACCCCCGTCACGCCGGGCGCGATCGACACCGGCGAGGGTGACGCCATCGCCGACGGCGCGATGGTCGAGGGCGACGCCGTCGTCGAGCGCGCCGTCGAGGCGGAGCGCGACCGGGTCGACACCCTGCTCGACCGCGAGGACGGCGTCAACCACGCGGAGATCCGCCAGCAGATCCAGACCGCGATGACCCGCCAGGTCAACGTGTTCCGCGAGGCCGAGGGACTGGAGTCGGCGCTGCGGACGATCCGGAACGCCCGCGAGCGCTACCAGGACGTGGCCGTTGAGGACCCCTCGCGGACGTTCAACACCGACCTCATCCACACGATCGAGACGCGCAACCTCATCGACCTCGCGGAGGCGATCACCCTGGGCGCGCTGGCCCGCGAGGAGTCCCGTGGCGCTCACTGGCGCGCCGAGTACCAGAAGCGCCGCGACGAGGAGTGGCTCAAGCACACCCTGCTGTCGTGGAACGAGGGCGACCCCGAGATCTGGTACCGCCCCGTCCTCCTGGAGGGCGAGGACACGGAGTACGAACCCGTCGAGCGGAGTTACTGAGGCCGCGCTCGTCGCCGGTCCCACGGGGTGCTCGCGCCCACCGCGGGCCACGCCATGTGTGCACGTTTTAAGACCGTGACAGACGTACACACGATAATGTCATCGATCGAACTCACGCCGAGCCAGCGTGCGATCCTCAGCGCGCTGGTCGACCTCCACCGGGAGGCGGAGACGGCGGTGAAGGGCGAGACGATCGC
>CAZKXC010000017.1:0-4387 GCA_964556645.1 uncultured Halobellus sp.
GCCGTCTTCGCGATGACCGCCGCGACGATCGTCTCGGGGGCCGTCGCCGGACGCGCGAAGCTCCGTGCGTACATCACGTACACGTTCCTGCTGGCGGCGGTCATCTACCCGATGGTCACGGCGTTCACCTGGGCCGCCCCCGAAACGGGGCTGGTCGAACAGCTCGTCGGCGCGCCGTTCGCCGACTTCGCGGGCGGAATGATCGTCCACGGCATGGGCGGTATCGCCGGACTCACCGCCGCGGCCGTTCTGGGTCCGCGGATGGACCGCTACGACGACGACGGCAGCATCAACGTCATCCCCGGTCACTCGATGACGTTCGCGGTGTTGGGGACGCTGATGCTTTGTTTCGGCTGGTACGGCTTCAACGTCGGCACCGCCGGCGCCTTCGATCTCGGTGACGGCGCGAACACGCTCAGCCTCGTCGCGATGGGAACGACGATCGCCATGGCGGCCGGCGCCATCGGCTCTGCCGGCATGACCTGGATCCGCTCCGGAAAGGTCGACACGCTTTACACCGCCAACGGCATGCTCGCGGGACTGGCGGCCATCACGGCCATCCCGAACACGACCGCGTGGTGGGGCGCCTTCGTCGTCGGCGGCCTCGCCGGCGTCCAGCTTCCGATCGTGTTCGACTTCGTCTCCGAGCGGCTCAAGATCGACGACGTGTGTGCCGTCTTCCCCGTTCACGGAAGCGCGGGGGTGCTCGGAACGCTCCTGATGCCGTTCGTCGCCGTCCCCGGCGCGTTCGAGGCGAGCATCGGCACACAGTTCCTCGCACAGCTCACCGGCGTGGTCATCATCGGCGGCTGGACGCTGACGGCGACCGCGGCCATCTGGTACGCGCTCAACGTCGTCGGAGAGGCCCGCGTCACCCCCGACCACGAACAGGACGGACTGGACATCGCCGAACACGGCGTCGAGACCTACCCCGAGTTCGGCGGCGACCGGGTCGCGACCGACGGCGGCCCCGACGTCGTCGACACGACCGACTCCCCGCGCTCGGACGGCGGCGCGGAGGCCGGCTCGCCGATCAAGATGGTCACCGCGGTCGTCCGTCCGGACAAGCTCGGCGAGATCAAGACCGCGCTCGCGGAGATCAACGCCCCGTCGCTCACGGTGACGAACGTCTCCGGCCGCGGCAGCCAGCCGGCAAAGAAGGGCCAGTGGCGCGGCGAGGAGTTCACCGTCGACCTGCACCAGAAGGTCAAAGTCGACGTCGTCGTCGCCGACATCCCAGCCGACGAGGTCGCGGAAGCGATAAGTGAGGCCGCAAAGACCGGCGAGCCGGGCGACGGAAAGGTGTTCATCCTGCCCGTCGAAGACGCCGTCCAGGTCCGCACCGGCGCGACCGGCACGGAAGCGGTCTGATCGGTCACCGGCGGGGCTGGGTCCCTCCGGCGCGCGGCAGTCGGTCGTCGTTCTCGCCGGCCGTTGACCAACCCCTTTTTGCCCCGCGGTCCAACCGGCTCGTATGGATCACGAGCGTTCTCGCGGCTTGTACGACCGCGCGCTGTCGGTCATGCCCGGCGGGGTCAACTCCTCGGTCCGGGCGACGATGCCTCACCCGTTCTTCGTCGAGCGCGGCGACGGCGGGCACGTGATCGACGCCGACGGCAACCGGTACATCGACTGGGTGATGGGGTACGGTCCGTTGTTGTACGGCCACGACCTTCCGGAGCCGGTGGAAGCGGCGGTGCAGTCGCACACGGCGGCGGGGCCGATGTACGGCGCTCCGACGGAGATCGAGGTCGAACACGCGGAGTTCGTCGCCCGACACGTTCCCAGCGTCGAGTCGATCCGGTTCGTCAACTCCGGCACGGAGGCGACGGTCTCGGCGGTCCGGCTCGCCCGCGGCCACACCGGCCGCGACAAGATCGTCGTGATGCGCGGCGGCTACCACGGCGCACAGGAGTCGACGCTCGTCGAGGGGTCACCGGAGAACCCGCATCCGTCGACGGCGGGCATTCCCGAGGCGTTCGCCGAGCACACGCTTCCGATCCCGTTCAACGACCCGCAGGCCGCAAAGGAGGTGTTCGCGGCACACGGCGACGAGATCGCGGCGGTGTTGGTCGAGCCGATACTCGCCAACATGGGGATCGTCATGCCGGTCGACGGCTACCACGAGACGCTGCGAGACCTCTGTGACGACCACGGCGCGTTGTTGATCTTCGACGAGGTGATCACCGGCTTTCGGGTGGGCGGACTCGGCTGTGCGCAGTCGCGATTCGGCGTCACTCCCGACGTGACCACCTTCGGGAAGATCATCGGCGGCGGCTTCCCGGTCGGGGCGATCGGCGGCCGAGCGGCGATCATCGAGGAGTTCACGCCCGCCGGCGACGTGTTTCAGTCCGGCACGTTCTCGGGGCACCCGGTCACGATGGCCGCGGGCAAGGCGTACCTGGAGTACGCCGCCGACAACGACGTGTACGACCACGTGAATCGCCTCGGCCGGAAGCTCCGTGAGGGTATCACGGAGATCTGTGCCGACCGCGCCCCGGAGTACACCGTGGTCGGCACGGACTCGATGTTCAAAACCGTCTTTACCCGCGAGGCTCCCGCCGACGTGGACGGCTGTTGTGCCGACGGCTGCCGGCAGGATCCCTCGTGTGACCGGTACGGAAGCTGTCCGAAAACCGGCGCGGACGTGGCGGACGCCGCCACGGACCGGTGGGAGCGGGTGTTCTGGCAGGGGATGAAAGACCGCGGCGTGTTTCTCACCGCCAATCAGTACGAGTGTCAGTTCGTCTCGTACGCACACACCGACGAGGACGTCGAACGGACCCTGGAGGCGTACCGCGAGACGGTGTAGGCGTCCCGCGAGAAAGCGTCGGCGTCGGCGCCACGACGTCGTCAGACCCGGCATCGCCGGCGCGTCTCGCAACATTCTTGTACTCCGGCTGAATTACGTACTGATAATGAGCGCGGAGGTTCGTCGCGACCCCGTCCGTTTCCGACGACGAGCCCCGCGACCGCGACGAGGCGTCCGACCGCCGCGACCGGCTTCCGGCGCGGCGCGACGACCGGTCCCGTAGGCTGGGACGTTTTTCTCGTCGCGTTCGCGCCGTTTCACCCGGAGAGCCATCGCCGCGTTTCTCGTGAGCCCCGGCTCTCGGATATTATTACAAAACCAAAACCAACGAATTTAAGGGTGTGACCCCACTGTACCTCAGTAATGGCACGCGTTGCACTCGCGTTCAGCGGCGGACTCGACACCACGGTCTGTGTACCACTCTTGAAAGAAGAGTACGGCTACGACGAGGTCGTCGGCGTCAACGTCGACGTCGGCCAGCCGACCGAGGAGTTCGACGAGGCCGAGGAGACGGCGGAGGCGCTCGGGCTCGACCTTCACGTCGTCGACGCGAAAGCGGAGTTCGCGGAGCTGTGTTTCGACGCGGTGAAAGCCAACGCGACGTACCAGGGGTACCCGCTCGGGACCGCGCTCGCGCGCCCCGTCATCGCGGAGTCGATTCTGGCGGTCGCCGAGGAGCAGGGGTGTGACGCGATCGCACACGGCTGTACGGGCAAAGGGAACGACCAGCTTCGGTTCGAGGCGGTGTGGCGCGGCTCGGACCTCGAGGTGATCGCACCCGTTCGCGAGCTCGGACTCACGCGCGAGTGGGAGATCGACTACGCCGCCGAGAAGGACCTCCCGGTCGAGGCGGGCGACGGCGGCGTCTGGTCTATCGACGAGAACATCTGGTCGCGGGCGGTCGAGGGAGGGAAACTGGAGAATCCCGACTACGAGCCGCCGGCGGAGATCTACGAGTGGACCGCCGAACCCGAGGGAGAGACGACCATCGAGGTCGCCTTCGAGGAGGGGCGTCCGGTCGCCGTCGACGGCGAGGAGATGGCGCCCGTCCCGCTGATCCAACACCTCAACGAGTACGCGGGCGACTACGGCGTCGGCCGCACCGACGTGATGGAAGACCGCATGCTCGGGTTAAAAGTGCGCGAGAACTACGAACACCCGGCCGCGACCGTCCTGTTGACGGCGCATCAGGCCCTCGAAGACCTCGTGCTCACGAAAAACGAGCGCTCGTTCAAAACGGGGATCGAACACGAGTGGTCCGAGAAGGCGTACGAGGGGCTCGTGTTCGCGCCCGTCGTCGACGCGTTGAACGCGTTCGTCGACGAGACACAGGACGTCGTCACCGGCACCGCGACGGTGAAAGTCGCCGGCGGCAACTGCCGCGTCGTCGCCCGCGACTCCGAGTACGCGGTGTACTCCGAGGAGATGGCGTCGTTCAACACCGAGGACGTCGCCGGAATCGCGCAGGCGGACGCCACGGGCGTCGCCAAGTACCACGGGCTCCAGGAACGCCTCGCCAACGAGGTGAAGACGGGCGCCGAAAAGCCCGAGGTGGTGGCTGACGGCGGTGCCGCA
>CAZKXC010000017.1:4487-19687 GCA_964556645.1 uncultured Halobellus sp.
CGGCGGTGCCGCAACGGACGACGGCAGCGTCGACGGCGGTGCCGCAACGGACGACGGCAGCGTCGACGGCGGTGCCGCAACGGACGACACCACAGACGCCGAGTAGATGACCGACGACCCCTCCGGCTCCGACGACGACGCGGCCGCCGGGAGCGGCACGGCCGTCCGTCGCGACCGGTTCAGCGGCGGCCCCGCCCGCGAGTTCCTCTCGAGTCTCGCGGGCGACGAGGCGCTCTTCGCGGCCGACCTCGCGGTCGACCGCGCGCACGTGATCATGCTCGCGGAGCAGGACATCGTCGACGACGCAGTCGCGGGGGACATCCTCGCGGCGCTCGCGGACGTGGAGGCCGCCGGTCACGCCGCGCTGCCGGAGGGCGAAGACGTCCACGAGGCGATCGAGACGGCCGTCATCGACCGGATGGGTCCCGACGGCGGGCGGATGCACACGGCGCGCTCGCGCAACGACGAGGTCGCGGCGTGTATTCGGTACCGCCTGCGGGAGGACCTGCTCGCAGTCGCCGAGGCGACGGTGACGCTGCGGGAGGCGCTTATCGACGTCGCGGAAGCACACACGGAGACCGTGATGCCGGGGTACACCCACCTGCAGCCCGCGCAGCCGACGACGGTCGCTCACTACCTGTTGTCCTACGAGGGGGCGGTCGCTCGCGACACCGAGCGGCTGCTCGGGGCGTACGACCGCACGAACCGCTCGCCGCTCGGCGGGGCCGCGTTCGCGGGCACCCCGTTCGACATCGACCGCGAGCGCACCGCGGCGTTGCTGGGGTTCGACGGGGTCGTCGCCAACTCGATGGACGCCGCCTCTGCCCGGGACTTCCTCGCGGAGGGGTCGACCGCGTGTGCGACGCTTGCGACGTCGTTGTCGGGGCTCGCCGAAGATCTGATCCTCTTTTCGAACAAGGGGTTTCTGGAGCTGTCGGACGCGTACGCGTCGACCTCCTCGATCATGCCACAGAAGAAGAACCCCGACACGTTGGAGCTGACCCGCGGCGTCGCCGGCGACGCGATCGGCGAGGCGACGGGAACGCTCTCGTTGTTGAAGGGGCTGCCGCGCGCGTACAACCGCGATCTCCAGCGCGCTCACGCCGGGGTGTTCGAGGTCGCCGGCGACGTGCGGGAGGCGACGACGGTCGCCGCCGGCGCCGTCGCGACCGCCGACTGGGCCGTCGAGACGCTCGCCGAGACGGCCGGCGACGGCTTTTCGACGGCGACGGGCGTCGCCGACCTGCTCGCGGCCGCCGGGATGCCGTTCCGGACCGCCCACGAGGTGGTCGCCGCGGCGGCCGAGACGATCGACGACGCGGACGCGCCCGCGGCGGCGGCCGCGACGATCGAGGAGGCGGTTCGTGACGTCGCCGGCGACGCGCTTTCGGCGTACGTGAGCCGCGCGGACGTCGAGGCCGCACTCGATCCGGTCAACAGCGTCGCGGACCGCGACTCCGCCGGCGGGCCGGCGCCAGACGCCGTCGCCGAGGCGATCGCGACGGCCGAGTCGGCGATCGACGACGACGCGGCGGCGCTTGAGGCGCGCCGGGACCGGCTCGCGGCCGCGGCCGACCGCCGTGAGACGGAGGTGGCGACGTATGTGTGACCTCTCGCGGGAGGCGGAACCGCCCGTGCTCGACCGTTCGATCGATTCCTCACACGGAGCCGGGCTGCGACGATCGGGCCGACCGCCGGCTCCGAACGGGCCGCCGTCCCCGCGATGGGGACGATATATGATCGAAATCTGATACTGAATTCCACACGGCGGTTGTGAGACGCTTTGGTCCGGGTAGAGACCTCTGTTTGTATTGTAAGTTGTATTATAGGTTCGAAGGCTTTATATTTGTACGGCGAGGAGGATCGACCACGATGACGACCGATACCGACCCGGTGCTGGCAGAGGACCCGATCACTGGCGAGGAGATCGAGCTTCCGGCCGACGTCGAGGTCGGCGAGATAATCGACAGTCCGGTCACCGGGACCGAACTCGAGGTGATCTCGCTCGACCCCGTCGCGCTGGAGGAGGCTCCCGAGCTCGAGGAGGACTGGGGCGAGTAGATGACGGCGACGATCGCGTGGTCGACATGCACGTAGGGATCCTCTACTCCCGGATCCGCCGGGACGAGAAGCTGCTGCTCGCGGAGCTCCGCGAGCGGGGCCACGAGGTCGAGAAGATCGACGTCCGCGGCCAGCGGTTCGGTCTGGAATCGACTACCGCCGACGTCGCGGATCTCGACCTCGTCGTCGACCGGTGTCTCTCGACGAGCCGCTCGTTGTACGCCACCCGGTTTCTCGACAGCTACGGGGTCCCCGTGGTGAACGGCCCCGAAACCGGCGACGTCTGTGCGGACAAGGCCGCCAACTCGCTCGCGCTCGCGAACGCCGACATCCCCACTCCGGCGACAGAGGTCGCGTTCACCAAGGAGGCGGCGATGGAGGCGATCGAGTCGTTCGGCTACCCCTGTGTGCTCAAGCCCGTCGTCGGCTCGTGGGGCCGGCTGATGGCGAAGATCGACACTCAAAGCGCCGCCGAGGCGATCCTCGAACACAAGGAAACGTTGGGCCACTACGAGCACAAGGTGTTCTACGTGCAGGAGTTCGTCGACAAGCCCGGCCGGGACATTCGCGTGTTGGCTGCCGACGGCGAGCCGATCGCCGCGATGACCCGCTCGTCGGACCACTGGCTCACGAACGCCGCGAAAGGCGGCGAGACCGACTCGTTCGCGCTCGACGACCGCGCGGTCGACCTCGTCGAGCGCGCCTCCGAGGCCGTCGGCGGCGGTCTTCTCGGCGTCGACCTCATGGAGGTCGGCGGGACGGACTCCGGCGAGTACACCGTCCACGAGGTCAACCACACGGTCGAGTTCAAGGCGCTCACCGAGGCGAGCGAGGTCGACGTTCCGGCACGCGTCGTCGACTGGCTGGAAGCCACGGCCGAGACGCTCGCAAGCGACCGGACCGACGAGGTCGTCGCATGACCGGCGCGGACGCGACCGTCGACGCCGAGACCGGAGCGACCACGGCCGCGGCCGACGCCGCGACGGAGACGTACACCGCGAGCGTCGTCGGCGCCACCGGCTTCACCGGCGGCGAGCTGTTGCGGCTTCTCGCCGGCCACCCCGGCTTCGAGGTCGTCCAGGCCACCTCGCGGTCGGCCGACAACATGACCGTCGGCCGGTCGCACCCGAACCTCCGGGGTCTCGACCTGCGGTTTTCGCCGCCCGACGACCTCGAGTCGGTCGACGTGCTCTTTTCGGCGACGCCACACGGCGTCTCGATGGACCGGATCGACGCCTACTTCGAGGCGGCCGACACGGTGGTCGACCTCTCGGCGGACTTCCGGCTGCCCGACGCGGCCGCCTACGACGAGTGGTACGACGGCCACGCCGCGCCGGCGTTCCTCGAGCGGGCGGAGTACGCGCTCCCGGAGCTCAACCGCGAGAACCTCCCCGGTGCCGACCTGATCGCCGGCGGCGGCTGCAACGCGACCGCGACGATTCTCGGGCTCAAACCCCTCGTCGACGCCGGGGTGCTCGGTCCTGCGGCCGGCGACGTCGTCGTCGACGTGAAGGTCGGCTCCTCGGAAGGGGGGGCGGGCGGCGGCGCGGCCTCCTCACACCCCGAGCGCTCGGGCGTCGTGCGGCCGTACGCCCCGACCGGCCACCGCCACGAGGCGGAGATCGAGGCGTACCTCGGGCTGGACGTCTCGTTTACCGTCCACGCGGTCGACATGGTTCGCGGCGCGTCGGCGACGTGTCACGTCTTCCCCGACGAGCCCCTCTCGAAGGCGGACCTGTGGAGCGCGTATCGGGGCGCGTACGCCGACGAGCCGTTCATGCGGATCGTCTCGGGCGGAGGGGGCGTCTACCGCTACCCCGAGCCGAAGTCGGTCGCCGGCACCAACTACGGCGAGGTCGGCTTCGAGCTCGACCCCGGCAACGAGCGCGTGGTCGTCTTCTCGGCGATCGACAACATGACCAAGGGATCGGCGGGTCAGGCGGTCCACGCGGCCAACATCGCGCTCGGGCTGCCGGAGACCGCCGGACTGGGCTTCGAGGGGCTCCACCCCGTGGGGTCACCATGAGCGGCGCCGAGTCGGCGGCCGACTCGCCCGTCGTGGTCAAGATCGGCGGCGCGAAGGCGGTCGACCCCGCCGGCGCGGTCGGCGACGTCGCGACGCTCGCGGCGGACGGCCGCGACGTCGTCGTCGTCCACGGCGGCTCGACGGTCGTCGACGAGACGATCGAACGGCTCGGCCTGGAGCCCGAGTACGTCGAATCCGCCTCCGGCGTCACCGGCCGGTTCACCGACGCGGCGGCGATGGAGGCGTTTGCGATGGCGATGGCGGGCAAGCTCAACACCGAGCTGACCGCGCGGTTCCGGGCGGCGGGCGTCGACGCGGTCGGCCTCTCCGGCGTCGACGGCGGACTCCTCTCTGGACCCCGCAAGTCGGCCGTCCGCGTCGTCGAGGAGGGGAAACGCAAGATCAGACGCGGCGACCACTCCGGACGGATCGAGTCGGTGAACGCCGACCTGCTCGACGGACTGCTCGCCGACGGCTACACGCCCGTCGTCTCGCCGCCGATGGCCGGCCGGGAGGACGACGGCGACGTGACGCCGGTCAACACGGACGCCGACCGGGCGGCCGCGGCGGTCGCGGGCGCGCTGGCGGCCGACCTCGTTCTGTTGACCGACGTGGCCGGCGTCTACGCCGACCCCGCAGACCCCGACACGCTCATCGACTCCGCGACCACGCCCGCGGACCTGGCGGCGGTCGAAGACGCCGCCGAGGGGTTCATGAAAAAGAAGGTGATGGCCGCGACCGAGGCGCTCTCGGGCGGCGCCGGGCGCGTCGTCGTCGCGGACGCGAACGCCGCCGACCCGATCCTCGCCGCGCTCGGCGGGGCGGGAACGGTCATCGCGCGCTCGGCGCTCGAGGAGGACGGCGCCGACGCGATAGAGACCGGAGGTGAGACCGCGTGAGCGGCTTCGTCTTCTCGGAGAAGCCGATCGAGATCGCCTCCGGCGACGGCGTCCACGTCACCGACACGAACGGCACCGAGTATCTCGACTTCGGCGCGAGCTACGCGTGTGTGCCGGTCGGCCACTGTCACCCAGAGGTCGTCGACGCCGCGACGACGCAGCTGGAGGAGCTGCTGTACGTGCAGGCGTCGTACCCGCACGCGGCGCGGACGGCCCTGTACGAGCAGCTGGCCGAGACCGCTCCCGTCGACGTCGACAACGTCTGGCTGTGTAACTCCGGGACCGAGGCCAACGAGGCCGCGCTGAAGTTCGCCCGGAGCGCGACCGGCCGCGAAAAGATCGTCGCGACGACGCAGGGGTTTCACGGCCGGACGATGGGCGCGCTCGCGACCACCTGGAAAGAGAAGTACAAGAAGCCGTTCGAGCCGCTCGCCGGCGGCGTGGAGTTCGTCGAGTACGGCGACACGGCGGCGATGATGGAGGCGGTCGACGAGGAGACCGCCGCCGTGATCCTCGAACCCCTCCAGGGCGAGGGGGGTATCAACCCGGTCTCGACCGAGTACCTGCAGGCGGTCCGCGTCGCGACCGCGACGTCGGGGGCCGCGATGATCCTCGACGAGATTCAGACCGGACTGGGCCGCACCGGCTCGTTGTGGGCGGCGGACCGCCACGACGTGGTGCCCGACATCCTCACGACCGCGAAGGGGCTCGGCAGCGGGCTCCCGATCGGCGCGACGGTGTGTCGCGACTGGATCGCGGCGGACTGCGGGAACCACGGGTCGACGTTCTCGGGCGGTCCCGTGGTGTCGGCCGCCGCGGGCGCCACTCTCGACATCATCCAGCGCGAGTCGCTTCCGACACACGCCGCCGAGGTCGGCTCGTATCTCCGCCGCGAGGCCGAGGCACGCCTCGGCGACGACGTGCGCGACGTTCGCGGCGACGGCCTGATGATCGGCATCGAGGTGAAACGCGGCTCCAACCGGGTCGTCCGCGACCTGGCGATCAACCACCAGATCCTCGCGCTGCCGGCGGGCCGCACCGTGTTGCGGCTGCTCCCGCCGTTGACCGTCGACCGCGACCACGCCGACGCGGTCGTCGACGCGATCGCGGAGGTGGTCTCGTGACCGCCGCGCCCGACGGCCGGACGGAACGGCCGGCCGATTCGACCGGCGGGCAGTCCGACCGCTCGGGCGACTCGACCGGCGGGCAGTCCGACCCCGGCACCGACGTGGTCGCCGGCGGCGGCTACCCCGAGGCCTGCGACACCCCGGCTCGGAAGCTGTTGTACGACCTCGTCTCGATCCCGTCGCCCTCCGGCGAGGAGGCGACGGCCGCCGACCGGCTCGTCGACTTCTTCGAGGCGAACGGCCGCGAGGCGTGGACCGACGAGGTGGGAAACGTCCGCGCGCCGGCGAACGACGCGGTGTTGTTGACCTCTCACATCGACACGGTCCCGGGCAACGTGCCCGTCGAGGTTCGTCCCGCACCCGCCGACATCGACGAACTCGGCGCGACCGACGTTCGGGTCGGCGAGCCGGGCGAACCCGTGTTGTGGGGCCGCGGCGCGGTCGACGCCACCGGGCCGCTGGTCTCGATGGCGGTCGCCGCCGTCGAGACCGGCGTCTCCTTCGTCGGCGTCGTCGGCGAGGAGACGAACTCGCGGGGCGCCCGCCACCTCGTCGCCGACAGAGACGCGCCAGAGGCGGTGGTGAACGGCGAGCCGTCCGGCTGGGACGGGATCACCCTCGGCTACCGCGGGTTTCTCTCGGGAACCTACGTGAACGCCAGCGAGTCCGGCCACTCCTCGCGCCCGGAGCCGAACGCGATCCAACACGCGATCGACTGGTGGCACGACGTCGAGGAGACGTTCACCCCGACGGACGCCGACACGCCCGTCTTCGAGCAGGTAACGACGAAGCCCGTCTCCGTCGACGGCGGGCTGACAGACGACGGGCTCGCGGTCGAGGCGGCGATGGACGTCCAGCTCCGGGTTCCCCCATCGCGCACGGTCGACGAGATCCACGAGCTCGCGGAAGCCGACCTGACGACCGGCTCGGTCCAGTGGAAGGAGCCGATCCCGCCCGTGATGGAGAGTCCACGGACCGACCTGGCGCGGGCGTTCCGCGTGGCGATCCGCGCGGCCGGCGGCGACGTCCGCCTGCTCAGAAAAACCGGCACCAGCGACATGAACCTCTTCGCGGCCGAGTGGGACTGCCCGATGGTCACCTACGGCCCCGGCGACTCCGAGCTGGACCACGCGCCCGACGAGCGGCTCCCGCTGTCGGAGCTCGACCGCGCGACGACCGTGCTGGCGGACGTCTGCCGCGACCGATCGTAGCTCGCGGCCGCGCGCCGCGCCGGTCTCCGTCACCAACGCCGTCTCGCCCGCTCACCTCACCCACCACACTCACACCACATGCCACTCGCAACCGACGACTTCCTCGACATCGACGACGTGACGCCAGCCGAACTGGACGCCCTGCTCGACCGCGCGGCCGCGATGAAGGCCGGCGAGACCGCCCCGCGACTCCCCGAGGCCACGCTCGGAATGATCTTCGAGAAGCCGTCGACGCGGACGCGGATCTCCTTCGAGACGGGGATGACGCGGCTGGGCGGCCACGCGATGTTTCTCGGTCCCGACGACCTCCAGCTCGGCCACGGCGAGCCGTTGCGCGACACCGCGCGCGTGCTCGGTCGCTACGTGGACGGAGTGATGGCGCGGTTGTTCGACCACGCCGACGTCGAGACGCTGGCTGCTCACGCCGACTGCCCGGTGATCAACGGACTCACCGACGAGGCGCATCCCTGTCAGACGCTCGCGGACCTGCTCACCATCCGCGAGGCGGTCGGCACGGACGCGAGCGTGGCGTGGGTCGGCGACGGCAACAACGTCGGCCAATCGTTCGTCGTCGGCGCGGCGATGGCGGGGCTGGACGTGTCGGTCGCGACGCCCGCGGCGTACGGAATGGACCCGGCGGTGTTCGACCGGGCCGCCGCCTTCGGCGCCGACGTCGAGCCGACGACAGACCCGGCGGCCGTCGTGGCCGACGCCGACGTCGTCTACACCGACGTCTGGATCTCGATGGGCCAGGAGGACGAGCGCGCGGAGAAGCTCGCCGCCTTCGACGGCTTCCAGGTGAACGCCGACCTGCTCGCGGACACCGACGCGAAGGTGTTACACTGTCTCCCCGCCCACCGCGGCGAGGAGATCACCGACGACGTGCTCGAGTCGGACCGCGCGCTCGTGTGGGACCAGGCGGAAAACCGGATGCACGCACAGAACGCGCTGGTGGTCGAACTGCTGGGTCCCGATACCGACGCGTGACAGACGGAACGCGGGCTCGCTACCGATCGGGACGGGCGGGGCGCAGACAACACCGTGCTGTGTGGCTCCCCGAGCATCCAGACCACGGACGCGCTCGGGGAGCGACAGCCGTCCGACGCATGTGTCACAGCCGTGGCGGTCGGCTCCAGTCCTGCGATGCGATGAGCCGTGGACTACCTGGCTCAACGCCCGTTCTTTGAGAGCGCGTTCAGAAGACGATTCGGCCTGACACACCACGCCGCTCAAGTGTGGGTGTTCGTACCACACCTGGCGACGGCAGCGGAGCCGACCCGCGGAGCGTTCCGCTCGTCAGCCGTTCAACCGCTCGGCGTGCTCGGCGACGACCCGGCCGAGGCGCTCGGTTCGCCGCCGGAGGTCGTCGTCGCGGAACTCCCCGTCGGCGTCGAGGCTCGAGGCGGCGCCGCGGATCCCGACCTCGTGGGGAACGACCCACGCGTGGACGTTCCGGAACGTCGACCGGAGGTGTTCGAGCGTTCCGCCGTAGGAGCCGCCGCCGGCGGTGGCCAACAATCCCACCGCGGTGTGGTCGTACTCCTCGGACCCACAGAAGTCGTGGAAGTTCTTGAACGTCGACGAGTAGGAGCCGCGGTACACCGGCGTGCCGGCGACGACGCCGTCGGCCCGGCGGACCTGCCGTTTCAGCCGCTCGCTGTCGCCCTGCTCGTCCGCGTCGGGATGGTACAACGGCAGGTCGACCGCCCCGAGGTCGATCAGCTCGACGGTCGCGCCGGCGTCCGCGGCCCCCGCGAGCGCGACGCGCAGGGCGGCCTTCGTCGTGCTGTCCGCCCGCCGGCTGCCGGATATCGCGACGATCGTCGTCATGGCGGCCGTTTCACGCCCGGGGGCTAAAACCCGACGGGGCGCCCGGCGGCCGACACCGGCCATTATTATCCCCGCGCGCGAGACGTGAGACATGGACGAGATTTCTTTCGGCACGGACGGCTGGCGGGCGACGCTCGACACCTTCACCGACGACCGGGTGCGCATCGTCGGCCAGGCGGTCGCCGACCACCTGGACGCGGCGGGTCACGACGAGCCGGTCGCGGTCGGCTACGACGCCCGCGAGACGAGCGAGGGGTTCGCCGAGAGCCTCGCCGAGGTGCTCTCGGGCAACGGCTTCGACGTGCTCCTGCCGGAACGCGACGTCCCCACTCCGGTGATCGCCTACGGCATCGTCGACAACGACCTGGCGGGCGCGTGTATGGTGACCGCCTCGCACAACCCGCCCGAGTACAACGGCGTGAAGTTCATCCCGAGCGACGGCGCGCCGGCGCTTCCAGACGTGACCGAAGACGTCGTCTCGCGGCTCGCGGAGCCCGACCTCCTCCCCGAGGCCGAGCGCGGCGAGGTCCGACGACACGACTTCGTGAGCGCACACGCCGAGGCCGCCAGAGATCTCGTCGACGCCGACCTCGACGGGCTCACGGTCGCGTACGACGCGATGCACGGCAGCGGCCGCGGCGTGACGGACACCCTGTTGGCGTCGGCCGGCGCGGAGGTGCGCCGGCTCCGGTGTGACCGCGACCCGACGTTCGGCGGCGCGTCGCCGGAGCCGAGCGCGGAGCACCTCGAGGCGCTCGCGGCGACCGTGACCGACCCCGACACCGACGTCGACCTCGGGATCGCCAACGACGGCGACTCCGACCGGGTGGCGGTGGTGACCCCCGAGCGCGGCGTTCTCGACGCCAACCTGTTTTACGCCGCCTGCTACGACCGGCTGTTGGAGACCGACGCCGGCCCGGCGGTCCGCACCGTCTCGACGACGTTTCTGGTCGACCGGATCGCCGAGGCCCACGGCCAGGAGGTGTTCGAGACCCCCGTCGGGTTCAAGTGGGTCGCGGAGGCGATGGCCGACCACGACGCGTTGTTCGGCGGCGAGGAGTCGGGCGGCTTCTCCGTCCGCGGTCACGTTCGCGAGAAAGACGGGGTGTTGATGGCGCTGCTCGCGGCCGACGCGACCGACGCCGAACCCTTCGACGAGCGGGTCGACCGCCTGCTCGCGGAGCACGGCCAGATCGCCGCCGGCAAGGTGTCGATCGAGTGTCCGGACGACCGCAAGGCGGGCGTTCTCGACGCGTTAGAAGACCACATTCCGGAGGCGGTCGCCGGACACCCGGTCGCGGAGGTCGTCACCCTCGACGGGTTCAAGCTGCTCTTGGAGAACGGCTCCTGGCTGCTCGTCCGCCCGTCGGGGACCGAGCCGAAGCTGCGGGTGTACGCGGAGTCGGACGCCGACGACCGCGTCGAGACGCTGCTGGCGGCGGGGCGGGAGCTCGTCGAACCGCTCGTCTGAGCCGGTCGCGTCCGCCGCTCGTCCGACCCGGTCGCGTCCGCCGGCTCCGACCCGCCTGGGGCGACCACGTCCCCCTTGTCGCCGGATTCGCTCCCGGGGCGGCGAGTCCCGATTGGGTGGCTTTTTAGGGGATACCGCCGTAGCTGAACGTATATGTTCAAGGCCATCGTGAGCGCGTCGACGCTGCAGGACGCGCTCGATTCGGTGAGCGTGCTGGTCGACGAGTGTAAGATCCGCCTGAACGAGGAGGCCCTCTCGATCCGCGCCGTCGACCCCGCGAACGTCGGGATGGTCGACCTCACGCTCGAGGCCGCCGCCTTCGAGTCGTACGAGGCAGACGGCGGCGTCATCGGCGTCAACCTCGCGCGTCTCGAGGATATCGCCGGCATGGCCGCCTCCGGTGACCTGATCCACCTCGAACTCGACGAGGAGACCCGGAAGCTCCACATCGAGACCGACGGCCTCTCCTACACCCTCGCGCTCATCGATCCCGACTCGATCCGACAGGAGCCCGACATCCCCGAGTTGGACCTCCCCGCCGAGATCGTCGTCGAGGGCGCACAGATGGACCGCGGCGTGAAAGCCGCCGACATGGTCTCCGATCACATCCGCCTGCGCGTCGACGAGACCGCCGAGACGTTTCTCATCGAGGCCGAGGGCGACACCGACGACGTCGACCTCGAACTCGCCCGCGACGACCTGATCGCGCTCGCCGCCGGCGCCGCGGACTCGCTTTTCAGCCTCGACTACCTCAAAGACATGAACAAGGCGATTCCGGGCGACGCCGAGGTCACCGTCGAACTCGGCGAGGAGTTCCCCGTCAAACTCCACTACAGCTTCGGCGAGGGGTTAGGTCAGGTGACCTACATGCTCGCGCCCCGCATTCAGAGCGACTGAGCCGCCGGGCGTCACCCATCTTCTACGACCGGGATCGACACCGTCACCCGGGTGCCGCGCGGCTCACGGTCGGCGTACGCTACGTCCGCTCCCAGCGCGGCGGCACCCCACTCGACGAGCCACAAGCCGAGCCCGGAGCCGTGTTCGAGCGCGGTCTCTCGGCCGGCCTCGATCGCGGCGACCTCGTGGTCGGGGATCCCCGGGCCGTCGTCGACGACGGCGAACACGAGCCGGTCGTCGTCGCGCCGCAGCGTCACCCGGGCCCACGCGCTGCCGTCGTCGCGCACGACGCCCGCGCCGTCGTGGTGTTCGAGCGCGTTCTCGACGGTGTTTTCGGCCACCGCGCGGAGCGCGTCGGGCCTGAGCGGGACCGTCGTCGCCTCCGGGTCGTCGTCGACGTCGGCCTCGAGGCGCGCTGCCGGGAAGCGCTCGCGGGCGTCGTCGACGACCGTCTCGATCGCCTCGGCCGCGTCGGTCTCGCTCGGCTCGGCGTCGGCCAACAACGTCTCGACGGTGCCGGCCTTCTCGCCGAGCGCGGCCAGCGCGCCGGCCCGTCGCTCGATCGCGTCGGCCATCGAGACGAGCCCGGGGTCGTCGAGCCGTTCGACGAGAAGCTCGCCGTAGCCGTGAACGACGCCGGCGTCGTTGCGGAGGTTGTGCCGGAGCACCCGGTTGAGCACTTCTAGCTGTTGGCGCCGGCGCTCGCGGCGGGTGACGTCCGAGAACACCGCCGTGTACCCCACGTGTGTTCCGTTCGGGTCGGTCAGCCGCGAGCTCGACACCGCGTACGTGCGGCGGCGGCCGGCGGCGTCGACCGTCACCGATTCGTCGTCTTCTGGGTCGATCGGCACGTCGAGAAACGCGTCGAGCGGACGGTCGTGGGCCTCCTCGGCGTCGACGCCCAGGAGCGTCTCGGCGGCCGGGTTGAGCCGGACGATCCGACGGTCGAGCGCGAGCGAGACGACGGGATCGTCGATGTCGTCGACGGCGGTGCGCTCGGCCGCGCGGCTGGTCGTCGGGTGGGTGTCGAACATCTCCGCGCGGTCGAACGCGTACGCGTCGAGCAGGACGTGCGGGACGAACATGAGCGGCGCGAGCTGAAGCTGTGGCACGGGGCCGAGCCCGAGCGTCCACGCCACGAGCGCGAACCCCGGCGGAAGCGAGCTCAACGCGACCGCCGCGCTCTCGCGCCGGTAGAGCGGTCCGTAGCTGAGCAGCGTGTCCACGAGCAGGAAGACCCCGCTCGCGACGAGCACCGTCTCGACGGCGACGACGAGGTACGCCCACGGGCCGAAGCTGTACGAGACGGTCGCAACGCCGAACGCCGGGTCGACCGCGAACCCGGTCCAGAACGCGCCGTGAACCGCGTTCGTGGCGAGCCCGACCGTCGAGACCAGCCCGAATCCGACGACCGCGGCGAAGAGCCGGCTCCGAACCACGTCGCTGCGGCCGGTGTACGCGAGCGCGAACCCCAGAAAGGCGATCCCCGTCCAGACGATGCCGAGCCAGGTCGTCGCCTCCAGGACGACCCGGAGCGTCGGCCCGTCGACGAGCAGGCCGATCCCGTAGGAGAAACACCACGTCGCCTGCGCGAGGAACACGCCGAGAAACCAGTCGACGCCCGGCCGGCCGCGGTGGCGGCGGACCGCCCATCCCAGCGCGAGCGCGCCGGCCCCGCCGGCGATCGAGCCGACGGCGGGCCACCCGACGACGGGGACGGAGCCGAGATCCATTGTGCGAGAAAGACCGACGAGCGGCCTAAAACTGTCGTGCTGTGTCGCCCGTCAGCCGTGCCGTTCGATGACGCGTTTCGCCGCCTGTCCCTTCTCCTTCCAGCCGTATCCCTCCTCGTACACGTGGCGTTTCGACTCCACGAGTTCTTCGGGCGACGACTCCTCGAACCCGCCGCGGTCCCACGCGCCGGAGGCCCGGAGCCACTCGGCGACGTTTTCTTTGGTCTCCGACCAGGAGAGCCCGACCATCTCGTACCACGCGATCATCGCGAAGACGGCGTTGTCGTGACAGCCGGGCACCGAGCCGCGCTCGTAGATGGTCCGCATCGGCTCGCGGGTCGGCTCCGAGACGAGCTCCGTGAACTCCGCGGCGGTGAGCAGCCGGAGCTGTCCGTCGTCGCGGACGACCCGTTGTTCGCGTTCGAGCGCGCCCAGCGCGGCCTTGTTCAGCCCGTCCCACTCGCCGGGGACGGCCGCTCGCAGCCCGGATTCTGACACGCCGTCGCGGTCGGCGGTGAGGACGGCGAGGAGGTCGGTGTACGCCTTCTCGATCGTCGGCCAGCTCACGCCCTCGAACTCGCAGTCGGCGTCGTGGAGGCTGTTGGTGGTCCGACAGCCGGGACACGGGTAACGGAACGTCGGCACTACGAGCGGATCCGTGCCGCCGCGAGTTAGACGTTTCGCGACGCGGACGCGGCGTGGCTTCCGAAACGTTTACTCACGGTCCGGTCGCGGTGTTAGGTGACATGACCAAAATCAGCGTGATCGGCGCGGCGGGAACCGTCGGCGCGGCCGCCGGCTACACTCTCGCGTTGCGCGGCGTGCCCGACGAGCTGGTGTTCGTCGACATCCCCGACCAGCGAGAAACGACGATCGGCCAGGCGGCCGACACCAACCACGGCGTCGCCTACGACTCGAACACGACGGTGAGACAAGGGGAGTACGCGGACACCGCCGGCTCCGACGTCGTCGTGATCACGGCGGGGATCCCCCGCAAGGAGGGACAGACCCGGATCGACCTGGCGGGCGACAACGCTCCGATCATGGAGGATATCGGCTCCCAGCTGGCCGAGCACAACGACGATTTCGTCACCGTCACCACCTCGAATCCGGTCGACCTGCTCAACCGCCACCTGTACGAGACGGGCGACCGTGACCGCCACGCGGTGATCGGCTTCGGCGGCCGGCTCGACTCCGCGCGCTTCCGGTACGTGCTCTCCGAGCGGTTCGACGCGCCCGCAACCAACGTGGAGGCGACGATCCTCGGCGAGCACGGCGACGCACAGGCGCCCGTCTTCTCGAAGGTCCGGGTGAACGGACGGGACCCGACGTTCGACGACGACGAGAAGGAGACGATTCTCGCGGACCTCCAGGAGTCCGCGATGGACGTGATCAGCCGCAAGGGCGCCACCCAGTGGGGGCCGGCGACCGGCGTCGCCCACACCGTCGAGGCGATCGTGAACGACACCGGCGAGGTGCTCCCCTGCTCGCTGGTGCTCGACGGCGAGTACGGCTACGAGGACACGGCGTTCGGCGTCCCGGCGAAGCTCGGCGCGAACGGCGTCGAGGAGGTGGTCGAGTGGGACCTCGACGCGTACGAGGCCGACCTTCTCGACGAGGCGGCGACGAAGCTCTCCGAGCAGTACGCGAAGCTCGCCTGATCGGCGGGTCCCGCCGAATCGTTTTTTCGATCGGAAACACAAGATCGCGGCTGGTGAGCCCACATGATCAGCAGCAGCCTCGTGTTCGGTCTCCAGGCCGCGCTGATTGCGCTCGGCCTCCTGATCGCGTACCGCGCGGGCCGTCTCAGGGATCAGAACGCGACCGGCGGACGCGGCGTCGACGCCGTCGATCCGGACGCCGAGACCAACGCCGTCGATCCGGACGCCAAGGTTGTCCGGTGTCCGCAGTGTGACGTCGAAAACGAGCGCGGCTACCGATACTG
>CAZKXC010000017.1:19787-24129 GCA_964556645.1 uncultured Halobellus sp.
TGTCCGGTGTCCGCAGTGTGACGTCGAAAACGAGCGCGGCTACCGATACTGCCGGTCGTGTGTCTCCCGGCTCCCGGGTGCGACCGGGCTCGACCGGTCGTCCGACGCGTCGCCGGGACGGGTCGTGCGGTGACGGCCGGCGTCTCGGCCCGTTCTCCGTCCGTTTCCGGCCGAACGCTCCCGGCGCTCGAGTTTCGGCTCGGCTCGTGCCCGTGGAGACAGGACGCGTCGTCGGGTTTCACTTCCGCTTTTGGGCTCGGCTATAAGCCGGACCGGCACGAGAGATACGGCATGAGCCAGTCCACGTTCGACGACGACGACCTGTTCGGCGAGGCGGCCGCGGAGACTCGCGCCGAGGTCGAAGACCACCTCGAGGCGGCCCGCGAGGAGCTGCCCGACCCCGACGACGTGTGGGTGACCGACGCAGACAACGTGCTCGGCGCGCTCAACGGACTGAAATCGGCGCTCGACGCCGGCGACGCGGTAGACCACGTGCGCTCGGCGAAGAAGGCGTACGTCCTCGGCGAGCGCGCCGACGCGTTCGAGGACGCCGCCGACCTCGAAGCGGAGATCACGGAGCTGGAGTCGCTGGTGGGCGACATCGAGTCGGCCGCCGAGGAGGTCGCGTCGCTCACCGGAACGGTTCCCGCCATCCGCGGCGCGCTCCAAGACGCCGGCGACTGAGCGGCTCGGCGCCCGGCGACCCCACCGCCGCCGTCGGGTGAGAACGCGCGCCCTGATTTATGCCTCTGACCCGCGATACTCCGGTATGAGCGAGTCGACGGCGAACGACGCCCGCGTCTGGCTGGTCGAGCGCACCTACTCCGACGACGAGCAGAACGTGGTGATCCTCACCTACGCCACCCTCGACGGCGAGCGATACGTCCGGAAAGAACGGGCGCTCACGTCGTTTTCGGACGTGCGGGACACGACCGCCGCCGTCGACGCCGGCCCGGGCGACCTCGGCTCGGTCGCCGACCCGGACCGACGCGAGCGGTACGCCACGGAGGCACGACGGATGCGCGACGCGCACGACCCCGACGACCTCATCTGAGCGGGTCGTCGTGAGGGCGGGACCTCACCGTCGGTCGACGACCGCCCGAGCCACCTCCCCGAGCGCGTCGCTGGCGCGGTCGAGCAGCTCGCGCCCCCGTTCGGCGTCGCCGTCGGTGGGGTCGCCGACGACGCCGTTGTCGGTGAACTCGTCGGCGTCGTGCGCGAGGTTCACGCCGGCGACCCACTCGCCCCAGCGGTCGCTCCCGCCGTTGCGGGCGGCGTCGATCCGATCCGTTCGAACGAGCTCCGGCCGCGTGGCGCGCAACAACGCCGTCTCCAACGGCCCCGCGTGGCCCATGTCGCCGGCGTGCTCGCCGACCGCCTCGAACCACGTGAACGCGACGCCGTAGCCGTCGTGGTCGGGGTCCCGCGAGAAGCGGCGCGCGACCTCCGCGAGCGCCTCGACGTTGCCGCCGTGGCCGTTCACGAAGACGACGCGGTCGATCCCGCCCGCCGCGAGCGACGCGGCCGCCTCGCGCACGTACGCCCGGAACGTCTCCGGGCTCACCCACATCGTCCCGTCGAACGCGCGGTGTTCCTCCGCGACGCCGACCGGAACCGCGGGGGCGACGACCACCTCTCCCCGGTCCGTGTCGTCCGACTCCCGTGGCGCCGCGCCGTACGCCGCCGCTCCCGCCTCCGCGACGGCGACCGCGTTCAGCGTGTCGGTTCCAAGCGGCGCGTGGGGGCCGTGTTGTTCGGTGCTTCCGACCGGGAGCAACGCGACGTCGACGTCGGCGTCACGCACGTCCGTCCAGGTGGCGTCCGCGAGTCGCATACCGGATCCCTGTGAGCGCCGACCTCCTATAGCCGCCGGTCCGCGGCCCGTGGACTTACAACGTCGGGCGTCGATCGGCGAGCATGACCGAGGACGAGTCCACCTCCGCGGAGGTGTACGGCGTGGCGTTCGGTCCGTTGAAGCCCGCGCTTCGCGAGCACACGTACCCGGTGACCCGCGAGGAGCTCATCGAACAGTACGGCGGGTTCGAGATCGACCACCCCGACGGGAGCGACCGGCTCGAGTCGGTGTTGCGCCGCGCCGACATGGCGACGTTTCGAGAGCCCCGGCAGGTTCGCGACGCGATTCTCGCGGAGTTAGCCGACCACCCGGCCAACGATCACCTCAGCTCGGACAGGGTGTCCGACGAGGCGGGCGACTGGAGCCGAATATCGCCGTGAGCCCGGCCGTACGCCGTGGTCGCCGTCAGTCGTCGCCTTCGGCGTCCTCGATGAGCCGCGCGGTCCGTTCCTGTGCGCGGTCGATGAACTCCTGTGGAAGCTCGTCGATCTCGCCGGCCTGAACGCCCCAGAGGTGCGCGTACAACCCGCCGTTCTCGAGCAGCTGCTCGTGGGTTCCGCGTTCGGCGATCTCTCCGCCCTCCAACACCAGAATGGTGTCGGCGTCTCTGATCGTCGAGAGCCGGTGAGCGATGGCGAACGTGGTGCGGTCGGCCGTGAGCCGGTCTAACGACCGCTGGATCAGCATCTCCGTCTCGGTGTCGACGTCGGAGGTGGCCTCGTCGAGGATCAACAGGTCCGGGTCCTTGAGCACGGCCCGGGCGATGGTGACCCGCTGGCGCTGGCCGCCGGAGAGTTTCACTCCGCGCTCGCCGACCATCGTATCGTAGCCGTCCGGGAGATTCTCGATGAACTCGTGGGCCTCGGCCGCCTTCGCGGCCTCGCGGATTTCTCCGTCGGTCGCCTCGAACGTTCCGTAGGCGATGTTCTCGCGCACCGTGCCGTAAAACAGGTACGACGATTGGCCCACGTAGCCGATCGACTGCCGGAGCGACCGCAGGGTGACGTCGCCGACGTCTTGGCCGTCGATCCGAATCGAGCCCTCGTCGACGTCGTACATCCGGAGCAACAGCTTGAGCACGGTCGATTTTCCCGCTCCGGTCGGCCCGACCAACGCGAGCGTCTCGCCGCCGCCGACGGCGAAGTCGATGTCGCGGACGATCGGTTCCTCGTCGTAGCCGAACGCGACGCGGTCGTAGACGACCTCGCCCTCGTCGACGACGAGGTCAGGCGCGTCGGCCTCCTGTTCGAGCTTCGAGGGCTCGTCCATCAGCCCGAAGAGCCGCGCCGAGGAGGCGCGGGCGCGCTGGTACATGTTGATGATCTGGCCGAACTGCGCCATCGGCCAGATGAACCGCTGGGTGTAGAGGATGAACACGACGAACATCCCGACGGAAAGCTCGCCGGAGAACGGCCCCGGCGGGGCGGCTTGAAACACCCAGAGCCCGCCGACGACGAAGGTGAACACGAAGCCGATTCCGGCGAGCACCCGCAGCGCCGGAAAGAACTTGATCCGGGTCCGGATGGCGTCCCAGTTGGCGTCGAAGTAATCCATCGAGACGTCGTCGACGCGGTCGGACTCGTACGACTCGGTGTTCGACGATTTGATCACCTGGATGCCGCCGAGGTTGTTCTCCAGCCGAGAATTCATCTTTCCGACAGAGGAGCGCACCTCGGCGTACTTCGGCTGGATCGTCCGGATGAACAGGTAGGTGAAGCCGGCGATGACCGGCACCGGCAGCAACGCGACCAGCGCGAGCTGCCAGTTGATCCACACCAGCAGCCCGCCGATGCCGACGACCATCACGGAGAGCCGGAACAACGAGTTCATCCCGTCGTTGAGAAACTGTTCGAGCCGGTTGACGTCGTTCGAGAGAATCGACATCATCTCGCCCGTCTGCTTGTCCGAGAAGAACGCCATGTTCAGCCGCTGCATCTCGTCGTACGTGTCCGTCCGGATGTCGTGTTGGATGTGTTGGGCGAACGCGTTGAACCCCCAGTTGCGGACCCAGTGGAACGCGGCGCCGAGCGCGAACGCGCCGGCGATGACGCCGATGGTGAACCAGAACTGCTCGGTCTGACTCGCCGGCAGCCACCCGGCCGGCAGAACGACGAGCGGAATTTGTTCGCTGAACACCGCGTCCTCGTAGAAGACGGCGTCGATGGCGATTCCGAGCATCAACGGCGGCAGGAGGTCGAGAAACCGGGCGAAAACGCTGGCGACGACCCCGACGGTGAGCTGTGGCACGTAGTCGCGGCCGTACGCGAGAAACAACCGTTTCATCGGGTTCTCGACCGTCTCCCGCTGCTCTTCGAACGGGTCGTCTTCTTCCCACTCGACGCCACTCATGGCCGTTCTATCGGACTGCCGGTGAAATAGGTTTCCTTCGGGCCGAATCGACCGACAGAAATCGGAGAGACTGGCCGCTTTCGGCGGGTTTCCGCAATACGGACCGGCGCGGGTTCGGACGACGAGATCGACGGGGAG
>CAZKXC010000017.1:24229-31486 GCA_964556645.1 uncultured Halobellus sp.
CCGCGACGCGTGAACCGCGCCGGCCGCAATCCCCTCAGACGGGTCGGCGCTCGACGGCCGGGTCGACGTCGGCGGCCGCGAGGTCTTCTCGGATCCGTCGGCGGAGCGGATCCGGAATCGACTCGCGCGGGACCGGAGCCGCGGTTCCGTTCGTCTCCGCGTCCGTCGCCGGCGCTCCGTCTCCGGGGACGCTCCAGTAGAGCACGGCGTCGGCCTCGGCGTAGAACTCAACGGCGAACCGGTCGCCGCCTCCGTCGTAGTGGACGCGGGCGGCGGCTCCCTCGGCCCGCCACCCCTCCTGACGGACGAGCGCGGCGATCGAGTCGTACATGCTCTCCCTCGGAGCGGACGACACATGTCGGCTTCGACCGCCGCGGCTCGAAAGGAGTTTACCGCCGCCCGCCTCACCTCGGAGCATGTCTCTTCGCGTCACCTTTCTCGGGACGGGCGGCGCCGTCCCCACCACCGAGCGCGCGCCGAGCGCCCTGTTCGTCAACCGGGAGGGCGACCGCCTGTTGTTCGACTGCGGCGAGGGCACCCAACGCGGCATGATGCGGTTCAACACCGGGTTCGGCATCGACCGCCTGTTCGTCTCACACCTCCACGGCGACCACGTTCTCGGGATCCCCGGGCTGGTGCAGACGCTCGGGTTCAACGACCGAACGGAGCCGCTGACCGTCCACTGTCCGCCCGGCACGGCCGCGGACCTCGACGACCTCATCCACGCCGTGGGCCACCAGCCGGGATTTCCCGTCCGCGTCGAGCCGGTCGCTCCCGGCGAGGTCGCGTTCGAGACGGACGAGTACGCCGTGTCCGCCTTCGAGACGGCTCACCGCACCCGCTCGCAGGGGTACGTCCTCGCGGAGAACGACCGCCCGGGTCGGTTCGACCGTCCCCGCGCCGAGGAGCTCGGCGTTCCGGTCGGCCCGGCGTTCGGGCGACTCCACGCGGGTGAGACGGTCGAACTCGAGGACGGCACCGTGGTGGAGCCCGACCAGGTCGTCGGTCCGCCGCGGCCCGGCCGAACGCTCGTCTACACCGCCGACACCCGCCCGCGTGAACGCACCGTCGAGGTCGCGGCCGACGCGGACCTGCTGGTTCACGACGCGACCTTCGCCGACGAGATGGCCGACCGCGCCCGCGACACCGCTCACTCGACGGGGCGAGAGGCGGGCGAGATCGCACAGCGCGCCGGCGTGGACCGCCTCGCGCTGGTACACATCTCCTCGCGGTACGCCGGCGACGCCTCGCCGATCCGGCGCGAGGCACGCGGAGCGTTCGACGGCGAGTGTTTGTTGCCCGACGACGGCGACCGGATCGAGGTGCCGTTCCCGGACGCCGAGCGCTGACCGGCGAGACGTTCCCGCCGACACGCGAGCCGGCCGACGGACCGGCGGGCGGGAAAGCTTGATGAGTCGCGGCGTCGACCGCTCGCGTATGTCCGACGACTGCGTCTTTTGTTCGATCGTCGCCGGCGACATCCCGGCCCGAACCGTACACGAGACCGACGACGTGATCGCGTTTCTCGACGCGAATCCGCTCGCGCCCGGCCACACGCTCGTGATCCCGAAATCGCACGCGTCCCGCGTCGGCGACCTCGAGGCCGACCTCGCGAGCGCCGTCTTCGAGGCGGTCACCGCGCTCACCCCTCGCGTTCAGGACGCGGTCGACGCCGACGCCGCCAACGTCGGACTCAACGACGGCGAGGCGGCCGGTCAGGAGGTCCCGCACGTCCACGCGCACGTGATCCCGCGGTTCACGGGCGACGGCGGCGCGCCGATTCACGCGGTCGCCGGAGAACGCCCCGACCTTTCGGACGACGAACTCGACGAGATCGCCGCGGCGATCGCGCGGTAACCTCCCTGTCGACCCCGCGAACGGCCGTTCCGAAGCGGTTAAGCGGTGACCCGTCGAGCGGAGGCCATGCACGCGACGACGCTCGCGCTGGTCGGGGCGACCGGCGGCGCGGGGACGACACGGACCGCCGTCGAGCTGGCGGCGATCGGGGCGCGCGGCGGCCGCGACGTGGCGGTCGTCGACGCCGCGTTCGCGACGCAGGGGCTTTCCGAGTACGTTCACGGCCGAATCGGAACCGACCTCACGACGCTCGTCACCGACGAGGCCGGCGCGTCGTTGTCGGCGGCGACGTATCCGATTGCGGTCGGCGAGCCAACCGGGGACGGCGGCGACGCGGTCCTCTCGGGGCGCGCCGACGCCATCCCGGCCCGCGCTCCGTTCGAACGGGTCGCCCGCGCGAAAACGGCCGAGGCGGCCCGCCGGCTCGAACGCCGGATCGACGAGGCGGCGGCCGCGTACGACGCGGTGATCGTCGACGCCTCGCCGGTCGCGTCGAACGAGGCGGTGGCGACGGTCACGGCGGCCGACCGCGTCGCCGCGGTGCGCCCCGCGACGCCACACGGCCGCGACGCGCTCCAGCGGCTCCACGGCCGCGTCGCCGACGTGGGGGCCGGCGTCGACGCGACGATCGCGGTCCGTCGCGGGACCGACCCCGCGGAGACGCCAGACGCCGACGTCGCGCTTCCGCCGACGGCCCCGCGCGTGGCCGCCGCGCCGACGGCGGCGACCGGCGACGGAGCGTTCACCCGAGCGGTCGCGGACGCCTACGCGCGGCTGTTCGACACGACGCTCGACGCCGGGGTCACAGCCGACGGGCTGATCGGACGGCTGCGGCGGTGAGCCGGGGGGTCGACGCGGCCCTACCGGAGCCCGTCAGGTGAGCCGAGCGCGTCGCCGAGCGGGTCGTCGGCGCCGAGCCCGGAGCCGAGCGGCGCCGACCCGGCGACGCTCGCGCGCACCACGTCGGCGACGGCCGGCAGCGGGTCGTGCGTCTCGATGTACGTCGCGAGCGCGAAGTCGGCCTCGTCCCCGCCCGCGAGCGCCACCGCCTCGCTGCGCGGGAGCCGACCGTCGAGCCAGTCGCGGACGACTCCGCGGCGCGTCGGCGCGAGCGGACACACGCCGGCGACGCCACACCGGTGGAGCGTCTTCGCGGCGGTCATTGGCGTGAGACCCGCCTCGGCGGCGGCGTCGCCGACGCTCCGGCCGGCCGTGTACGCGTCGACGAGCGTCGCCGTGGCCGCCGGCGTACACGGCAGCTCCTGACCGTGCTCGCACAGCCGTTCCACGAGCGGAACGTCCGTGTCGTCCGCGACGGCGACGCCCCGCTCGCGCTGGCTGGCGGTCACCTCGAGCCCCTCTGCGATCTCCGACAGCGTCATGCTGCTTCTTCTCGCGGTTCGGTAGATAAACCCACCGCTGGCCCCCTGAGCCGGGGGATCCACCGACCGGTTACCGGTCGGTTTGCCGGCGCCGCGCCGGCCGGTCGCGGCCCGATCCACCGGGGTATAAGTAAGGGATCCCGACCGAGGTTCAGGTGTGATGAGCAAGACACGCCCCACCCGCGTCCGCTCGCACCGTTCTCACGCCAGCCGCACCGCCGAGCCGACGACGCCCGGACGCGCCGTCGACGAGTGTCCGGAGTGTGCGGGACGGACCGAGACCGACGACGCAGAACGCGTCTGTGTCGACTGCGGGCTGGTCGTCGAAGCCGACCGGATCGACCACGGTCCCGAGTGGCGCTCGTTCGACGACGACGAGGCGAACCCCAAACGGACGGGAGCGCCGTTGTGTCGGTCGCGTCACGACCGCGGGCTCTCGACCGAGATCGGCCGGTCGACCCGCATCACGGGCCGGAAGCGCCGGCGGCTCGCCCGGATGCGCGTTCAACACAACCGCGCGCGGATCGCCACGAAACGCGACCGCAACAAGGTGTACGCCTACACCGAGATCCGGCGGCTGACCGGGGCGCTGGAGCTCCCGACGAGCCTCAGAGACGCCGCCTGTGCGTTGTTCGACACCGCCCAGTCCGAGAGCCTGCTTCGGGGTCGCTCGCTGGAGGGGTTCGCGGCCGCGTGCGTCTACGTGGCGTGTCGCACCGCCGACGTGGCCCGGTCGGTCGGCGAGGTGTGTGCGGCCGCGAAGGCGACCGAGGCGGAACACCGCGCGGCCTTCGACGCGATGAACCGCGAACTCGGGCTCCCGATCGGGCCGGCCGCGCCCGCGGAGTACCTCCCGCGGTTCGCGAGCGAACTCGACTGTCCGGCGGCCGTCGAGTCGCGCGCACGCGACCTCGCCGACCGCGCCGTCGAGGAAGGGATCGCGAACGGCCGCAACCCGGTCGGCGTCGCCGCCGCCTGCCTGTACACCGCCGCGCGGCAGTGCGACGCCGACTACACCCAACAGGAGGCGGCCGACGTCGCCGGCGTCACGCCCGTCACCGTCCGTCGCACGTACGTCGAGCTTCGCGACGAGGCGTGACCCCGCGGGGCCACCACTCGCGACGCGCGCTCGCCTCCGGAGCCAGCGGTTCGGAGCGTGTGACCGGCTCCTCGCGGGTCGCGGGCTCTCAGCCGACCAGGAGCCAGCCGACGGCGACGACCGCTCCGCCGAGCACGGCGCTGACGGCCGCGTGGGTGCGCAGCCGGTCGCGGAGGCGATGGCCGTCGGCTTCGGCGTCCGTCGGGCAGGTCTCGCTCCCGGCCGTACACTCGGGCAGCAGATCGACGGCGACGTGGAGAAACACGCCGGCTCCGACGCCGAACAGCAGCCCGCGAACGACGCTCGGAGGGTCGACCCCGACCATACCGACCGGGAGCGCGACGAGCCCGACCGCGGCCGCCGGCAGCCCGAGCACGGCGACCGACCGATTCTGGCCGGCGAGACGGCGCGCGGCCGCGTACCCGGCCGGCGCCTTGTGTGAGACCAGCGCGACGCCGAGCAGCGCGGTGAGCGACGGCATCGTGCCGTAGATGGCGCCGATGATCCCGCCGGCGGCGAGCGCGTGGATCGTCAGCTCCGCGGCCGTGTGGTCGACCGGCAGATCGAGGTGGGCCACCCGGTGGCCGAGCGCGTGACCGGCGTATCCGGTCAGAAACCCGGCGGCGATGCCGAGGCCTCCGAAGCGTCCGTGTTGAGCGAGCGCCTGCGGGATCAGAAACACCGCCGTGCTCGTCACCATCGCACCGCTCGCCAGCCCGTATCCCCAGACGGGTTCGAGCGGGTGATCGGCCGCCGCCGCCCGAACGCCGAACGGCACCCCGAGGGCCATGGCGCCGAACGCGACCCACGAGATCGCGAGTAGCTTCCACGTGACGCCCGTCGCGAGCGCGAGCCCGGAGAGAACGACGAGCGCGCTCCCTCCGCCGACACCGACCGCCCGCTCGCGGACCGTCGGCCGCCCGCGCACGGGACTCATCCGCTCGGCGATGGTTTCGAAGAGCATTATTGTATGATAGTAACTATACTGTCTGTTTTATTAATACTTCCGGCGGAACGCGGCCGGCCTCGCGCCGCGTGCGGACGGATCGCACGAAAACGGTTAAGCCCGGCTGTCGCCTACATCGGCGTATGAGCGCTGACCGGTCCGCGCTACGGCGGGCCATCGAGCGCGGCGAGCGCGACGGCGGCGCGATCGAGTTCAAGGAACGACTCACCCGCGAGGTGCACCTCGCGGACGGCCGGATGGAGTCGCTCGTGGCCCAGCTCCGCCACCGGGTGCTCTCCGGGGACGGCGAGGCGACGTACGTGCTCGGCGTCACCGACGACGGCGGACTGGCCGGTATCCCCCCGGACGCCTTCTCCGAGACGATGGACGTGCTCTCGCTGCTGGCCGAGGAGGCGGACGCCCACATCGCCGACGTGGAGACGTGGAGCGCGGGGGCCGACGGCAACGGCGACACGGCGGGGCTCGTCGGCCTCGCGACGGTCCGGGAGGGCGGCATGTTCGAGGCCGACGACGACCACCTCGTGGTGGGTACCGCCGGCCACGTCGACCACGGCAAGTCGACGCTCGTCGGCACGCTGGTCACGGGGCGGGCCGACGACGGCCAGGGTGGCACCCGCGGCTTCCTCGACGTCCAGCCCCACGAGATCGAGCGCGGGCTGTCGGCGGACCTCTCGTACGCGGTGTACGGCTTCGCCGACGACGCCGACGGCCCGGTGCGGATGGACAACCCACACCGCAAGTCCGACCGTGCGCGCATCGTCGAGGAGGCCGACCGGCTGGTCTCGTTCGTCGACACCGTGGGCCACGAGCCGTGGCTCCGCACGACGATCCGCGGGCTGGTCGGCCAGAAGCTGGATTACGGTCTGCTCGTGGTCGCCGCCGACGACGGTCCCACGGCGACGACGCGTGAACACCTCGGCATCCTGCTCGCGACCGAGCTCCCGACGGTCGTCGCGATCACGAAGGCGGACGCCGTGAGCGACGAGCGGCTCGCGGCGGCCGAACGCGAGGTGGAGTCCACCCTGCGCGACGCCGGCCAGACGCCGCTGCTGGTCGACCGCTACGGCGTCGACGTCGCGGTCGCGGAGGTCGGCGACGGCGTCGTTCCCCTGCTCCGGACGAGCGCCGTGACGAAGGCGGGCATCGACACGCTCGACCGGCTGTTCGAGGCGCTGCCAAAGCGGGCGACGCCCGCGCGCGAGACGTTTCGCATGTACATCGACCGGAGCTACAAGGTGACCGGGGTGGGCGCGGTCGCCTCCGGGACGGTCAACTCGGGGACCGTCGAGCGGGGCGACGAGCTCCTGCTCGGCCCGATGGCCGACGGCTCCTTCCGCGAGGTGACGGTGCGGTCGATCGAGATGCACTACCACCGCGTGGACAAGGCGACCGCCGGCCGGATCGTCGGCATCGCGCTGAAGGGAGTCGACGAGGCGGAGATCGAACGCGGGATGGCGCTCGTTCCCCGCGACGCCGACCCCGAGCCCGTCCGGGAGTTCGACGCCGAGGTGATGGTGCTCAACCACCCGACGCGGATCCAGGCGGGGTACGAGCCGGTCGTTCACCTCGAAACCGTCTCCGAAGCGGCCGTCTTCACGCCGGCCGAGGGCCGCCTGCTCCCGGGCGACACCGGCGACACCCGGATCCGGTTCAAGTTCCGTCCGTACCTGGTCGACGAAGGCCAGCGGTTCGTCTTTCGGGAGGGGTCGAGCAAGGGGGTCGGAACGGTCCGCGACGTCGAGCCGACGTCCAATCTCGACCCGGACGAGCGGTGACCGGCCGCCGCGGGGTCCGGCAGTCGGCATCTCACCGGCGGCGATACCGAATGCTCGTCGCAACGGCCTTATGTTACAGCGGTTCTACAACGGGTATATGTCCCCTGACGAGACCGAGCGACCCGGGCCGACCCGACGGCAGGCACTCGCCGGCGCCGCGGCGTCGGGGTCGTTCCT
>CAZKXC010000018.1:0-30763 GCA_964556645.1 uncultured Halobellus sp.
CGCCCGCCGGGCGGCCGTCGGCGACGCTTCCGTCGGCCTCCTGTTCGACGGTCACCGTCGTCTCCCCGGCCCCCTGGTCGGACGCCTCGCTGCCGAACCCGAGCTTTCGTTTAATTTTCTCCAGCAGTGCCATTATGACTGATCACGCGCGCCCGATATTTAAAAACCCGCGACGGTTCCGCGCGACCGACGACAGAACGGGCGGTTCGGGCGATTCGTCTGCTTATAAGTCTCGCGGCGACCGAGACGTGGTATGTCACTCGCCGAGGCGGCCGCGTGGTCGCTCCACGTCGGATTCGCGGTGTTCTGGACCGGAAGCGTCTTGTTCGTTGCGGTGGCCGTCGTGCCGCCGGCGACCCGCGGCGACATCGGCGCCGACGCGCTCGCACACATCGTCGGTCGGCTCCGGTGGAGCACCCGGATCGCGGCGCTCGCCTTCCTCGCGTCCGGCGGGTACATGGCGGAGACGCGGTACACCGTCGACGCGCTCTTCGCCACCGGCCGCGGCCACCTCGTTCTCGCGATGGTCGCGCTCTGGTTCGCGACCACGGGACTCGTGGAGGCCGCGAGCGGAACGCTCGCCGACGGCCTCGACGCTGGCAACCTGCGGGAGCCCGCCCGCGACGCGCGGCCGTTCTTCTACGCCGCCGCCGGACTCTCCGTCGGACTGGTCCTCACCGCCGGGCTGTTGGCGGCCCCGCTCGGGCCGTAGCCGGAGCGGAGAGACTCACTCGAGCCGCTCGCGAAGCGCCGCGTTCATCGCCTCGACCGGCGCGTCCTCGCCGGTCCAGCGTTCGAACGCTTCGACGCCCTGAAACAACAACATCCACGCTCCCCCGATCGTCGCCGCGCCCGCGGCGTCGGCGTCTCGGAGAAGGCGCGTCTCCGTCGGCGCGTAAACGGCGTCGAGAACCGCCAGGTCGGCGTGGAGCAGCTCCGCCGGAACCGGCGTCGCGTCCTCTTCCATCCCGACGCTCGTCGCGTTGACGAGAACGTCGGCCGCGGGCACCCGCTCGTCGAGCGTCGCGAGCCCACCGCCGGTCGCCCCGGGGACGTCGGCGGCGAGCGCCACCGCCCGATCGGTCGTGCGGTTGGCGACGTGAACGGTCGCGTCCGCGTCCGCTAACGCGACCGCCGCGGCCCGCCCCGCGCCGCCGGCGCCGACGACGACCGCGTCGGCGCCCGCGAGCGTTACGTCGTGGTGCTCGAAGGCGCGCGTCACCCCCGCGGCGTCCGTGTTGTACCCCCGCGGCCGGCCGTCGCCGTCCGGAAAGACGACCGTGTTCACCGCGCCGATCCGCTCGGCGAGCGGGTCGGCGGCGACCGCCTCGAGCACGTCCCGTTTGAACGGAATGGTGACGTTGAGCCCGGCCACGCCAAGCGCGGCCGCCCCTTCTACCGCCGGCGCGGCGTCGTCGGGAGCGGGCTCGAAGGTGACGTAGCGCGCGTCGATATCGAGAGCCGCGTAGCCCGCCTCGTGCATCGGCGGCGACAACGAGTGGCCGACCGGGTTCCCGATCAGTCCGTACACGTCCATGCCGACACGAGCGGCCCGACCCGATAAAAGCCGTCGGGTCCGACGGCGGCAGCTCTCGCCGGCCCATGTCGGTCAGCCGCCGACCCGCCCGGTCCTCAGTCGCGTTCGGCTCCGCCGTCGGTGTTGGCGTCGGCGTCGATCACGTCTTCTAACGTCTCCGTTCCCACGTCGCTCGCGAGCTTGACGCCCAGAAGCGACACCACGACGCCGGCGACGATGAACCCCGCGAGCCGTTGTCCGGGCGTGACGGCGAGCTCGCCGATGCGAACCGGGTCGAGCGCCGTCTCTTGGGCGAGAAAGTAGCCCGCGAACCCACGCACCACGAGGCCGACGGCCACGATGACGAACGGAAGGTTGAGGTACGGCGTCCGGATCCCCTCGTCGCGGATCAGCTCGTCGAGCAGCCGGCCGACCGCGGCGGTCACCCCGGCGACCACGAGCCAGGGGACGGCCGCGTAGGTGAACTCCATCGCCTGGACGGTCAGGGCGTCCTCGACGTCCGTGGCCGCCAAGGCCCCGAAAAAGCCGCCGACGAGCGAGAGCCCGCCGGCGACGACGTACGTCACGACGGACACCTGACCGGCGTACAACGCCTCGCGAATCCGTTCCGGCATCCCCGCCACCAGCCGGTCGATCCCCAACCCCTTGTACAACAACGCCGCGCCCAGCAGCCCGGCGACGCCGGCGACCGCGGCCTCCGCCGAGAACCGCGCGAACAAGACGGGCAACAACAACAACGCGATCCCGACCGGAACGAGCACCGTCGACCGGAGCTGCTCGTCGGCGAGAAACTGTTTCAACAGGTAGTACGTCGACTCGAGGTCGTGCGCCTGCCGAACCACGACGCGGTCGACGCCGTCGACGGGCATTCGCGACTCGACGATCGGAAGCACCCGCTCGTCTTCCGCGGAGTCGACGACGATGACCGCGGCGCTCGGCGCGTACCGGTCGACGAGGTCGTCGAGCTGGGCCGCGATCGAGCGGTCGGCACCGACCGGCGTCTCGCTCTCCGCGGAGACGACGGCGACGACCGACTCCTCGCGCTCGTCGCGGAGGTCACGCGCGATCCGGAGCGCCTCGAGCAGGCAGTTGACGCTGGCGTCCTCGGGGTCGGCGAGCCCCGCGTCGGTGACGAGCGACCTGACGGCCTCCCAGCCGGCGACCGGCATCGGCACGTTCGTGGCCCGCCCGATCGTCCCCGAGCGGTCCACACAGATGACCAGCGTCGTCACGGCTTGGCCAACTCTCCGACGGAGTAAAAAGCCTCTCCGTTTCGGCGGGGTCGCGCCGGCCCGAGTCGACCCGGTCCCGCTCAGCGAAACTCGACGTCGACGTCGCGGCCGTCGCCGGCGAAGACGCTGGCGACGCCGCTGCCGGCGGCGAACGCGACGCGCTCAGCGCCGATTCCGAGCCGCTCGACGAGCCCGCGGTCGGGCGCGAACTCCTCGAGTTCGACCTCGTCGCCGATCCGCTCGCCGATCCGGTCTTCCACGTCGTCTTGAACGCCGAGCTCGTCGACGAGCCCGATGTCCAGCGCGTCGGGGCCGAGGTAGACGCGCGCCTCCGTCTCGCGGATCGCCTCGGGGTCCATCTCCCGTCCCTCGCTGACGGTCTCGACGAACTGCTCGTAGTAGCCGTCGATGAGCGATTGGAGGTACTCGCGCTCGTCGTCTTCGATCTCGCGAAGCGGGACGCCGGCGTCTTTGTACTCGCCCGCGGTGAACTGTTCGTAGGAGATGCCGAGCTTGTCGGCCAGCCCGGCCGCGTTCGGCCGCGAGCCGACGACGCCGATCGACCCGACGAGACTCCCGTTGCGCGCCCACAGCTCGTCACAGCCGCTCGCGATCCAGTAGCCGCCGGAGGCACACAGGTCGGTCGCGTACGCGACCGTCGGGCCGTCGAACTCGGCGACCGCCCGCCGGATGTCGTCGCTCGGGACGACTTCGCCGCCGGGGGTGTTGAGCTCGACGAGCAGCGCCTCCACGTCCTCGTCCTCGTCGGCCGCCTCGATCCGGTCGACGACCTCGTCGGCGGTCGTGCCGGTCGATCCCGACAACGGCGAGGGGCGCCCCCGGTCGCGGGCGATCGGCCCCGACACCGACACCTTTGCCGTGTTGTACTCCGTCGACTCGCCGAGCCGCCCCCCGGTGAGTCGGGCGAGAACCCGTCGGCCCGCCAGCGTCGCCGTCGCACCCACTGCGGCGGCCGCGAGGAGATCCCGTCCGGTCGAACGCGCGTCGCTGTCCATACCGCAGGTTGGTGACGGGCGCGTTTCACCCTGTTGCTCGCGGGCCGTCCCGTGGCGTGCCGCGCCGTTCTCACCGCGCGATTCTTCCTCGCCGGCGCGCTCCCGCGAGCGCCCGTCAGGGCGCGAACGGAGCGCGAGGGAGGCGGCGGGCCGGAGCGGCGCGTCCGCGACGGCCCGACCGCCGAGGATGGGGAGGCGTGAGGTGCGGTCGCGGTGCGGAGTGGGGCAGGGAGAGACACTGAAAAATTGACCACACTAACGTATTATTTCAAAATAATTTTCGTCTGAAACAGCCGGTCGATCAGAATCGCGAACTACTCGACGGAGAGACCACGCACTGAAAACACTGTATTACCGGTGTGTGAGATACAGAACGCGTATATAGTATTCGCGCCACATGCGAGCACTCAAACAGTACGCCACTGTCATTATCGGTGGCTTACACTAAGCCGACACGTAGCACTGGTCGGTTGTAGCTCGTCAGAGATGAGATTGCTGAAATTCTGGAGGGTTATTCTACGGAACCAGCCTATTCTACCTTATTTACGTATGAAGCATATCCCGTAGCACAAAGGTCCGCAGCGGTCACAGATGGAAACGATTGACGAAACTGTTGATTAGTAAATGTATCTTCATCTGCGTCTTTGATATCGATCCGAACCACCCACGATTCAGGCTGCGGATCAACTAACACCCTGTGGGTGGTGCTGTTGCTGTCAATCGTTCGGGTAGCAATCCAAACAGTGCGAGCAGGCATGTCGGTGTCATCGTCTTCTCCAGGCGTCTGAGTCTTCCAGTCGCTCCAGTGGATTGAGTTGAAATCGAAGCCATGCGGAATAACGTCTGTCGGCATACCACATCTTGTAGGTACGTGTGTATTGTTCTTATTATCGAACACTTTATATTATTTTGATCCGAATACAACCGTACACTTCAACTGTTCAGACGCGGCTCGTGATATGTGTTTACACAATCGGAGCTGGTGGACACCACACAGAAATCTAGATCCGGAATGTATCGAGTATCGCGGCTGAATACACGCTCTGTATCTCGCACGCCGCTACTGATGGATTGTGGAGCAGTCCGTGCTCGCCACCGGCACGCGGACCCTGTATTGACCGGAACCGGAGTGTGTCGACCGGAACCGGGGTAAATCGTACTACTCTCTGGGGATTTCAACGGGGCTGAACCACTTGACACGCCGCTGTCACATAACTGTCCTCACGCGATCACACACAGAACCCCGCTCGGTAAGAACTCTACCGGCCGTTACAGCAGTCCGGTCTTCTGCAGTTTCATCAGGTCCTCGGTGTCGAGGGTCTCGCCTTCCTTGAACTTCTGGTAGATCTCCTCGGCTTCTTCTTTCTCTTCCTCGCGCTTCTCGGCGCGCTCGTCTTTCCGTTCTTCCTCCTCCTTCTTGTCGAGCTCGCGCAGGCGTTTCTGAACGCGGACGAAGTCCTCGTGGTGGCGGTCGGCCGCCTCCTGTGCCTCGACGAAGAGCTCGTGCATCTCGTCGGCCTCGTCGCGGATGTCGTCGGCCTCGCGGTAGGCCTCGATCATGTTGTTGTGGTGTTCCTGGGCCTTGTCCGCGAGCTCCGTCACCTTCTGGTGGTGTTTCGACGCCTCCGAGCGGACCTCCTCGGCCTCCTCGACGAGCTCGTCGAGCTCGCTCGTGTCGTCGACCTTTTCTTTCTTCTCGGCGAGCTCCTCGCGTTTGTCGTCGATCTTTTCGATGAGCTCGCGCTCGTCTTCGGCGTCGAGCACCTCCGTCTGCTGGCGGAACTCGAGGTCCTCGATCTCTTCTTTGAGCTCCTCGATGGACTTGCCCGAGCCCAGCTCCATGTCCTGTTTGAGTTCTTCGACCTCGTCGAACAGCTCGTTGGCCTTCGCGTTCAGCTCGTTCCGCTTGTCTTTGTGTTCTTGGACCTGCTCGTTGAGCTCGTCGCGCTTCTCGCGGTGTTCCTGGGCCTCGTCGACCTTCTCGCGGGTCTTCGCGTTGAGGTCGTCGCGCTTCGACGCGCGCTCGGAGGCCATCTGGTTCAGCTCGTTGCGTCGGTCTCGCAGCTGTCCGGCGCGTTTGATGAGCTGTCCTTTCGACCCGTTCTCGAGGTCGTCCTCGGAAAGGTCTACGTTGTCCGCGTCGTTCATCGGCTCGATGTCGTACTGTTCGATGACTTCGTTTTTCGTTACCATTTGTTATCTCTCCATCACCGCTCCGGGCGTGGCCGACGCTCGCCGAGGTGCGTAGGGCCGTGAATAAGAACTCCCGTTCATTTCAGCGTGCGATCCAACCAGCGCCGGAGGCGTTCTGGTGTCAGAACGTACCGCGCACCGACATATAAATACTTCGGTGGATTCGTGTGAAACACGGTAGCACGGGGCGTGTACTGCCCGATCACGCGCGTCTGCCGTGTGCGGGCACGACCACCGCGCCGGCCTCAATTGCGGCCGGCCGATTCCGTCTCCCCGACCTCATAAGAGAGGACGACTCCGTCGTCGAGCCGCTCCGTGCCGGTGAGCGTCAGGTCGGGGAACTCCTTGACGAAGCCGTCGCCGTCCGCGAGTGTGGGCGCGTCGCGGCCGCCGACCACGAGCGAGCCGACGTAGACGGTGAGTTCGTCGACGATTCCGGCCGCGAAACACGAGAAGATCACCTCACCGCCGCCTTCGACCATCAGCCGGTCGATCCCTTCCTCCGCCAGCGCGTCCGTGGCCGCCGCCATGTCCACGCGGTCCGACCCGGCGACGATCACGTTCGCGCCCGCCTCGGTCAACGCCTCGCGCCGTTCCGGGTCGGCGGCCGCAGACACGACCAGGTGGGTGGTCGCGGCGTCGTCGAGGATCCGCGCGTCGGTCGGCGTCCGGCCGGTCGAGTCGACGACGACCCGGGCGGGGTCGCCCGGGCGCCCGTTCCGCAGTCGCTCGACGCGGCGCGCCTCCTCGTCGAGAACCAGCCGCGGGTCGTCGGCGAGCACGGTTCCGACGCCGACCAACACCGCGTCGGCGGCGGCCCGCACCCGGTCGACCCGGTCGAAGTCCTCGCTGCCCGAGATCCGAAGCTGCTCGCGGCGGCGGGTCGAGAGCTTCCCGTCGACGCTTTCTGCGGCGTTGACGACCACGTGCATGGGCGTAGATTGTGAGGGTGTCGCATGGTCGTTTCGGTCTCGTCCGGCCCACCCTCCAGCCGCTTCCGACCCTCTGGCGAGACCCGAGCGGGGCCGCGAAGCCGCAACCACTTAGACGCCGCCGAGCGAGTCTCGCCACGTGACAACGGTACAAGACCTCATCGACCGGCTCGAGACGGAGGCGGCGGCGGACGCCGCCCCCGAGACCACCCCCGACGTCGGGATCATCATGGGCTCGGACTCGGATCTCCCGACCATGGAGGGGGCGTACGACGCGCTCGGCGCGCTCGGCTTCGCCGAACAAACCGACTTCGCGACCCCTCCGGAGGCCCGCTTCACGTTCGAGAGCTACGTCGTCTCCGCACACCGCACCCCCGAACTCATGTACGCGTACGGCGAGACCGCGGCGGACCGCGGGCTCGACGTGATCGTCGCGGGCGCCGGCGGGAAGTCGGCGGACCTGCCGAACATGACCGCGTCGATCGCGTATCCGATTCCCGTCGTTGGCGTCCCGGTTCAAGAAAAGTCGGTCGACTCCGTGATCGGCATGCCCACCGGCGCGCCGATCGTCGCCGTCGACGCCGGCAAGTCGTTCAACGCGGGATTGTCGGCCGCGCAGGTGCTCGCACGCGAACACGACGAGCTCGAAGACCGGCTGTCGGCGTACCACGAGGACCTCACGGGTGGCGTCGCCGGCGTCTCCGCCGACCTCCACGACCTGGGGATCGACGGGTTCCGCGAGAAACACGGGGAGTGACCGCGGGATCCGGCCGGGTTCCCCGGGACCCGACGAGGTTTATAACCGAGCCGTCAACGACAGCCGAGCGACAGTGAGAACGAACGTTCGGCGGATCGCGGCGAGCGTCGGCGGACTCCGCGACGACCCGCGGACGCCGGTCCTGATCGCCGTCGCCGGCGGGTGGTTTCTCTCGCTCGGCGTCCGACTCGTCTATCCGGCGGTGATCCCGTACCTCCGTGCCGCGTACGGCATCTCGCTTTCGACGGCCGGGCTCCTGCTCACCGTGTTGTGGCTGGCGTACGCGGTCGGACAGCTCCCGGGTGGGATCCTCGCGGACCGGTTCGGCGAGCGGGCGATACTCGTGGCGAGCACATTCGTCTCCGGGACGGTGCTGGGGTTGGTCGTCGTCGCCGGAGTCGTCGAGCTGTTGTTCGCCGCGACCGCGTTGTTCGGGCTGAGCACGGCGTTGTACGGCGTCTCCCGGTTCACCATCCTGTCGGCGGTCTACCCCGACAACGACGGGACCGCGATAGGGGTCACGATGGCTGCCGGCGACCTCGGGAACACCGTTCTGCCGCCGTTCGCCGGCTTCCTCGCGGTCACCTTCGCCTGGCAGTTCGGCTTCGCGTTCGCGATTCCGGGGTTCCTGATCGCGGCGATCGGCCTGCTCGTCACGCTTCCGGCGCAGAACGGCGGGTACGGGGACGACGACGCACCCGCCGGCGACCCGGCCGCGTCCTCCGCCAATCCGACCGCAGCTTCCGGCGACGTCTCGTCTGCTGCCGGGAGGGGAGTTCTCCGGCGCGCGGTCGAGACGGGCCGGACCGTTGCGGACGCGCTCCGGAGCCGTTCCGTGATCGTCGTGACGGCGATCCAGACGCTCGCCTACTGTGCCTGGCAGGCGTTCACCGGCTTCTATCCCACGTACCTGATCGAGGTGAAGGGGATCGCGCCGACGACGGCGACGCTGCTGTTCGGCGGGTTCTTCGCCATGGGCGTCGCGGTCAAGCCCGTGACCGGTCGCGCGTACGACCTGTACGGGGCGCGGCGGACGCTGCCCGTCGTGTTGGCGGTCGCGACCGCGTCGCTCGCGGCCCTCCCCTCAGTCGGGTCGATTCCCGGGCTGGCCGTCCTGACGCTCGGGCTCAGCGCCCTGCTCGGCTACTCGACGGCGACGCTCTCGTATCTCACGTCCGCCCTCCCGTCGGCCGTCCGCGGGTCCGGGCTCGGCGTGCTCCGGACCGGGTACATGGGCATCGGCGCCGGAAGCCCGGTGGTCGCCGGTACCCTCGCGGACGCCGGCTTCTTCGACGAGGTGTTTCTCCTGTCGTCGGCGCTCGCGCTCGTCGCCGCCGGCTGTTGTCTGCTCCTGCCGCGGGAGGCGACGGGGCCGTAAGTCGGCCCGCAGCCGCGGTCGGGATCCGCCGGAGTTCGGGTCCGGGGGGACGGAAATCGGCGTCCGGAGGCCGGCTTCGGTGTGTTCGGGCGTACACAAGTCTCAACGCTTATGAGGGGGCGGTTCAAACCTCAGTCCGTTACGGAGACCCCATATGAGTGATTGGATAGCAATCGGCGCTCTGGCGGTCGTCGGCCTCCTCATCCCGGTCGGGATGATGACGGTGTCGGCGCTGCTCCGCCCGAGCGTGCCCGAGACCGGGAAAAGCACCACCTACGAATCCGGCGAGACGCCCACCGGCGGGACACGGATCCGGTTCAACATACAGTACTACATGGTCGCGTTGTTGTTCGTCGTCTTCGACATCGAGACCGTACTGTTGTTTCCGTGGGCCGTCATCTACCGCCCGGCCATCGAGGCGGGCGTCCCCATGGCCGACCTGTTGTGGCCGATGTTGACGTTCGTCGGCATCCTCGCCGTCGGGCTCGTCTGGGCGTGGCGGACCGGGGCGGTCGAGTGGGCCCGCAGTTCCCGTGCCGCCAGCAGAAAGACGGAGCGTGACCTCAACACATGAGCAGCGATCAACCGTTCATCACCGACGAATCGCGCGTGGTAACCGAGACCCGCGACAGCCGCATGACCGGCCAGGGAGACCGCTTCAACTCCCGGCTCCGAGAGGCGTTCGGCTCCTCGCCGTTCATCCTCACCAAGTTCGACAAGTTCCTGAACTGGTGTCGCGGCTCCTCGATGTTCATGCTGCAGTTCGGCATCGCCTGTTGCAGCATCGAGATGATGCACACCTACGCGGTGAAACACGACCTCGACCGGTTCGGAAGCGGCGTTCCCCGCGCGTCGCCCCGACAGGCCGACGTGATGATCGTCCCCGGCACGATCGTCTCGAAGTTCGCCCCGCGGATGAAACGCGTCTACGACCAGATGCCCGAGCCGAAGTTCGTCGTCGGCATGGGCTCGTGTACGATCTCCGGCGGCCCGTTCCAGGAGGGATACAACGTCATCAAAGGCGCCGAGGAGGTCATCCCGATCGACATCCACGTCCCCGGCTGTCCGCCCCGCCCGGAGGCGCTCGTGTACGGCGTCGTGAAGCTGCAAGAACGCGTCGCCAACGGCGAGGCCGCCCCCGTGACGGTCAAGCCGTACGAACTCGAGGAGTTCTCCGACCTCGAAAAGGACGAACTCGTCGAGAAACTCACCGACCAGATCGACGAGGACGAACTGGTCATGCGGTACAACTTCGCTGATTCGCCATGAGCCTCGAACGACCGGACACGCCAGACGACGCGACGACCGAGCGAACGCCCGACGAGCTGGCCGAGCTGCTCGGCGACCTGGTCGTCGGCCGCGACGACCACCTCAACGCCCCCGGCTTCGTCATCCGCCCGGACACGGTTCAACAGACGCTCTCCCGGCTCAAAGAAGAAGCCGGCTACGACCACCTCTCGTTGGTCACCGCCCAGGAGTACGAGAACCGGTACGAGTCGATCTACCACCTCAAAAAGTTCGACGACCCGACCCAGGAGGTCAGCGTCGTCGTTCCCGCCGACACGGACGACCCGGTCTCCGAGTCCGGCGAGCCGGTGTTCCGCACCGCCGACTGGCACGAGCGCGAGGCGTACGACCTGATCGGGATCGAGTACGACGACCACCCCGACCTCCGTCGGATCCTCCTGCCGGAGACGTGGCAGGGTCACCCCCTGTCGATGGGGTACGACAAGGACCGCCCGCAGATCGCCACCCTCCCGGAACACGCCAACCCGCTCGAGGACCACCACCGGGACGCCGAGTCCGACACGATGTTTCTCAACATCGGTCCACACCACCCGGCGACCCACGGCGTGCTCCACCTGAAGACGATTCTCGACGGCGAGCAGGTGATAGACGTCGAGCCGGACATCGGCTACCTCCACCGTTGTGAAGAACAGATGGCGCAAAACGGCACCTACCGCCACCAGATCATGCCGTACCCCGACCGCTGGGATTACATCTCGGCGGGGCTGCTCAACGAGTGGGCGTACGCGCGTGCGGCCGAGGACCTCGCCGAGATCGAGGTGCCGGAGTACGCACAGGTCATCCGCACCATGGGCGCGGAGATGTGTCGGATCGCGGCGCACATGCTCGCGCTGGCGACGTTCGCGCTCGACGTGAACGGCGATTTCACCGCGACGTTCATGTACGCGATCAACGACCGCGAGCGGGTCCAGAACCTGTTGGAGGACCTGACGGGCCAGCGGCTGATGTTCAACTACTTCCGGCTCGGCGGCGTCGTCTGGGACCTCCCCGAGCCCCGCGAGGAGTTCTTCTCGAAGACCCGCGACTTTCTCGACCAGCTGCCCGGCTCGGTCGAGGAGTACCACAACCTCGTCACCTCGAACGAGATCTTCCAGATGCGCACGATCGACACGGGGATTCTCCCGCCCGACGTCGCGAAGAACTACGGCGCGACCGGGCCGGTCGCGCGCGGCTCCGGCGTCGATTACGACCTCCGGCGGGACGACCCGTACGGCTACTACGACGAGCTCGACTGGGACGTCGTGACCGAGGACGGCTGTGACAACTACAGCCGGCTGCTCGTCCGGATGCGGGAGGTCGAGGAGTCCGCGAAGATCATCGGCCAGTGTGTCGACCTGTTGGAAGACTGGCCCGAAGACGAGCGGAACATCCAGGCGAACGTCCCCCGCACGCTCCGGCCGGACGACGACGCCGAGATCTACCGCGCGGTCGAGGCGGCAAAGGGCGAGCTCGGCATCTACATCCGCGCCGACGGCACCGACAAGCCGGCCCGGTTCAAGATCCGGTCGCCCTGCTTTTCGAACCTGCAGACGCTGCCGGAGATGGCCAACGGCGAGTACATCCCCGACGTGATCGCCGCGTTGGGAAGCCTCGACATCGTGCTCGGAGAGGTGGACCGCTGATGGGGACCACGTCGGTGCAGCTGTTCCCCGAGTTCATCTCGGAGACGCTCGGGCTCCCGGGCGTGATCGGCGAGGTCGTCGGGGCGCTCGTCGCGGCCGCGGTCGTGGGCAACATCGTGCTCGCGTTCACCGGCGTCGCCGGTCCGTGGGCGAAACGCAAGATCACGGCCGCGTTCACCGACCGAATCGCCGTGAACCGCGTCGGACCGTTCGGGCTGCTCATCATCCCGGCGTCGGCGGTCCAGCTGCTCGCGAAGGAGCTCATCATCCCGGAGGGCGTCGACCGCCCCACGTGGGACCTCGCGCCGATCGTGTTGCCCGCCTCGGCGCTTCTCGGCTTCGCCGTGATCCCGATGGGGCGGCTCGGCCCGGTGAACTTCCAGTTGGCCGACCCCGAGGTGGGGCTGGCGCTGGTGTTCGCCTTCGCCTCCATCGCGTCGGTGTCGCTGGTGATGGCGGGGTACGCGTCGAACAACAAGTACTCCATGCTGGGCGGGCTCCGAGCGGTGGCACAGAACCTCGCGTACGAGATCCCGCTGATCGTGACCGCGATGTCCGTCGTGATCTTCGCGGGGACGCTCCAGACGAGCGCGATCGTCGGCGCACAGACCGAGGTGTTGTTCAGCGTCGCCGGGTTCGACGTGCCGACGTGGTACGCCTTCGTGAACCCGTTCGCGTTCGTGTTGTTCCTCACGGCGAACATGGCGGAGATCGGGCGGAACCCGTTCGACATTCCGGAGGCGCCGACGGAGATCGTCGCGGGGTACCAGACGGAGTACTCCTCGGCGTACTTCGTGTTGTTCTATCTCGGGGAGTTCGTTCACATCTTCCTCGGCGGAGCGATTCTCGCGGTGACGTTTCTGGGCGGGGCCTCCGGCCCCGGACCGGAGAGCATCGGCTTCCTCTGGTTCGTGGCGAAGATCTGGGGCTTCTTCCTGTTTACACAGTGGGCCCGCTCCGCGCTGCCGCGCGTCCGTATCGACCAGCTGATCGAGATCGGCTGGAAAGGAATGCTGGTGTTGTCGTTTGCGAACCTGGTGCTCACGGCCGTAATCGTGGGGGTGATCGCGTAACATGATTGGACTCATGAAATCGATGGCGACGACGATGAAACACGCACTGGACGGGTCGACGTTCACGGTTGAGTACCCGGAGGACGCACCCGACGTGAGCCCGCGGTTCCGCGGGGTCCACAAGTTCAGCCAGGAGCGGTGTATCTGGTGTCGACAGTGTGAGAACGTTTGTCCGAACGACACGATCCAGATCGTTCAAGACGACAAGCGCAACGGCGAACAGTACAACCTCCACATCGGCCAGTGTATCTACTGCCGGCTGTGTGAGGAGGTGTGTCCCGTCGACGCGATTCTGTTGACACAGAACTTCGAGTTCACCGCGGACACGAAAGACGACTTCGTGTACAACAAAGAACAGCTGAAAAACGTCCCGTGGTACAAGGGTATCGACCCGCTCGAATCCCGCAACCCGGACCGTGGCGCGTGGATCGGCGAGGGAGACGGCGAGGTCGACTACCAGTAGCGGGCACATCTCGAAATCTTCAAAGGGGCGCTGATTGGAGAGGTACACAATGGTCTACGACACCATCGCGTTCGCGCTGTTCGCCGCGGTCACGCTGGCGTTCAGCTTGGGCGTCGTCCTGGCTCGCGACGTGTTCCACGCCGCGTTGCTGTTGGGCGGTGCCCTGACCAGCGTCGCGGTGCACTACGTGATGTTACAGGCGGAGTTTCTCGCCGCCATGCAGATCCTCGTCTACGTGGGCGGGGTTCTGATCCTCGTCACGTTCGCCGTGATGCTCACGCGATCGAACAGCACGGACGACCTCGAGGTGAGCAGCGGATGACCGACCGAAGCCGGGTCCTGCCGGCGATCGCGGCGACCGCGCTGTTCGCGGTGATGGCCGCGACGGTCGTGTCGGCGACATTCGAGGAGGCGGCCGGCTTCCCGGCTGGCGAGTCGGTCGTCCACAACCTCGGCTACGCGTTGTTCAACCTCGGCGAGGTGGCAGCGATCCCTTCCGAGGGGTTTCTGGCCGCGTTCCTGATCGTCGCGGTCGCGCTCGACGTCGCCGTCGACGGAGCGCTCTACCTCGCGCGCCGCGAGGACGACGGCTCGGTCACCGCGGCGATCGGCGACGCGCTCACCGACGGAGGTGAGCGCTGATGGTGCCGCTGGAGTGGTACCTCTTCCTGGCGGCGGGCGTGTTCTGTGTCGGGTTGTTCGGCGTGCTCACGCGGAACGACGCGTTGTACTTTCTCATGAGCGTCGAGCTCATGATGAACGCGGCGAACATCAACTTCGTCGCGTTCGCGTGGTACTACGGCGACCTCACCGGCCAGGTGTTCGCGTTGTTCGTGATCGCGTTGGCGGCCGCGGAGGTCGCGATCGGCATCGGGATCATCCTGGTGTTGTACCGCAACTTCGGCGACATCGACGTGACCGTTCCGACGGAGATGAGGTGGTAACATGGTGAATGCCTTCGCGTACGTCCCGGCGGTTGTACTGTTGCCGTTCGTCTCGTTCCTGGTCGCGCTGGGAGCGGGCAGATACCTCCCGAAGGGCGGAGCGTTCGGCGGGATCGCGGCGACCGCCGGCTCGTTCCTGTTGTCGGTGTGGGTGGCCGCGACGGTCGCCGGCGGCCGCGCGCACAACGAGACGGTGTACACGTGGGCGGGCGGCGACCAGTTCGAGCTGACGTTCGGACTGCTCGTCGACCCGCTGTCGGCGCTGATGCTCGTGATCGTGACGCTGGTCGCGCTGCTGGTTCACGTGTTCTCGCTGGGTTACATGAACGACGAGGGCGAGACGGGCCTGCCGCGCTACTACGCCGGGCTCGGGTTGTTCACGGCCTCGATGCTCGGCTTCGTCGTCGCCGACAACCTGTTGATGGCGTTCATGTTCTTCGAGCTGGTCGGGCTCTGCTCGTACCTGCTCATCGGCTTCCACTTCCGCGAGCCCGGCCCGCCCTCGGCGGCGAAGAAGGCGTTCTTGGTCACCCGGTTCGGCGACTACTTCTTCCTCGTCGGCGTCGTCGCGGTGTTCGCGACGTTCGGCACCGCCGCGTTCGCGGGTGACGGCTCGTTCCCCGCGCTCGCGGAGGCGGCACTCGAGGGGTCGACAGACGTCTGGACGCCCGGCGGACTCGAACTCGGCACGTGGCTCACGGCCGTGGGCCTGCTGGTGCTCGGCGGGGTCGTCGGCAAATCCGCGCAGTTTCCGCTGCACACCTGGCTGCCCGACGCGATGGAGGGTCCGACCCCCGTCTCCGCGCTGATCCACGCCGCGACGATGGTCGCGGCGGGCGTCTACCTCGTCGCGCGGATGTACGGCTTCTACGCGCTGACGCCGACGACGCTCGGCGTTATCGCCTTCGTCGGCGGCTTCACCGCGTTGTTCGCGGCGACGATGGGCGTCGTCAAAGACGAGCTGAAACAGGTGCTCGCGTACTCCACCATCTCGCAGTACGGCTACATGATGCTCGCGCTGGGCGCGGGCGGGTACGTGGCGGCCGTCTTCCACCTCACCACTCACGCCTTCTTCAAGGCGTTGTTGTTCCTGGGCGCCGGCTCGGTGATCATCGCGATGCACCACAACGAGGATATGTGGGACATGGGCGGGCTGAAATCGAAACTGCCCGTCACCTACTACACCTTCCTCGCGGGCTCGCTCGCGCTCGCGGGCATCTTCCCGTTCGCCGGCTTCTGGTCGAAAGACGAGGTGCTCTACGAGGCGCTCGTCCACGGGCTGAACGAGCCGTTGTTGCTCGGCGGGTATCTCATGGGGCTGCTCGCGGTGCCGGTCACCGCGTTCTACACCTTCCGGATGGTGTTTTTGACCTTCCACGGCGACCCGCGGACCGAGACCGCCCGCGACCCCGAACCCGTTCGCTGGAACGTGAAGGGGCCACTGACGGTGCTCGGAACGCTCGCGGTCGGCACCGGGCTGATCAACATGGTGCCCGTCCAGAAGGTGTTCGGCCTCGAGGGGATCGACTACCTCCACCGCTGGCTTGACAACGAGTGGGGCGGCATCGCGGGGCTCTCCTCACACCACTACGCGGAGATCGGTCCGTACAGTAGCGGCACCCTCGTCGGCGGCGAGACCGGCACGGTGCTGGTCGGGGCGGCGGTCTCGCTCGGCCTGGCGCTGGCCGGACTCGGGCTCGCGTGGCGGTTCTACAACGTCGCGTCGCCGACGGAACACACGGCGGCGCTCGGCGGGATCAAAGACGTGTTGTACAACAACTACTACCTCGACGAACTACAGGTCTGGATCGCGTATCGAACGGCGGACATCGCCGGCGGCGCAGACACCTTCGACCAGGGGATCATCGACGGCGTGGTCAACGGGATCTCCTCGGTCAGTCTCGCCGGCGGCGGCCGGATCCGCCGGATACAGACCGGCGTGGTCTCCGAGTACGCCGCGATGCTCACGCTCGGGCTGATCGCGTTGCTCGTCGTCCTCGGCGTCGGCGGGGGGTGGTTCCTGTGATACTCGAGGCGCTCATCGCGTTCACGTTCCTCGCCGCGCTGGTCGTCCTGCTCGCGCCGGACGCGTGGGCCGGCCGCCTCGCGCTCGCGCTCAGTGCGGTCCCGTTCGCCGGCAGCCTCTACGCGTGGTCGCGGTTCGACGGCGCCGGCAACGCGCTCACCGGCGGCACGATCGCGTTCGAATCGCGGTTCGAGTGGATCGAGGTCGGCGGCCGGTCGGTGTCGTGGTTCGTCGGACTCGACGGGATCAGCCTCCCGCTCGTCGTGCTCACGACGTTCCTCGTCCCGCTCGCGATCGTGAGCGCGTGGACGCCGATCGACACCCGTCAGAGCCAGTTTTACGGGCTGATGTTGTTCATGGAGGCGAACCTGCTCGGCGTCTTCACCGCGCTCGATTTCTTCCTCTGGTTCGTCTTCTGGGAGGCCGTGCTGGTGCCGATGTACTTCCTCATCGGGGTCTGGGGCGGTCCCCGCCGGAAGTACGCCGCGATCAAGTTCTTCGTGTACACGAACGCGGCGTCGTTGCTGATGTTCATCGGGTTCATGAGCCTCGTGTTCGCGCTCGGCGACTCGGTGAGCTCGTTCGCGCTGCCGGAGATCACGGCGGCCATCGCCAACGGCGGGCTCGGCGAGTGGTTCGGGATCGCGCCCGGCACCGTCGCGCTGGGCGCGTTCCTCGCGATGTTCGCCGGGTTCGCGGTGAAGGTTCCGGTCGTCCCGGTTCACACGTGGCTGCCCGACGCCCACGTCGAGGCTCCCACGCCCGTCTCCGTCCTGTTGGCGGGCGTCCTCCTGAAGATGGGGACGTACGCGCTGCTCCGGTACAACTTCACGATGCTGCCGAACCAGGCGTCGGCGCTCGCGGTCCCGATCGCCGCGATCGCCGTGATCAGCGTCATCTACGGCGCGATGCTGGCGCTGGCACAGAAGGACCTCAAACGCATCGTCGCCTACTCGTCGGTGTCGTCGATGGGGTACGTGATCCTCGGGCTCGTCGTCTTCACCGAGTACGGCGTCGGCGGCGCGACGTTCCAGATGGTCGCTCACGGGCTCATCTCCGGGCTGATGTTCATGGCCGTCGGCGTCGTTTACAACGCGACCCACACGCGGATGGTCGGCGACATGGCCGGCATGGCCGACCGGATGCCGATCACCGTCGGCATCCTCGTCGCCGGCGCGTTCGGCTACATGGGGCTGCCGTTGATGGCCGGCTTCGCCGGCGAGTTCTTCATCTTCGTCGGCGCGTTCGGCGCGCCGTCGCTGCCGTACGCGCCCGCGTTCACGGCGCTTGCGATGTTCGGCATCGTGATCGTCGCCGGCTACCTGTTGTCGGCGATGCAGAAAACGTTGTTCGGGCCGTTCCGGCTCGAAACCGACTACGAGGTCGGCCGCGCGCCCGTCCACGACGTCGCGCCGCTGGCGGTCCTGCTCGCGGCGATCATCGTGCTCGGGGTCGCGCCGGACGTCTTCTTCGAGATGATCCGCGACGCCGCGATACCCGTGGTCGAAGGGGTGAGCGCCGATGTATAACGGGCTTCCGGCGTGGACCGCGCTGGCGCCGGCGCTGCTTCTCGGGCTCACCGGCCTCGCGTTGTTGTTGGTCGACACGATCCGGCCGCGGAGCCGGTCGAACACCTCGATGGCGGTCGTCGGAGCGCTCGGCGCGCTCGCGTCGCTCGCCGTCACCGTCTGGTTCGTTGCCGCCGGCACCGGAAGCGCCGCCACCGGCGGCGGGATCACCCTGTTCGCGGACGCGATCAAGGTGGACACGCTCTCGTTGTTCTTCACCGCGATCTTCGCGTCGGTGACGTCGCTCGTGGTCGTGGCCGCTCACGATTACTTCCACGACCACGAGAACCCGGCGGCGTTCTACTCGCTGACGTTGTTCGCCGCCACCGGAATGGCGCTTTTGGCGGTCGCCAACTCGCTCGCGGTCGTCTTCGTCGCCCTCGAGATGGTGTCGCTGCCGTCGTACGCGCTGGTGGCGTTCCTGAAGACGAACCGCGGCAGCGTCGAGGCGGGATTGAAGTACTTCCTCGTGGGCGCGTTGTCGTCGGCGGTGTTTCTGTTCGGTATCTCGCTCGTGTACGCGGTGACGGGATCGCTGATCTTCGCCGAGGTCGCCGCCGGGATCGGCTCGGTCGGCGACCTGGCCGGGATCGCCGGCATCGGGATCGTGATGATCGTCGGCGGCGTCGCGTTCAAGACGGCCTCCGTCCCGTTCCACTTCTGGGCGCCGGAGGCGTACGAGGGCGCACCCGCGCCGGTGAGCGCGTTCCTCTCGTCGGCCTCGAAGGCGGCCGGCTTCGTCGTCGCGTTCCGCGTGTTCACCGAGGCGTTCCCGCTGGGGGCGTCGCTGTCCGCGGAGATCAACTGGGTGCTCGCGTTCGGCGTGCTCGCGGCGGTGACGATGACGCTCGGCAACTTCGCGGCGGCCGTCCAAGAAGAGGTGAAACGCATGCTCGCGTACTCCTCGATCGGCCACGCGGGATACGCGCTGATCGGACTGGCGGCGCTCTCTGCGGGCGGTCCCGGAAACGGCGCCGTGATGGGGGCGGCGATGGCGCACCTGTTCGTCTACGGCTTCATGAACACCGGCGCCTTCCTCTTCGTCGCGATGGCGGAGCGGTGGGGGGTCGGCCGGACGTTCGAGGAGTACGGCGGCCTCGCCCGGCGCGCGCCCGTGGCGTGTACCGCGATGGCCGTCTTCATGTTCTCGCTGGCGGGGCTCCCGCCCTTCGCCGGCTTCTTCTCGAAGTACTTCCTGTTCATGGGCGCGATCGACAACGGCGTCGTCTGGCTGGCGGCGCTCGGCGCGGTCAACAGCGTGATCTCGTTGTACTACTACAGCCGGGTGGTGAAGGCGATGTTCCTCGACGACCCGACGACGCCGAGCGCGTTGGACACGATCGACGCCCGGCCGACCGCGTTGTACGCCGCGGTCGTCTTCGCCGCGGTCGCGACCGTGCTCCTGTTGCCCGGCTTCGGACCCGTCATCGAGACGGCCGAGGCGGCGGCGTCCGCGCTGTTCTAACCGTCAGCGGCGCCGCGCCGTTTCACCACCCGCCCGCCGAGATCCGCAGCTATTACCGGCGCCGGGCCGTAGTGACGCCGTGACCAACAGGGAGTATCGGTGTCTGAACTGCCTCGATCACACGATCGATCGGGCGTTCGACACCTCTCACCTTTCGATGACGTGTCCGAACTGCGACTCCTTCCACCGATTCGTCAACGAGGCCGTGTTCAAACAGTTTCGGGCGTTCGAAGAATCGCCGCCGTCGGAGCTCGAGTGGAGCCGGCTCGACCGACCCGAGAAGCTCGTGGTGTGTGAACGGCTCGTTCGGTCGACGAGGACGATAGACGACTTCGCCGTGGCGGAGTGACCGGCTCTCACCGGGCGTACAACGGGCCGCCGACGAGCGCCGCGAGCGCGACGCCGTCGGCGGGGGTGACGGCGACGTACGGGTGGTCGACGGGGCCGAACACGTCGACGACGCGGCCGACCCGCGAGAGCGACTCGTCGACGACGCCCGCGCCGATCTCCGGCGGTTCCTCGCCCTCGGCCGCGCGGGCGATAGCGAGCCCGCCGGCGGTGCGGACGACGGTGCCGACCCGGCGCATCGTCACTCGCGGAGAATCCCGATGTAGGCGGCGACCGCCTGTACGAGGTCGTTTTTCGTGGTGTCGTCGGTTCCGCGGACCACCACCGCGCCGCGCGGGTCGAACTCGCGGGAGTACGTTTTCTCCCGTTCGATCACGGCATCGTAGCCGACCTGCTGGACCGCCTTCGCGATCTCGTCGACGGTCGGCTCCTCGACCGCGAGCTCCGCCGGGACGCGGCGGCCTTCCGACCGCGAGCGGCCGGCGTCGAAGTACGCGGGATACACGACGTTCTCGACCATACCGGAGGGGCGAGCGCACGGGGTAAGGCCGTTTCGGACTGTGGCCGGCGCGGCCGGGGTCTGGCGGCTCGCGGTCCGTCCGAGACCCGGCTTCGCCCCACCCCGGAACCCTTTTGAACGAACACGGGCCAGAACGTGGTAATGAGCGATCTCGACGCGGAGTACCGCCTCGATTACTTCGAGGAAGAGGGGTTCGATCGCCGGGAGTGTCGCTCCTGTGGCGCACACTTCTGGACCCGCGACCCCGACCGCGAACTGTGCGGCGAACCGCCGTGTGAGGATTACAGCTTCATCGACGACCCCGGCTTTCCGGAGTCGTACTCGTTGTCGGAGATGCGCGAGGCGTTTCTCTCGTACTTCGAGGACAACGGCCACGAGCGGATCGAGCCGTACCCGGTCGCGGCAAACCGCTGGCGCGACGACGTGTTGTTGACGCAGGCGTCGATCTACGACTTTCAGCCGCTCGTCACCTCCGGGCAGACGCCGCCGCCGGCGAACCCGCTCACGATCTCACAGCCGTGTATCCGGATGCAAGACATCGACAACGTCGGAAAGACGGGTCGACACACGATGGCGTTCGAGATGATGGCTCACCACGCGTTCAACACCCGCGAGGACGCGACGGGCGAGTACGCCTACGAGGGAGAGGTGTACTGGAAAGACGAGACCGTCGCGTTCTGTGACGGCCTCTTCGAGCGGCTCGGCGCGGATCTCTCGGAGATCACCTACATCGAGGACCCGTGGGTCGGCGGCGGCAACGCCGGCCCCGCCATCGAGGTCATCTACAAGGGCGCAGAGCTCGCCACGCTCGTCTTCATGTGTATGGAGCGGGACCCCGACGGCGAGTACGAGATGAAAGACGGGAACACCTACTCGTTCATGGACACGTACATCGTCGACACGGGATACGGCCTGGAGCGATGGACGTGGATGAGCCAGGGCACGCCCACCGTCTACGAGGCGATCTACCCCGACGCCATCGCCTTCTTAAAACGGAACGCGGGTCTCGAGTACACCGACGAGGAGGAAGCGCTCGTGAGCCGCGCCGCGACGCTCTCGGGGCGGCTCGACATCGACGACGTCGACGACGTGGAGGCCGCCCGTGGCGACATCGCCGAGCGGCTCGGCGTCGACGTCGACCGCCTCCGCGAGCTGGTGGAGCCGTTGGAATCGATCTACGCCATCGCCGACCACTCGCGGACGCTCGCGTACATGCTCGGCGACGGCATCGTCCCCTCGAACGTCGGGACCGGCTACCTCGCGCGGATGGTGCTCCGCCGGACGAAACGCCTCGTCGACGAGGTCGGCGTCGGCGCGCCGCTCGACGAGCTCGTCGACATGCAAGCCGAGCGGCTCGGCTACGAGAACCGCGACACGATCCGCGAGATCGTCCGGACCGAGGAACGAAAGTACCGCCAGACGCTCGAGCGCGGCTCCCGGAAGGTGGAGGCGCTCGCCGACGAGTACGCCGACGCCGACGAGGCGATTCCGACGGAGGAGCTGTTGGAGCTGTACGATTCACACGGGATCCAGCCGGACATGGTCGCCGAGATCGCCGCCGACCGCGGCGCGAGCGTCGACGTTCCGGACGACTTCTACGCGCTCGTCGCGGACCGCCACGAGGAGACGGACGGCGAGACGACGGCGTCGGACGGCGACGAGCGGCTCGAGGACCTCCCGGAGACGGAGCTGTTGTTCTACGACGACCAGGGTCGGACCGAGTTCGAGGCGGTGGTGCTCGACGTCTTCGAGGCCGACGACGGCTACGAGGTCGTGTTGGACCAGACGATGTTCTACCCCGAGGGCGGGGGCCAGCCGGCCGACCGCGGCCAGCTCGTCGGCGGCGAGGCCGCCGCCGCCGTCACCGACGTCCAGGAGGTCGACGGCGTCGTCTTGCACCACACCGACGCCGACCCGGGTAAAGGCGAGTTCGTCCGCGGTCAGGTGGACGGCGACCGCCGGGACCGGCTCCGGATCCACCACACGGCGACTCACCTGATCGGCCACGCGGCCCGCGAGGTGCTCGGCGAGCACGTCCGGCAGGCGGGCGCACAGAAGGGGCTCGATTCCTCGCGGCTCGACGTGCGCCACTTCGACCGCATCTCCCGCGAGGAGGTGCGCGAGATCGAGCGCGTCGCCAACGACCTCGTCCGCGAGAACGTCTCCGTCAGACAGGAGTGGCCCGACCGCAACGAGGCCGAGGCGAAGCACGGCTTCGACCTGTACCAGGGCGGGGTGCCGCCGGGCACGAACGTTCGACTCATCCACGTCGGCGACGCGGACGTCCAGGCGTGTGCGGGGACCCACGTCGACCGAACCGGCGACATCGGCGCGGTCAAGGTGTTGAAAACCGAGCCGGTTCAAGACGGCGTCGAGCGGATCGTCTTCGCCGCCGGCGGCGCCGCGATCGAGGCGACACAACGGGTGGAAGACGCGTTGTCCGACGCCGCCGACGCGTTCGACGTGGAGCCGCTCGACGTGCCCGAGACGGCAGAACGCTTCTTCACGGAGTGGAAAGAACGCGGCAAGGAGATCGAGTCGCTGAAAGAAGAGCTCGCGGCGGCGCGGGCCGGCGGCGGCGCGGACGCCGAGCGGGTCGAGATCGGCGGGACCACCGCCGTGATCCAGCGGCTCGACGCCGACGCCGACGAGTTGCGTGCGACCGCGAACGCCCACGTCGACGACGGGAACGTCGCGGTCGTCGGCAGCGGCGCGGGCGGCTCCGCGAGCGTCGTCGTCGGCGTTCCCGACGGCGTCGAGGTCAACGCGGGCCAGGTCGTCGCCGACCTCGCCGAGCGCGTCGGCGGCGGCGGCGGCGGCCCGCCGGACTTCGCACAGGGCGGCGGCCCGGACGCCGACGCCTTAGACGACGCGCTGGCGGCCGCGCCGGACGTGTTGCGGGCGCTCCGAGAGGCGTAGCCGCTATGCCGTACGCCAGAACCGACGGCGTCGCGATCCGATACGAGGTCGACGAGGGCCGGTCTCCCGACGACGAGGCGGTGGTGTTCTGTGGCGACGTCGGACTCGGCGCGTGGCAGTTCGGCTGGCAACACGCCGCGCTCGCGGGGCCACACACGGTCGTCACGCCGGAGACGCGCGGGGTGGGCCGGTCGGACGCGCCGCCCGGGCCGTACACCGTCGAGACGCTCGCGGCCGACCTCGACGCGGTGTGTGCCGCTGCGGGGGTCCGCAACGCCCACCTCGTCGGCTACGGCCTCGGCGGGATGGTCGCGCTCGCGTACGGGATCGCCTCCGCGCGGCCGGCGAGTCTCACGCTCGTCGGCACGCCGCCGGCCGGCGACGCGTACAACTCGGCCGGGGTGTGGGCGGACCCCTCAGATCCAGACGCGGTGACGGGGTCGCTGACCGGGCTGCTCTCCGAGCGGTTTCGCCGCGAACACGCCGACGCCCTCTCGCGGATCGTCGAGTGGCGGGTCGCCGAGGACGCCGACCGCGAGACGTACGAGGCACACCGCGCGGCCGTCGACCGGTTCGATTACCTCGACCGGTTGTACGAGGCGACGACGCCGACGCTCGTCGTTCACGGCACCGCGGACGCCGTCTGTCCGGTCACGGCCGCGGAGACCCTCGCCGAGGGGCTGCCGCGCGGCGAGTTCCACACGGTCGAGGGGGCGCGACACCTCGTCGGCGTCGAGGCGTCGGCGGCGGTCAACGACGCGATAGCCGGGTGGCTCGCGGAACGGGCGACGGATCCGGACGCGTGAGCGACATCGGGCGACCGGCGCGGCTGACGCGGACGACCGGCGCGGACGACCCGCGCCAGGCGGCCGACCGGCGCGGCGCGGCCGACCCCCCGACGCGTCGCCACGTCCCCGACGCCGGACGATTCTGATCCCGCCACAACGGTTTTGAGCCCATCGCCCGTCGGATCGGCCATGACACGCCTCCGGTTCGCCCTGTTGAACGCCGCCCACGACGGCGAGAACACCCGCCGCAACTTCCGCCGAGAACTCGACGCCGACCTCGTCGAGTTCGACGCGACCGACGCTCACCTCCCCGACCACACGGGGTTCGACGGGGTCGTCGTCACCGGGTCGCGCTCGTCGGTCTACTGGGACGAGGCGTGGATCCCGCAGCTGGTCGACTACGTCGCCGAGGCGGCCGACGCCGGCGTGCCGATACTGGGCGTCTGTTACGGCCACCAGGTGCTCGCCGAGGCGCTCGGCGGCCGGGTCACCGGCATGGACGGCTTCGAGATCGGATACAACACCGTCCGCCACCGCGGCGACGACGAACTGTTCGCGGACGTGCCGGAATCGTTCACCGTCTTCACGACACACGGCGACGCCGTCGTCGACCTTCCGCCCGGCGCGACGCTGCTCGCCGAGAACGAGTACGGCGTTCACGCGTTTCGCAAGGGCCACAGCTGGGGCGTGCAGTTCCACCCCGAGTACGACATCGAGACCGCCCGCGAGGTGGCCGAGGGAAAACGCGATCGGCTCGACGACGCCCGGATCGACGACGTTCTCGCCGGGATCACGCCGTCGGCGTTCGAGGCCGCCTGCGAGGCGAAGTCGTTGTTCGACAACTTCGCGGCGTACGCTCGGTCGGTGAAACGCGACCGCGAGGCGCCCGCGGCCGACGACTGAGCCGACCGGGCGGGCGGCCGACCGCCGACAGCTATTTTCCCGCCGGTCGCGTACGTGTGTTCGATGATACTCCGCCGGGTCAACGCGTGGCTCGGGCGGGCGAAAGCCGAGATTCAACGGTCGTTCGTCGAGGAACACACGGTCCGTGAGACCGCCGGGAGCTTCTCGATCGGCGTGTTCATCACGATGTTGCCCACCCTCGGAACCGGCCTGTTGGCGTTCGTCGTGCTCGCTTGGGCGTTCCGCCGGATCAACCACGCGGCGCTTCTCGCGTCGGTCGTCGTCTTCAATCCGGCGGTGAAGTGGGGCGTGTACGCCGCGAGCTTCACGCTCGGCGTGGCGATCCTCGGGCCCGTTCCGGGCGTGTCGCCGGCGGAGGCGTCGTTGTCGGCCGGGCCGGCGATCGTCACCCGGCTCGTCGTCGGTAACCTGATCCTCGCGGTCGTGGCGGCGGTTCCGAGCTACGTCGTGTGTTTCCGGCTGGTGGACGCCTACCGCGCCCGCGAACTCGACGTGGTCGAGGCCGTCTCGGACGTCGTCGACGCGGAGACGGCGGCCGACTCGCCTGCGGAGGCGGGCTCTGACCAGCCGACCGGCGAGGACGCGGCCGAGCCGACCGACTGACTCCGGTCGCCGCGCGCCGGTCGAACACCCTTATACGCCTCCCGCCCGCAAATCCCGTATGAACGTAGTACCGGACACCAGTGCGGTCGTCGACGGCCGCGTGTCCGAACGCGTCGACGACGGGACCTACGAGGCGGTGACGGTCGTCGTCCCCGAGGCCGTCGTCGGCGAGTTAGAATCACAGGCCAACGACGGGCTCGAGTCCGGCTGGGACGGCCTCGAAGAGCTCAAGCGGCTCGCCGACCTGCGCGACGCCGGCCGGATCGACCTGCGATACGTCGGCGACCGCCCGACCGGCGACCAGCGCTCACACGCCGACGAGGGCGACATCGACGCGGCGATCCGCGCGGTCGCCGCCGACGCCGACGCCACCCTTCTCTCCAGTGACGTGGTTCAAGCGGAGGTCGCCCGCGCGAAGGGGATCGACGTCGAGTACGTCGAGCCGGTCGCGCGGGGCGTCGTCGACGAGCTTCCGATCCGCGAGTACTTCACCGACGAGACGATGTCCGTCCACCTCAAAACGGGAACGAAGCCGAAGGCCAAACGCGGCTCGCTCGGCGAGATGCGCTACGAGGTCATCGACGAGACGGAGACGCCGGAGGCGGAGATGGCCGAACTGGCGAACTCGATCGTCGACCTCGCGCGCCAGTCGGCCGACGGGTTCATCGAGCTCTCCGACGACGGGATGGACATCGTCCAGTACCAGAACTTCCGGATCGCGGTCGGTCGCCCGCCCTTCGCCGACGGAATCGAGATCACCGCCGTCCGTCCCATCGCGAAGACGACGCTCGACGACTACGAGTTCGCCGGCGAGCTCCGCGAGCGCTTTCTCGAACAGAAACGCGGAGTGCTCATCTCGGGGTCGCCCGGGGCCGGAAAATCGACGTTCGCACAGGCGGTCGCGGAGTTCCTCAACGACAACGACTACGCGGTCAAAACGATGGAGAAGCCGCGGGACCTCCAGGTCGGCCCGGAGATCACCCAGTACGGCGCGCTCGGCGGCCGCATGGAGAACACCGCCGACTCGCTGCTTCTGGTCCGGCCGGATTACACGATCTACGACGAGGTGCGCAAGACCGGCGACTTCGAGGTGTTCTCGGACATGCGGATGGCCGGCGTCGGCATGGTCGGCGTCGTCCACGCCTCCCGCGCCATCGACGCGCTCCAGCGGCTCGTCGGCCGCGTCGAACTCGGGATGATCCCGCAGATCGTCGACACCGTCGTCTACATCGAGGCCGGCGAGGTACACACGGTGTACGACGTCACCACCGAAGTGAAGGTGCCGGCGGGGCTCACCGCCGAGGACCTCGCGCGGCCCGTGATCCAGGTGTCGAGCTTCGAGACGGGCCAGCCCGAGTTCGAGATATACACGTTCAACCGGCAGGTCGTGACGGTCCCGCTCGGCGACGACGACGCGGAGACCGAATCCGGCGTCGGCCGCATCGCGAAACAGGAGATCGAACGCGAGATTCGGTCGGTCGCTCACGGCCACGTCGACGTCGAACTGCGCGGCGACAACGAGGCGATCGTGTACGTCGACGAGGGCGACATCGGCACCGTGATCGGGAAGGGTGGCGGTCGCATCAGCGACATCGAGAACCGGCTCGGGATCGAGATCGACGTGCGAACCCACGAGGAGAAGTCCGACGGCCCCGGCTCGGGAGCCGGCGGGAACGGGCGCGGCGCCGCGAACGGCGGTCACGACGCCCAGGTGGGCGAGGAGCGCGGCTCCGTCGTCCAGCCGGAGATCACCTCCCGGCACGTGGTCCTCGACGTCGACGGCGGCGTCGGCGAGACGGTCGAGGTTCGCGCCGACGGCGAATACCTCTTTACCGCGACGGTCGGCCGCGGCGGAGAGGTGCAGGTGTCACGCGGCTCGGCCATCGCCGAGGAACTGGAGGACGCGATCGACCGCAAACGCACGATCACGGTCGTTCCGGCTCGCTGACGCCGATCGTTCGGACGTTCCACGATCGTCGTACTCTCACCACCCGAAAGATAACGCTTTTTTGTTGGTGGTCGGAAGGACGACGCATGTCAAACGAGCTGAAACGCGGGCTGGAAGGCGTTCTCGTCACGGAGTCGGAGCTCAGCCACGTCGACGGGGACGTCGGGAAGCTCGTCTACCGCGGCTACGACATCGAAGAGCTGGCACGCGGTGCGAGCTACGAGGAGGTGTTACACCTGCTCTGGTACGGCTCGCTCCCGACTCGCGGGGAGCTCGACTCGTTCCGCGGCGAACTCGAGTCCGAGCGCGCCGTCGACGACGACGTGCTCTCGACGGTCCGCGCGCTCGCCGAGGCGGACGAGCGGCCGATGGCCGCGCTCCGGACGGCCACCTCGATGTTGTCGGCGTACGACGAGGGCGACGACGGCACGCTCAAGGAAGGCGCTCGTATCACGGCGAAGCTTCCGACGATCCTCGCGGCGTTCGAGCGCGCCCGACAGGGCGAGCCGCCGGTCGACCCGTCTTCCGACCTTTCTCACGCGGGGAACTTCCTGTACATGCTCACCGGCACCGAGCCCGACGAGACGAGCGAGGAGACGTTCGACATGGCGTTGACCCTCCACGCCGACCACGGGGTCAACGCCTCGACGTTCACGGCGATGGTGATCGGCTCGACGATGGCCGACGTCTGCTCGGCTGTCACCGGTGGGGTCGGCGCGCTCTCGGGGTCGCTCCACGGCGGCGCGAACCAGGACGTGATGGAGATGCTCCACGAGATCGACGCCTCGGAGAAGGGTCCCGTCGAGTGGGTGAAAGACGCCCGGGCGAACGGGCGGCGAATTCCCGGCTTCGGCCACCGCGTGTACGAGGTGAAAGACCCGCGGGCACGGATCTTAGAGGAGAAGCTCCGCGACCTGGCCGACGCCTCCGGCGACGCCACCTGGCTCGAGTACACCACCGCCATCGAGTCACACCTCGAGTCGGAGGGGCTCTTCGAGAAGGGGATCGCTCCCAACGTCGACTTCTACTCGGGGTCGGTGTACGACAGCATGGGGATCCCGATGGACCTGTACACGCCCATCTTCGCGATGAGCCGGGCCGGCGGCTGGGTCGCACACGTCAACGAGTACCAAGAGGACAACCGGCTCATCCGCCCGCGGGCGCGGTACGTGGGCGCGACCGACGCCGCGTTCGTTCGGATCGACGACCGCTGAGCCGCCCCGCCGCCCGCTACGACGAGGCCACCCGCTTGCGGAGGTACTTTCCGAGAAGCGGGAGGTCGTCGAGGTGGATCACCTTCGCCATCGCGCGCTTGTTCCCCTGATTGACCGCCGCGAGCGTGTCATCGTCGGTCCGCCGGAGGTCCCGCATCAGCCGGTCGTAGCGCTCGTTCGGGGCGAGATACAACAGTTCGGTGAGCAACAGCCGCGAGTTCATCCGCGGCGCGACGTCCTCGTGCCAGAGCTGGTCGTACAACGCGAGACTCTCCGCGTCGGTGGGCTGGTCGGCGTCCGTGAAACACCGGTCGATCGTCATCGCCGCCGCCCGCGCGGATTTCATCCCCTTGTGGATTCCCTCGCCCCACAACGGGTCGATCGTCGGAACCGTGTCGCCGATGGCGATGAACCCGTCCGTGTGCATCTGCCCGGGTCGTTGGATGTGCGCGGAGCCGCGGTGGACCTTTCCGTCGAGGCGCTCGGCGTCGGCGAAGCGCGGGTCGGACTCGAGCCAGCCCTCGAGGTAGCCGTCGATGGTCTGGCCGGACTCGCCGGCCTCCTCGTGGCGGTCGTTCTGGATGTAACACAGTCCCACCTTCGCGGAGTCCTCGCCGGTGGCGAACACCCACGAGTAGCCGCCGGGAGCGATGTCGTGGTCGAGCCGAAGCATCATCGACCGCCGGAGGTCGCCGTACTCCGGGTGGTCCAACTCGACGCCCTCGAGCTCGTACTCGATGCCTATCGCCTGGTTCTCGCGCTCGAGGTCGACCACGTCGAGCGCGCTCGCGATCGGCGCGGCCGGACCGGTGGCGTCGACGACGACGTCGGCGTACAGCTCCTCGTCTCCGTTGTACCTCACCCCTTCGATGACGCCGTCGTCGTCGAGAACCGGCCGGGACACCCGGGCGTCGAACCGGTACTCCGCGCCGTTGTCGCGGCCGTCGGCGACGAGGAACCGCTTGAACTCGGCGAACTCGAGCACCGCTCCCGGCTGGTACGTCTCGTAGTAGTCGTTCGGCGACTCTAACACCACGTTGTCCGTGTACGACATCACGACGTCGTCGGGGATTCCGAACGCCGACATCATCGACGGGAACGTCCCTGCGGTCGACTTGTTGCTCTGGCGCGGGAACTCGGCTTCGGCTTCCGTCTCGAGGACGACGACGTCGTAGTCTCGGGCCGCCAGATCTCGGGCGCACTGAGCCCCCGCTGGTCCGGCACCCGCGATTGCGACGTCGTAACGCTCTGGCATGTCACGTACATATCGACGCGCGTAATTAGGTTTGCCGAATCGGGACGATACCGCCACCGAGACGGCCGTCGTCGGCCGTTTTTGACGTGCTCAGAAGGTCGGGATACGACGGCCCCGTGTCGGGGTGAACGAACCTGACAGAAACCCACAATGGAGCCGGGGTGATCGGCTCGGCCGACGGCTCAGTAGAACTCTCGGACCAGGTCGGTCGCGTCCGGGGGCGCGCCGTCGGGAATGTCGGACATGTCCTCGTCGACGCCGTGTCGCTCGTTGTACGGCACCGACGCCTCGTTCTGGTAGATGACGCCTTGGTACTCCTTATCGGAGTCGAGGATAACGTCCTTGGCGGCGTCGTAGTCGGTCGGGTCGTGGTCCGCCTCCGCGAGGTCGACGAGCGAGTCGCGGAAGTAGTCGTAGGTGTCGACGTCGTTGAACGTCACACACGGCGAGTAGACGTTCACGAAGCCGAAGCCGTCGTGCTCGACCGCCTTCCGGATGATTTCTTGATGACGCAGGGCGTCGGAGGCGAACGATTGGGCGATGAACGTCGCCCCCGACGCGAGCGCGAGCGCGTGCGGGTTGACCGGCGGTTGTTTGGGTCCTTCGGGAGTGGTCGACGTCTCGAAATCCTCGCGCGAGGTCGGCGACGCCTGTCCCTTGGTGAGCCCGTAGATGCGGTTGTCCATCACGACGTAGGTCATGTCGACGTTGCGCCGGACGGCGTGGACGA
>CAZKXC010000019.1:0-1590 GCA_964556645.1 uncultured Halobellus sp.
CGGGCGATCGTCTCGAAGAACCCGTCTCGCTGGCTCCGGTCGTACAACGTCGCGGCCGGGTGGACGGACAACAACAGCCGGCGGGACGCCCCGCCGAGCCGCGCGTCGACCACGTCGCCCGACTCGGCGGTGATCCCGACCGACCGGCCGAGGAGGTGTTCGCTCGGGACCTTCCCGAGGGTGACGATCAGGTCGGGGTCGAGCCGGGCGACCTCGGCTTCGAGGTAGCCGCGACAGTTCGCCAGCTCGTCCGCCCGCGGGTCGCGGTTGTCGGGCGGGCGACACCGCACGCAGTTGGTGATCCGAACGTCCGCGCGGGCGAGTCCGGCGTCTCGAAACGCCTCGTCGAGGACGTCGCCGGACCGCCCAACGAACGGCTCGCCGGCCTCGTCCTCGTTCGCGCCCGGCCCCTCGCCGACGACCAGCAGGTCCGCGTCGACCGGCCCGACGCCCTCGACGATCTGGCTCCGCGAGTCGACCAGCGCCGGACACCGCTCGCACGACCCGACACACAGGCTCTCGTCGAGCGCGTCCGCGTCCTCGCTCATATCGCCGATCCGCGTGCCGGACGCATAAACCGGTCGCCCGCCGAGGCGCCGGGTTCGGCCTCTGTTCCCGACACCGTGCTCACTCGGCGGTCTCCTCGACGACGATCGCCCGCAGGTCGTTCACGTTCGTCCCCGTCGGCCCGGTTCGGAGGAGCGCGTCGGCCGACGCCAGCGACGGAGCGACGTCGTGGCGGTCGAGCGCGTCCCGCGCCTCGTTCGACGACAGCGTCGTCGCGTCGACGATCCCGCCGGCGGCGTCGGTCGCGCCGTCGATCCCGTCGGTGTCGACGCTCGCGACGACGATCCCGTCGCGGTCGAGCGCGGCCCCGACGGCCGCGACGAACTCGCCGTTCGGCCCGCCGGAGCCGGGGGCGTCGCCGCCGAGCGTCACGGTCGTTTCGCCGCCCGTGAGCACGACCGCGGGCGGCGTCGCCGGCGCCCCCGTCTCCGCGCACTCCTCGGCGACCGCGACGTGGGTCAGCGCGGCCTCCCGGGCCTCTCCGCGGACGCCGGCCGCGAGCACGAGCGGCTCGTATCCCGCCGCGGCCGCGGCGGCGGCCGCCGCGTCGAGCGCGGTTCGGCCGTTGGCGACCACGAACGTCCGAGAACGCTCGAACGCCGCGTCGCCGGCGGCGGGCGTCTCGGACCGCTCGCCCGCGGCTCCCGCACGGAGGTGTTCGCGAACGGTCGCGGGCACGGAGAGGTCGTACCGCTCGACGGTCGCGAGCGCGTCGGCGTACGTCGAGGGGTCCGGCACGGTGGGGCCGCTGCCGATCACGCTGCGGTCGTCGCCGACCACGTCGCTCACGGCGAGGGTCACGACGGTCGCGGGCGCGGCGACCCGCGCGAGCCGCCCGCCTTTCACCGCCGAGCAGTGTTTCCTGACGGCGTTGATCTCGGCTATCGACGCGCCCGACGCGAGCAGCGCGTCCGTGACCGCCCGCAGGTCGGCGACACTGATCGGCGCGACGGGAGCCGCGAAGAGCGCGCTCGCGCCCCCCGTGACGGCCACGACGACGAGGTCGTCCGCGCCGGCCGCCTC
>CAZKXC010000019.1:1690-28023 GCA_964556645.1 uncultured Halobellus sp.
TCGTGTCGGCCGCATCGTCGGTGACGACGACGCCCCCGTCGAGCCGGTCGCCGAGGCGGTCGGCGAGCGCGTCCGCCATTCCGTCGGCCGCCTTTCCGGCACCGAGCAGTCGCACCTCGTCGTACGCGCCGAGGGCGTACTCCCCGGTCGAGCCGTCGACGCCTTCGACCCGGAGCGTCCCGTCTCGCACCGAGACGGCGTCGGCGACGACGGCCGCCGGCAGCGCCGCCTCGATACCCGCCGTGAGACACTCGAGCGCGACGCCGTGTGCCGGCGTCCGAGCGATCCGGTCGCGGTCGCGAAAGATACCGTCGGCCATGGGGGGCCGTCGGCGGCCGAGAACAAATATCCGCGGTGAGGACCCGGCGACGAGACGGCCGCTCCGACCCGACACGTTATATGCTAACGGACGTACACACGACAAATGACGCACGAACGAGCGCTCCGCGCCGGCCCCGACCGCACCGACCGGCCTCGCGTCGACCGGCCTCGACCGACACGCAGCCACGGCGACCCGCGCCGGCCCGGGTGATCTCGGATATGGAGACCGACACGCCGGCGATCGACGCCGACGCCGTCCCCGTCCGCCGCGCGCTGACCGGCGCTGTCGTCGGGACGGCGTGGCTCGCCGGGCTGTTCGCCGCCGCTCCCCTCGTCGGCGGGTTCGCGATCGACGCCGTCGCCGAGGCGATCATCGTCCGCTCGCCCGGCTGGCTGTCGACGCTGGCGATCGACCTGCTCGGGTTCTACGCGAAGCCGGCTCTCGTGGCCGGCGTGGTCGGCGGCGCCGTCGGCGCGGCCGCGCTCGGCTGGGTCGCCGCCGCGGCCGTCGCCGACCGCCGGGCGGACCGACCGGTCGGCCGGTCGCGGTGGTGGCTCGTCAGTCCGGGAGCCGGATCCGCCGTCGCGGCCGTCGGCGTCCTCGCGACCGTCCCGCTGTTTCTCGCCGCGGGAGCGGCCCTCTCCGGAGGGTTTCTGCTGGGCGTGATCGTCTCGGCCGGGCCGCCCGCGCTCGTCGCCCGCGGGCTCTCGAGCACCCGTCGGGTGCGGGACCGCCGCGGATTCCTGCGGCGTGTCGGCGGGATCGCCGCCGCCGGCGGCGTCTCCCTTGCGGGACTCCGCTGGCTGCTCGGCCGTCTCGGCGGCCAGGAGACGAACGAGCGGGTCGGCGCGCCGCTGGAGCGGTCCGTCTCGCCGCCGAGCGGCGACCCCGCCTTCGACTTCGACGGGATGCCCGCGGCGGTCACGCCGCTCGGCGAGCACTACGTCATCGACATCAACGTGGACTCGCCGACGGTCGACCCGGAGACGTGGGCGCTCGACGTTCACGGCGCCGTCGACGCGCCGTACTCGCTCGCACACGACGAGCTGGTGGGCCACGAGAACAGCGTCGAACAGACGACGACGATGGTGTGCGTCTCGAACGAGGTCGGCGGCGACCTGATCGGAACGGGCCACTGGACCGGCGTCCAGCTGTCGGACCTGGTGAACGCGGCGGAGCCGTCCGCGGACGCCGTCGACGTCGTCACACACGCGATCGACGGATACAGCGAGGCGATCCCCATCGACTTAGTCGAACGCGAGGACATCCTGATAGCGTACGGGATGGGCGAGCGAACGCTGCCGACCCAACACGGGTTCCCGGCGCGGCTGTTGGTTCCCGGCCGATACGGCATGAAGATGACCAAGTGGATCGACCAGATCGAGGTGACGACCGGCGACCACGAGGCGTACTGGGAGGAGCGCGGCTGGAACGAGGAGGCGGTCGTCAACACGATGTCGTACGTGCGCGGCGCCGAACGCGACGGCGACCGGGTCGTCGTCGGCGGCGTCGCCTTCGGCGGCCTCGAGACGGGAACCGAGGAGATCGCGGCGGTCGAGGTCAGCGTCGACGGGGAGCCGTGGGCCGACGCCGACCTCGAATCGCCGATCGCCCCGCACGCGTGGCGCCGCTGGCGGTACGCGTTCGACGCCCCGGACCGAACCGAGTTCGACGTCGTCGTCCGCGCGGTGCGGCGCGACGGAGAGGTTCAGACCGAGGAGCGAACCGACCCCCGGCCGGGCGGCTCGACTGGGTGGCACCGGGAGACCGTGACAGTCGAGCCGAACTCAGCCGGGTAGCCGGGCGTCCGGCGTCGCCGCCCGGTGGGCGCTCGCCGCGACGGCGGCGATCCGGAGCGGTTCGGGGCGGCGAAACCCCTCGCGGGTGAGCGCGCGGACGACGTCGGCGGCGCGGTCGTCGTCGATGCCGACGGCGCGAACGAAAAGCGGCGCGGCCTCGTCGGTCGGTTCGTCGGACCGGTCCCCGTCGACGCGGCGACGGGGCGGCAGCGACCGGTACACCGCCAGCCGGGCCGCGAGCGCGTCGCCGTCGAACGCCTCGCGGAGGGCGGCGTCGAGCCCGGGGCTCGCCTCGTAGCTCACCGCGGAGACGGGTCGGTCGAGCGCCTCGTGGAGCCGACGGAGGTCGAGGAGGTTGAACCAGGCGGGCGCGACCCCGGCGACACAGACGTGCCGAACGTCGTCTCGTCCGAGGTCGGCAGCGAGGTCGACGAGCGCGTCGGTGGCGTCGGTCCCGCCGACGCTGCACGCGCCGTACGCCAGTCCGTCGAGCGTTCCGTCGGCCCTGACGACCGCTCCGGCGATCCGGCTGATGCGGTCACCGTCGGAGAAGGCGACGCCGAGCGTTCGGCTCGGCGGCGTCACTCACGTCTCCTCGGATTTGATCTCCTTGAGCCGGTCGAGCAGCTCGTCGTTCGACGCGCCGGGCTCGTACTCGACGGACCCGTCGTGGGTTTCCTGTGCGGCCTGTACTCCGTCTTCGTCGTCGAAGTCAGCGTCCAGGTCCTGGTTCTCCTGTTCGGATTCGTCGTAGCTCCCGAAACCCATGTGTGAGTGAAACTAACGGTCGATAGCGTATAAATCCCCTGACGAGTGCGACCCCCACTGGCGTGGACGTTTTGTTCGGCCGGCGTCGTGGTGGCGTATGGAGCCGATCAACGTCACCGCCGACGCGACGGAGTTCACCTGCAACGCGTACCTGGTTCCCGGGGAGGCCCCGACTCTCGTCGACGCCGGCACGATGCCGGGGGTCGCCGACGTCGTCGCCGACCACGTCGACGACCTCGACCGGGTCGTTCTCACCCACCAACACCGCGACCACGTCGGGGAACTCGACGCCGTTCTCGACCGATTCGACGCCCGGCTGCTGGCGGCTGCCGACCACCCGCGCCGGGACGTGGCGCTCCGCGACGGCGACGAGGTACTCGTCGGCGGGGAGGCGTGTTCGGTGGTGGAGACGCCCGGCCACGCTGCCGACCACGTCGCGCTCGCGGGCGACACTCGTCTCTACAGCGGCGACGTCGTCGTCTACAACGACGGCGCGTTCTCCGACGGCTCGTTTGGCCGCACCGACATGGCCGGCCAGTCGCGCGACCGACTCGTCGAGAGCCTTCACACCCTGCTCGACCGACTGCCCGACACGGTCGAGGCGATGTACCCGGGTCACGGCGACCCGTATCGAGCGGCCGACGGCCCCGACTCGGTTCGGGCGGTGATACGGCGCGCGACCGAGCGGGCCGAGCGAGGCGACCCGAAGTACCCCGACGAGTGACACCCCGCCCCCGCGGCGCGTCGTGCGATCGGACGCGGGTTCGTTAAGTGCCACACGGGCGAACCCCGGGTATGGACCTGTCGACGGCCGTCACCGCCACCGTGTCGACCCTCCGCCGGCGACCGGCAGACCTGCTCCCGTTTTACTTTCTCGGGACGGCGGTCCCCGTCATCGCCCGCATCGGCCTCGTCGCCGCGCTCGCGGGAGTGTACCTCCACCTCGAGCTCTCCGGCCGGCTCGCCGCCGCCGGCGACGTGGTCGTCGAGACCGATCTGACGCCGCCGGACGTCGAAAACCAGGAGGCGCTCGAACAGTGGAGCCGCGAGATCGGACCGGCGATCGAGCCGCTCGTCTCGCCGACGGCGGTCGCGCTCGTCGGCGGCGGGGTGGTCGCCGCCGTTCTCCTCGCGGCCGTCGTCTACGCGGCGGCCTCCGCCGGACAGATGACGGCCGCGTTCGCCCGACTCCGCGGCGAGCGCGGGCTGACGGCGGGGATCGGCGGCGTGCGGGCCCACTGGCTCACGTTCCTCGGGCTCTACCTCGCCGAGGCGTCGCTGTGGGTCGGCGTGATCCTGCTCGCGGGGCTGGCGGTCGGGGCCGCGTCGCTCGTCGGCGGTCCCATCCTCGGCGCCGTGGTCGCGCTCGGCGGTCTGCTGGTCGGGGCGGCCGCGCTGGTGTCCGTGCGGATCGTCTTCGCGTTCGCCTCGGCGGCGATCGTCGTCGACGACGCGGGCGTGTTCGGCGGTATCGACGGCGCGGGCGGGTTCGTGCGAGCGAACCCGGTCGACGCCGCCGCCTACCTCGTCGTCGCGGTCGGCGTCGTCGTCGCCATCGCGTCCGCGGCCTCCGCGCTCGCGGTCGTCGGCGGCGGCGCGGTCGTCGCGATCGCCAGCGCGCTCGTCGCCGCCCCCGCGCTCGACCTGTTGAAGACCGTGCTCTACGGCGAGTACCGCGGCGCGGTCGACCCCGTCGGTCCCCCGGACGCGCGGGTTCGCGACCAGTTCGTCGGCGGCATCCGGCGGGGCTGGACCGAACTGGTCGGATTCGTGCGGCGGACGCCCGGAACGCACCTCCTCGTCGTCGCGGTCGGCGTCGGCTCCGGCGTCCTCGGCTGGACGCTCGCCGAACCGCTCGCCGGCACGGTTTCGACCTCGATCGAGGCGCGGCTGGCCGGCCACGTCCCCCCCGTCGCAGCCGTCGAGTTCTTCGGCAACAACTGGGGGGTGACGATCGCGACGGCGTTCAGCGGTGTCGCTCTCGTCGTGCCGGCGCTCTCGTCGGTGGCGTTCAACGGCGCCGTGCTCGGCGGCGTCGCCGCGCTCGAACAGAACCCGGCCGCGCTCGTCGCGTTCGTGGTTCCACACGGGCTCTTCGAGATTCCCGCGATCCTCGTCTCCGGAGCGCTCGGCGTCCGCCTCGGGGTCGTCGCCTGGCGGGCGTTCCGCGGCCGGCTGAGCCGGACGGGCTTTGCCGACGCGATCGAGAACGCGTTCTGGGTGCTCGTCGGCATCGGCGTCCTGCTCGCGGTCGCCGCGCTCATCGAGGGGTTCGTCAGCCCGTACTACTGGCGGCCGTTCCTGTGACCGCGCGCCGGCCGTACGTTGAAGTCGATTCGGGCCGAATCCTGACCCGTATGACACGACGCGATCCGTTCGGGGAGATCGAAGAACTGTTCGAGCGCATGGACCGCGAGTTCGAGAAGCTCGGCGACAGCCTTGACACGCCGGGCGGTCGGACCGTCCCCGTCGACGTGATCGAAGACGCCGAGGCGGTGACCGTGCTCGCCGATCTCCCGGGGTTCACCGCCGACGAGATCAGCGTGGAACTCGACGACGAGGCGCTCACCGTCGCGGCGACGCCCGCCGACGACGCCGAGCCGGGTGACGCGGGCACGACCGCGGTCGTGGCCGACGACCCGGCCGGCGACGGCCCGCAGTACCACCGCCGCGAGCGGCGTCGCGGCTCCGCCTCCCGGCGGATTCCGCTTCCCGCGGCCGTCGAGCCGGACGCGGCGACCGCCGCACACGACGACGGCGTGCTCACGGTGACCCTGCCGAAGCGGTCCGCGTCGGACGAGGGCGGCCACCGGATCGACGTCGAGTAGTCCGAACCCGGCGCCGCCCGCGACGCCCGGCCGATAGCTTCTCCACAGCGGTCGTGTTACACCTCCGCATGGGAGACGTCGACTACGCGGCACGCCGGCGACGACTCGTCGACCGGCTTCGGCGCCGGACCGACGCCTCAGAACGAACGTTGTCGGCGATCGCCGCCGTTCCCCGTCACGAGTTCGTCCCGGCGGACCGACGCTCGCACGCGTACGAGGACCGGCCGCTCCCGATCGGCCACGGCCAGACGATCAGCGCGCCACACATGGTCGCCATCATGACCGACCTGCTCGCGGTCTCGCCCGGCGACCGAGTGTTCGAGGTCGGAACCGGCTGTGGGTATCACGCCGCCGTCGTGGCCGAGATCGTCGGCGGCGAGACCGTCTACAGCGCCGAGTACGTTCCCGAGCTCGCCGACGCGGCCCGCGACCGGCTGGACCGGCTCGGCTACGACGTGACGGTTCGGGCCGCCGACGCCAGAACGGCGTTCGAGGACCGTCCGCCCTTCGACGCCACGTACCTCACCTGCGCGGCGGACGGCGCGGTCCCAGCGGCGATCCTCGACCGGACGCGCGTCGGCGGACGCGTCGTCGCCCCCGTCGAGACGAGCGGATCGACCGGGGGCGCCGGACGCGCCGAGACCCGACAACGGCTCGTCCGCCTGACGGTTCGCGCCGACGGCGTGGACCGCGAGGACCACGGCGCGGTCCGGTTCGTCCCGATGCGGTGAGCCGACGGCCGACGCCGGCCACCCCCGGAGCGTGCGATTTTAGACCACGGGCCGCCGAGACCGAGCATGGACGAAGCGGCGCTCCGGGTCGACATGATCGAGGGGCTCGAACACCAGCTCGGCGAGCCGCTCGAGGCGTCGGTGCTGACGGCGCTCCAGACGGTCCCCCGCGAGGCGTTCGTCGACGACACCCCGTACGCGAACGCCGCCAGCGAGGAGGCGGGAACGCGGGCGCTCGCACCGGCGACCGTGGCGCGACTGCTCACGGCGCTCGACGCCGACGCCGAAGACGACGTGCTCGTCGTCGGCGCGGGGGTCGGCTACACCAGCGCGGCGCTCGCGGAGATCGTCGGACCGCGGCACGTCCACGCGATCGACATCGACCACCGGGCCGTTCGGCTCGCGCGGTCGAACCTCGCCGACGCGGGCTACGACGCCGTTCTCGTCGACCGACGCGACGGCGCCGGCGGGCTTCCGGAGTACGCACCCTACGACCGTGTCCTCGTGGAGGCGGCGGTCGTGGCCCCGCCGCGGGCGTTGTGTGACCAGCTCGCCGATCGAGGCCGGATCGTGTACCCCCGCGGGACGGCCGCACAGACGATCGTCGCGGTCGAGCCGTCCGGGACGGTCGACGACCCCGGCGCGACCGACGCGGGACGCTCCGGAACCTCGGCGGACGACCGGGCGCCGGACGGGTTCGGCACCGTCGACGAGTTCGGTCCCGCTCGGCTGCGCCCGATGCTCGTCGACGGCGAACAACGCGGCGTCGAACGCAACCGGACGCGCCGCGAGGACGCCGAGTTCGCCAGGCGGGACCGCTTCGCCGGCAACGGCTGGGAACAGGAGTGGATCGACTGGGACGACCGGCTCTAATCGGCGACGACGAGCACCTCCGTGTTCCCCCGCTCGTCGACGAAGTCGCTCCCGGCCGGCGGCTTGACGTCGAGCGTGAGCGTTCCGTCGAGCTGATTCGCGCCGAGCGACGGCGACACCTCGAGGGTCGCGACGCCGTCAGCGCCGGTCCGTGCGGTCGCGACCCCGTCCATCCGCGCGGAGCCGCCGCGGGCGATCACCGTCGCGTCGGAGACGCGGTTTCCGTCGGGGTCGACGACGGCGACCTCCAACGTCTGTGTCCCCGGCGTCGTCACCTCCGGCTGCGGCCGTGCGTCGATCTCCGTCGCCGCGAGCCCGTCGATATCGCCGATCATGCCCATCATCACGCTGAGGCTCGCGACGCCGACGACCAACGCGATCACCAGCCTGACCGGCAAGCCCTCGATTGCGCGGCGGTCGGCGACGAGCGAGCGGACACACGCGTCTGGCTTCGAATCGTCCATATCCCCCGTGGCCCCGGTATCGGATATAAGCCGTCGGACGAACCAACGGCCGCTCCGCCCGTCGGCTTTTGTGTGATGCCGCGGCGACTCGCCGTATGAACGTGCTCGGACGGGCCGACGGCGCCGACGGGTCGGCGACCGTCGACGGCGGCCGCTCACAGACGATCCACCTCGGGGCGTTTCTCGCCCGGGACGGCAGCGACGGGGCGGCGGTCGGCATCGACGTCGACGCTCCACACGCGGTCGTCGTCTTCGGCAAACGCGGCACGGGCAAGTCGTACACGCTCGGCGTCTTCGCGGAAGGGCTCGCCGACGCGTCCGGGGTCGTTCCTATCGTCGCCGACCCGATGGGCGTGTTCGGAGGGCTGACCGCGGCCGGCGGCCAGGTCGTCGATCCCGTCGTTCGGCCGGACGCCATCCCAGCCGCCGCGTGGCCGGATCTGCTTGGCCTCGATCCCGCCGGCGGCCCCGGAAGCCTGTTGTGGCGGATCGTCGCAGACGCGGTGGACGACGACGCCCGTCCGTGTGAGGCGCCGTCGCCGTCGATCTCCGCGCTTCGCCGGGCCGCCTCCGCGGCCGACGCCCCCGCATCGACCCGTCGAGCCGTCCGGAACCACCTCGGGCTGGCGGAGTCGTGGGGGATCTTCGACGCGCACGCCCCCTCGACGACGGCGTTCGTTCGCGCCGGGACGCCGACCGTTCTCGACCTGTCGGGACTCGCCGAGGCGGCCGCCGCGGCCGTCGTCCGAGCCGTCGCGCGCGAACTCTACGACGCGCGGGTGGACGGCGCTGTCGACCGACTTCCGTGGCTGCTCGTCGACGAGGCGCACGCGTTTTTCGGCGGCGTCGCCGATCCGGCGCTCCGGACGTTGTTGACCCGCGGCCGCGCGCCGGGGGTGTCGCTGGTCTGTGCGACCCAACGGCCCGGCGTGCTCCCGGGCGTCGCCGTCTCGCAGTCGGACCTCCTCGTCGCTCACCGGCTCACCGCCGGCCCGGACGTGAGCGCGCTCGCGGCGGCGGAGGCGACCTATCTCGCCGGCGACCTCGCGTCTCGGCTCCCGACCGGCACCGGCGAAGCGCTCGTCGTCGACGACGCCAGCGAGACGGCCCACACCGTCCGCGTCCGCCGCCGCCGGACGCCACACGGCGGCGACAGCCCCCGCGCCAGCGACGTCGACGCTGTCCGGACGGACCGGAACGATCCGTCGACGCCCCTTGTCGACGACCCGGGGCGGTCGCCGGACACACGGCCCGCCGGCGAGTGAGCACCGCAACACCCAGGTCCGTCCGACCGGTGTCGTCCGCATGGACCGAACGGTTCGCGGCACCGGCCTCGTCGCGCTCGGCGGATTCGCCGGCGCCGTGTTGCGACACGGGGTCGACGTTGCCGTCGGCGACGCCACCGGACTCGGCACGCTCGTCGTGAACGCCCTCGGCTCGTTCGCGCTCGGGGTGCTCGTGACGCGGACGGTGGGGCCGCGAACGCGTCTGCTCGCGGGCACCGGCGCGATCTCGTCGTTCACCACGTACAGCACGTTCGTGACCGACGCGGTCGCGCTCGGCACGGTGGCCGGGACCGCGTACGTCGCCGCGAGCTACGGGCTCGGATTCACCGCCGCCGGGATCGGACTGCTGGCGGGGCGGCGATGGTGACGACGCCGGTGTTACAGGCGCTGGCCGTCGGGCTCGGCGGGGCGGCGGGCGCGACCTGTCGCCACCTGGTCGGGCTCGCGCTCGACGGCCGGCGGTCGCTCGCCGTCGTCAACACGCTCGGGAGCTTCGCGCTCGGTGCCGTGCTCGCCGCGCCGGTCGGCGCCGCGACCACGCTCGCCGCCGGCGTCGGGTTCTGTGGCGCGTTCACGACGTTCTCGTCGGTTGCGGTCGAGACGGTCGTCACCGCCGAGAACGGCGAGCGGGGGATCGCGGCCGGCTTCGCCGTCGGCCTCCTTCTCGCGGCGGTCGCCGCGGCCGTCGCCGGGGCAGCGGTCGGTCTCGCCGTCACGTGAGCCACGACGGAACGACAGCTACAGGGGGGATGGGGTCGTACCTCGGGGCGTGTCCGACGACGCCCACGCTCCCGACGAACGCCCCGCGGAGCGCGACGGGTCCGACGCCGCCGAGCCGGCCGCTCCGGACGACGCCGACGGCGACGTCGACTTCGCGGACCTCTCGCTGCCACAACGGTTGTTCGTCGCGGCCGTCCAGAATCCGACCCGAGGGGTCGTCGTCGCGGCGTTGTTCGCGTTCGCGTTCGCGTTTTATATCGCGTTCTGGCTGGCGTTTCCCCGGGTCGCCGCGCTCTTCTCGGCGGTCGGCGTCGTCGTCGCGGCCGTCTTGGCCGGGATCTACTATCTGTTCGATCAACTGCTCGACTGACCGAGGTCTCGGCTGACCAGGGTGTCGACCGACGGCGTCTTCTCCGGATGCGTTTCGTCTCCGTACGCGGGGGACTCACGGATGCGGCTCGTAGAACTCGCGGAACGATTCTCCGAACCCGTCGGCGAGCGTCGCCACCGCGTCGCCGACCAGCACGTCTCGGTCGTCGAACGCCGGCTCGATCTGCGCGCCGAGCGCGACGTCGCCCGCCGCGTCGCTCTCGAGGTACCCCCGTATCGTCGTGAACGTTCGCTCCCGTTCGACGACGTACCGGTTGCCGTCGATGAACGGCCCGTACGTGTCGGGGTCGACGTCGTCGGCGTACGACTCGTAGAAGCGCTCGGCGTGTTGCCGCACGGCGACCGGCGGTCCCTCGTGGCGTTCGACCGCGGGCCGCGTCGGGGTCTGGACCTCGACGTACAACGCCGCCCGGTCGGGGCCGCTGCGGTCTCGCTCGTCCGGGCCGTCTCCCGGTTCTCCGTCGTCGACCATCGCCTGTGCGCGGAGCACCCCGAATCCCCGGTCGTCGATGCCGCGGACGAGGCCGTCGAGCGACCGGCGGAGCTGCGGCCACAGCTGGTCGTCGACGAGGTTCGGCGCGTCGAACACCACGGCCACGGGCGTCGCCTCGCGCCTCTCGAGGTGGTTTCTGACCGCTCCGGCGTCGAGCGGGTCGCGCGTGGGAGGCTCGAACAGCTTCTCGCGAGGGGTCGCGAGCAGGTCTCGGGCGTAGTGTTGAAATCGGGCCAGGTTCGCCGCCGACAACACCGCCGCGACGTTCCGGCTCGGGTCGGTCGGGTCGACGACGACGAGCGGGTCGTCGAACGTCCGCTCGGCGTGGCCCTCGGGGTCGAACTCCATCGGCGGGTGCCAGCTTCGGGCGGACTCCACGAGCGGCACGAAGCCGCCGAGTTCCGCGACGAGCAGCTCCGTGAGATATCCCGAAAACCCCTCGGTCCGGAGGTCGCTGCCGTAGGCCCCGATCCCCTTGAGAAACGCCTTCGCGAGCACGACGTCGCCCGCGAGGTCGTCGTCGAGCCGCTCGGTGAGGTAGGCGTCGTGAAACGGGGTGCGGTCGACGGCAGAGACGAGTTCGCTCGCCGACGCCACGTCGTGACAGGGGACCAAGTCGACGTCGAATCCGTCGTAGACGCCTTTCACGTAGGGGTGTTCGGCGTACTCCTCGTGGCCGTCCGGCAGCACGGCGTGGCCGACGGCGAGTCCGTACTCCTCGAGCTCCTCGCGGCCGAGGTCGGCCGGAAACCGAACGAACAGGTCGATGTCGCGGTCGCCCGAGACCCACGTTCCGCGCGCGGTCGACCCCACCTGGACCACGTCGGCGTCGACGGGCAGGTCGGCGACCGCGGACTCCGCCCGCGCGGTCAGCTCGGCGGCCGTCGCCCGCAGCCGCTCGCGTTCTGCGGGCTCGGGGAGCACGCGGTCGCGGACGCGCGACAACACCGCGTCGAGGTCGGCCATGCCCACGCTTCTCGTGGTCCGGCCGAAAACGTGTCGGTCGGCACCGGACGGCGACGGCATCCCTCCGATGTCGGGCGGAAACGAAAGCCCTATGAGATCCACCCGAGTACGCCAAATCGAGCCGAAGTAGCTCAGTTGGTAGAGCGCCTCGCTGTTAACGAGGCGGTCCCAGGTTCGAGTCCTGGCTTCGGCGCCTCCTGCTTTCACCTGCTTCGTCGCGAGTCGGTACGCTAAAAAACGTCTCCGACGTATCGACAGATACGGGCCCTTAGCTTAGTCCGGTTAAAGCGACTCGCTCATAACGAGTTGATCGCCGGTTCGAATCCGGCAGGGCCCATCCACGCCCGCCCCGACCTCTTCGTGGCGGACGGACCGGCGGCCGGCCGATCACCGCTGTGTTTTCGACTCGCCGGTCCACACCGCCGACCGGTTCCGCGTCAGCCGGGTGTAGAACTCGCCGACGTAGATCGCTTTCGCCGCCTGACTGAGAATCGCCGCGGCGACGATCGGCGCCACGACGCCGACGAGCGTCACGGCGTCGACCAGCGACAACAGGCTCGCCCCGCTCGCCGCCGCGGCATCGGCGTTCTCGAGGGTTCCGACGGTGTCTCGCGCGTACGCCACGGCTACGGCGATGGCGAGGCCGACCGCGAGAATGCCGTACTCGACGACGACCCGCAACACGGTGAAGCCGAACACCGATCGGGCGTTCTGTGTGACGAGCTCGTACACGTGTCGGAGAACGCTTCGCGCCCGCCGGGAGTCGATCACGATCGCCGGGAACAACAGCTGTGCGAACGCCGAGTACAGCAGGTGTGCGCCGGCGAACACGGCGAGAATCGCCACGAGCACAATCCCGTCGGCGGCCGCGGTTTCGATTCCCTCGGTCAGTATCCCGCTGAGGACGGCGACCGGGACGATCACGAGGGCCGCGGCCAGCAGGACGAGGACGTAGCTCGCGAACAGGAGGACGTAGCCGCCGCCGATCGAGAGCGCTCGGGCCTTCACCACGCCGGCGACTCCCGAGAGCGTCACCGGCCTGTCGGTCGCGCTGAGGCTGAGCGCCCCGTACATCCCGCCGATGCCGACGACGCCGACCGGGATGCTGAGCACGGGGCCGACGAGCGGAACGAGGCTCGCGACGACCGATCCGATCGAGACGACGACGGCGAAGGCGCTGATGACGGCCACCAACCGCCGGTTTCTGGCCGCTGCTATCGGAATCCCACTGAGCGCCGAGAGTGCCTGGCTCATGCCCTCGCATGCCACCGCAGACGGCCTAAAGCCATCAGTAGGTAAAACTCGCGTCTGGGCGACGCGGCGTCACTCCAGCAGGTCGACCAGCTCGTTCACGTCGTCGACGACCGCGTCGGCTCCCGCCTTGTCGAACGCACGCGTCCCCGACTCGCCGGTCAGCCCACCGGTGAGCACGCCCACCGCGTAGTAGGCCCGTGCGTCGTCCTCGCGGTCGGCGTTTCTGGCGGTCCGGACGTCGTCGAGGGTGTCGCCGGCGAACGCGATCCGGTCGGCGTCGAACCGCTCGGCGAGCTCGACGAGCGCCCGCGGATGGGGTTTGCCCTCCTCCCAGTCGTCCATGGTGAACCGCCGGTCGGCGGGGACGTCGAGCCCGACGCGGTCTAACGCGATCCGCGCTTCGGCGGCGGGGCGGCCGGTCAGTACGCCGGCGTCGAACCGGGCGGTCAGGTCCGCGATCGTCGCCGGATCGACGAGCGTGGGCTCGTCGTGGATGTATCCCGCCGTCGACACCGGGGGGTCGCCCCCCTCGAGCTCGCGGTACAGGTCCGCGCCGAGGTACAACGCCTGGAACACGTCTCGCAGCCGGTCGGTGTCCCACCGGTCGCGGACGCGCGCCTGAGCGACGCTCGGTAAGTCGGCCACGACCCGCTTGGCCGCCGGGAGCCCGCCGCCGTCCTCGTCGGCGGCGATCCGGTCGGTGAACGCCTCGACGTCCATCCGCAGCCCCTCGCGGCGGGCCAACACGAACAACGCGGCCGCGTGGGTCAGCTCCCAGTCGTTGTTGAAGCCGCCGGCGTCTTTGAACGACTGGACCGCCTCGCGGTCGATCGTCGCGCCGCACACGCGGTCGACGGATTCGACGATCGCCCGGCGATACGAGTCCGCGACGTCGACCAACACACCGTCGATGTCGAAGACGACAGCGTCGACCTGCATACCCGTACGCCGACACCGAGGCGAATGAACGTTCGGGTTCCTCGCCTCGCCCGGGACGGCGGCGGCCCTCGGTCGATCAGCCCCGCCGACCGCGCCAGGCGTACACCGTCGCGCCAGAGTGCGACCGGCGCTCGACGGGGACGACGGGTTCTTCGAAGCCGAGCGTCGTGAACACGCAGGCGGCGTCGATCCGCCTCGCGAGCCTGGTCGTCGGCGACTGGAGTTCGGCGGGGAGCCGGCGGGCGTAGACGGCGTCGAACCCGCCGCCGCCGGCTCGATCGACGACACCCCGCGCGTCGGGTCTCGACCCGGCGGACGCCGCCTCCGCGATCGCCGTCAGCGGGTCGGCGGCGTCGGCAATCGCGAGCACGTCGCCGCGGCAGACGACGAGCGAGCCGTCACGGTCGTCGGCGGGGGGCGCGTTCTCGGAGGCGCTCGTATCGGCGGCGCGTTCGCCGGGCGAGACGCCGCCGGACGTGCCGTCGCCGGCGGGGTCGACGGCGACGTCGATGGCGACCACGTCGCAGCCGCGGTCGGCGAGCGCGCGGGCGACTCCGAGGCGGTCACCGACGCCGACCTCGAGCAGCCGGCCGTGTCCGGCGAGTTCGGACACGAGCGCACGACGCGAGGGGGACACCACGGCGGGGGGTTTATGATTGCGGGGGTCAAAAGCGGTTCCATGCTCGTGGACATCGTGCCCGTGGGAGAGGTCTCCCCGCGCGTGAAACGGGAGGCGTCCGCTGTGCTTCGGTCGGTGTACGACTGTGACGTAACGGTCCACGACGACCAGGCGATTCCCGAGAACGCGTACGACGACGGGCGGGGGCAGTACCGCGCCGAGGACCTCATCGAGGTCGTCGGCCGGGTCGGCAGCGGCGAAAAGAACATCGGCATCACCCCGCGGGACCTCTACTACCGCCGGCGGAACTACGTGTTCGGCCTGGCGTACCTCAACGGGAGCGGCTCGGTGATCTCGACACACCGGCTCCGCACCTCTTCGGACGGCGGCGTCTCGACGAAGCCCGCGATCGACGTGTTCGCCGACCGCGTCCGCAAGGAGGCCGTCCACGAGGTCGGCCACACGCTCGGGTTAGAACACTGTGACAACAACAAGTGCGTGATGTCCTTCTCGCCCACCGTTCGCGAGGTCGACGTGAAAGAAGAAAACCTCTGTGGCTCCTGTTCGCGGCTCGTCCGCTGACCCGCCGCGCGCCGCTCGACCGCCTCGCCGGTAGAGGTAAAACCCCGTCTGCCCAAACGAGACACACATGGCCGCAAAGCCGGAGTATCGCGACCGACCGGACGTCGAGGTCGCGGTGCTCGACGCGCTGGTCGACCGCGGCGACGAGGGGATGACCGTGTTGGAACTCCGGGCAGCCGTCGACGCCGACATCGACGCGATCGAGGACGCGCTCTCCGCGTTGAAAGCCGACTCGCTCATCATCGTCGAGACCGAGGACCGCGTCCGGGTGTACGCACACGACCGGGTCGTTCCGGATCCCGAGACCGCAGACGAGGATCCGACCGGCGGACTGGTCGACGTCATCCGCGACCGACTCGGCCTGTAGCGTCGCGCCCGCCGCCGCGGCCACACCCGCGGCCTTTTGTCTCCGCCCCGACTCGGTACGGGCATGACGCTCGTCTCCGACGCCCACGCCGACCACGAAGCGAGGTATCGCGACCGTGGCGGCCGGCAGGTCGTCGACCACTACGGCAAGCCCGACCGCGTCGGGAAGGCCGTTCGCAACGTCGTCGGCACGATCGAGATGGGGTACGGCGTGCTCGCCGTCACGGGCGAGGACCGCGTGGACTTCGTCGACAACGCCGTCACCAACCGCGTCCCGTCGGCGGACGGCCGCGGCGTCTACGCGCTGCTTTGTGACCCCCAGGGAGGGATCGAGACGGACATGTACGTCTACAACGCCGACGAGCGGCTGCTCGTTTTCGTCCCTCCAGAACGCGCCGAGCCGGTCCGCGAGGACTGGGCGGCGAAGACGTTCATCCAGGACGTCGCCATCGAGGACGTCTCCGGCGACCTCGGGGTGTTCGGGGTTCACGGCCCCAAATCGACGGAGAAGGTCGCCTCGGTGCTCAACGGCGCCGGCGCGCCCGAAGACCCGCTGACGTTCGTCCGCGGGTCGATGGTCGACGCCGGCGTCACGGTGATCGCGACCGACGCCCCCCTCGGCGAGGAGGGATACGAGGTCGTCTGTGCGGCCGCCGACGCCCCGGACGTGTTCGACACCCTCGTCAACCGCGGGCTCAACGCGGCTCCGTTCGGCTACCGGACGTGGGAGACGCTGGGATTGGAGGCCGGGACGCCGTTGTTCGAACACGAACTCGAGGGCGAGATACCCAACGTCGTCGGCATCCGCAACGCCCTCGACTTCGAGAAGGGGTGTTACGTCGGCCAGGAGGTGGTCTCCCGCGTGGAGAACCAGGGGCGACCGAGCGGGCGGCTGGTCGGGCTCACCCTCGACGGGCTGGCGGACGCGCTCGCGGGGGTCGACGGCGACGCCGACCCGGAGACGGTGACCGCTCGGCTCCCCGATCCCGGGGCGGCCGTCTTCGAGGGCGACGAGGCGATCGGATCGGTGACCCGCGCCGCCGTCGGCCCGGCGACGGACGCGCCGATCGCGTTCGGCCGCGTCGAGTTCGGCCGCGCGACGGGGTCGGTCACCGTCCGCGTCGACGGCGCGGAGGTCGCGGCGAGCCGGACGCCGCTGCCGTTCGTCGACGGGAGCGCGCGCTCCGGGCGGCTTCCGACGTATCCGGGCGCCGACGAGTCGTAGCCGGCACCGGCCGGACCGTTCCTCACACGACCAGATCCACGGCGGAGTAGACCCCGAACCCGAGCACCAACGAGCCGGCGAGCGACGCCACCCACGCGAGCACGGTGTATCCCATCTTCGAGCGGCTCACGCCGGCGTCGCCGGCCGCGTACCCCGCGCCGACGATCGCCGAGACGATGATCTCGTTGAACGACACCGGGATCCCGAACGCGACGGCGGTCTGGGCGATGGCGAACGACGGGATCAGAGCCGCGATCGACCGCCGCGGCCCCATGGAGGCGTAGTCCTGTGAGATCGCCTTGATCATCCGGGGCGCGCCGGTCCAGGAGCCGGCCAACAACCCGACCCCGCCGCCGACGAGCAGAGCCCACAACGGCACGCCGACCTCGCTGAAGATCGGCACCAGCGGTCCGATGGCGAGACCGACCTGTGATCCGCCGGCCGAGAACGCCACCAGCCCGCCCATCGCGAGCAGAAACCGGCGTTGTGCGCCCGCCCGGTCGCGCCCGATGTCGACGTACACCGCGGCGGCGACGAGCGCGGCCATCGCGGCCGTGGCGGCGGCGACGCCGATCCCGCCCGGCACGCCGACCTCGACGCCGACCGCCTCGGCGATCGACGCCTGCTCGCCGGCGGGTCCGAGCAGCGCGAAGCCGACGTTCGCGACGATCGCTCCGACCACGCCGGCCAGCGCCGCCGTCAGCGGCCGCTCCGGAAGCCGCTCGCCGATCAGCGCTCGGGCGACGCCGTAGGCGATACCGCCGCCGACGAAGGGAGTGAGCACCCACAGCGTGAGAATCTCGGTGTACTTCGGCCAGGCGGGAGTACCTCCCATCGCGAGCCCGACGCCGACGACCGCGCCCGTGACGGTGAACGCGGTCGCGATGGGGTAGCCGGCGAAGACGCCGATCGCGACGAGCACCGCGGCGGTGAGCAGCGCGACGATGGCCGCGCCGGCGGTGAGCGTGACGCCGCCGATCAGCTCCGTACCGACGGCCTCGGTGACGTTCGCGCCCTGAAGGACCGCGCCGAGCAGGCCGAGGACGCCGACGATGAACCCGGCGCGCATCACCGAGATGGCGTTGGCGCCGACGGCCGGGGCGAACGGAGTCGACCCGGAGGAGCCGGCGCCGATCGACCACGCCATAAAGAGGCTCGCGACGCCGGCGACCAGAAACGTGAGGGTCGTGACGACGACCATCGCTACCGCTTCCCGTCTTCGTACCCCTCACGGAGACCCATCAGGGTGCGCCGAACGAGGAGAAAGCCGAAAAAGAACAGCCCGAGCAAGCCGACGAGAACGAGAACGAACAACGGCTCGACCGATATCATACACGGGAATCCGTCGGCACGGTGTTATGCGTTTCGACCCGCTGGCCCGGCCGTATCGGTCGACGCGTCGGCTGTGATCGGGTCGCTAAAACGACGATTTGTGCCTCGAACACGTATAAACTGTTGCCGCTCCGAGTTGTGGGTGCGACCCCCGCCTCGGCCCTCCACCGAGTCTCGGTCTGCTCCCGGCCTCGGAGCTTCCCCGTCGGCGAGGCACACGACGATCCCCCCTCCCCACCCTTCGGCCGGGCGCCCCCCCGTCGCCCGGTCGGTCCCCGCCTGTCGGACGGTCGTCCCGTCCGGCGCCCGACGGGCCGACCGCGGGGTGTCGCGACGCTCCGCTCCCGCCGTCCGACTCCCCCACCACGGGGCGGACCCGCTCTTTTCTCCCCCGTCTCACCGTTCGAGCCGGAAGCGCTCGAAGACCTCGCCGTCGGGCGTGACGAGCCGGCCGTCGAGCCCGCCGTCGACCGCCTCCAACTCGGCGTGTGCCGGGCGATTCCCGCGCGGCTGGGCGTGGCTCCCCGGGTTCACGATCGGACGCGCGCCGGAGTCGTCGACCCGCGGGCGGTGGCTGTGCCCGCAGATCACGGCGTCCGCGTCGCGCTCGCGGGCGAGCATGACGAGTCCGGTGTCGCCGCTGCGGTGTCTGTGTGTCACCGCGAGCCGCACGCCGCCGTGCTCGACGGTCCGGACCTCCGGCAGGCGGTCGCGAATCGCGGCGTCGTCGTTGTTGCCGTACACCGCCCGGAGACCGTCGGCGACCCGTTCGAACGCGTCGAGGACGGGTTCTTTGTAAAAATCGCCGGCGTGAACGACCAGCGTCGCCTCCGCGACCGCCTCGCGGGTTCGGCCGCGGAGGCTCGGAGCGTCCGTGCTGTGCGTGTCGGAGAGAACGACGAGCATATGACTCGATTCGACGTCCGGCCGCTTAACGCCGCGGGTGCGTGCGGGCTCCGAGTCCGGAAGCCGCCGCGCGCTCGCCCGACCCTCACCGGACCGTCAACAGCCGCCGGAGGATGTCGCCGTAGGCGGGCCGGGTGATCAACACGCCGATGAGCACGCCGAGAATGGTGAAGATGGCGAACCCGGAGAGGTCTCCGAGGCTCAACACCATCAGCGGCGACATGGCGACGATCGTGGTCGCCGCCGCCGCGCCGATCACCCAGAACGCCCGGCGGAACCGCGAGTCGAACACCGTTCTGGAGTTGACTTCGCCCTCGCTCATCACCTCGTCGGCGATGATCACGAGGTCGTCGACGCCGGTCCCGACCACGGCGATGAAGCCGGCGATGACGGCGAGTTCGAGCGGGTAGCCGACGAGCGCCGCGAACCCGAGCAGCGCGTACACCTCCGCGAGCGCCGTGAGGATCATCGGCAGCGCGACCCGCGGCTCGCGGTAGCGGACGAACACCATGCCCGCCACCGCGAACACCGCGAACACGCCGGTTATCGCCGAGTAGAGCCGGAAGTTCTCTCCCTGTGTCGCCGAGATGGTCGAGGAGGTTCCCTGGCCGCTGATGTCGAGTTCGGCCGGGAGCGCGCCGGCGCGCAGGTTGATAGAGATCGTTTCTGCGTCGCTGAACGAGGTCGTCGTCAGCCGGAAGTTGCCGCTGTCGGCCCAGCTCCCGCGCGCCATGCTCCGTGCGAGACCGTCGTCCATCCCGAACGCGTTGACGACCTCGCCGTCGACGACGAGAAGCAGACAGGAGTCGCTGTTCTCCTCGAGCGCGTCCGCCTCCATGTCGTACCGGCAGCGCGCGCCGCCAGAGGAGCTCGCGACGCCCCGGTCGACGACCGCGTTCTGGAACCGTTCTGCCGGCGATTGCCCGCCTTCGGGGGCCTCGTTGACGACGGAGACCGGAACGTACGCCCCGCCGGTGCCCTCTCGCCGGCTCGCCGTCCCGATGTTCGCGAAGTCGTTCTGGGTCAGCACCTCTTCTTCGACCGCGGTTCCGTTCGGCGCCTCCGAGTCGGGGTACGCGATGGCGATCTGGACGGTGCCGCGTTCTTCGAGCAGGTCGATCACGTCCTGGCGACCCTCGCCGGGCACCTCGACCAGGATGAAGTACTCGCCGGTGATCGACTGGACCTGCTGGACGCTGCCGCCAGAGAGACCCGCCTCGTTGATCTTCCCTTTGATCACGCGTTCGGCGGCGTCGCGCGTCTCCTGGGTCACGCCGCTCCGTATCCCGCCGTAGGGGTAGCCCGCGGCGTCCATCGCGGCGCGAAACGTCTCCTCGTCGACCGAGGCGTCGGTGACCTCGACCGCACCCCCCTCCTCGGAGGACCGAACCGCGTTGACGTCGCGGGTCGAGACCCCGTCGATCTCGGCGGCGACGTCGCTCGCGACCTGCGTCGGGTTCGCGCCGTCGAACTTGACGTCCGTCGCGGTGTAGCCGAGAAGCGGCGCGCGGACCCGGGTGCCGCCGGCCAGATCGAGGCCGTACTGGAGGTTGGTGACGCCCTGTGTCGCGTCCGCCTGCGTCTCGCCCGGCGCCGTCTCGGGACCGAACTGCGGGGCGAACAACGCGACCGACGCCCCGATCACGACGACGATCAACAACAGGACTCGCCAGTTCTTCTTGATGGGCTCGAGCATCAGCGCCGAACCCCCTCGAACTTGTACCAGCGAAGCAACGCCACGTTGAGCAGGTACGTGTTCATCAGGTCCGCACAGAGGCCGATCGCCAGAATGATGCCGATGTCACGCAACAGGTCGATCCCGAAGACGGTCGCGACGACCGCCATGACGATCATCGCGGCCATAGAGGTAATCGTCATCGTCACCCCGGTGCGCATCGCTCGGCTGACCGACTCGTAGAACCCGCCCGTCCGGCGCAACACGGAGTTGTTCAACAGGATGTCCGAGTCGACGCTGTAGCCGATGATCATGAGCAGGGCCGCGACGATGCCGAGCGTCATCTCGATGCCGATCAGGTTCATCGCCGCGACCGGAATGACGAGATCGGAGAACGCGGAGGCGACGACCGCAACCGAGGGAACAATGGTTCGGAACAACGCGAACACGAGCACGCTCATGCCGAGAAACGCCAGTCCGAGCCCGAACACCGCGGTCCGCGCGGTGTCGGAGGCGAAGCTCGCCGACACCTGGTCGACGGCCTCAGTCGAGAGCCCCGCCGCGTCGGCCTGGTCCTGTAAGTCGCCTGCCAACCCGTCCGGGTCGTCGGCGCCCGCCCGAAACGTCACCACGTACACGTCGTCGGCCGGGATGGCCCGAATGGAGTTCGGCTCCCGGTCGAACGCCGTCTGGATTCGTTCTTCGACGTCGCCCTGGCCGTCGTCGGCGATGCGGAGCTCCACGCCGCCCGTGAACTCCAGTCCGAGCGTCGCCGGCGCGCCGGTGACGGCGTACCACCCGCCGATGACGACGACCGCCAGCGCCAACACCGCCAGCGGAACCACCACCAGCTGGCGGTTCGAGTACTCGGTGTAATCCACCTCCGGTACCTCGATCGCTACCATAAAACGCGTTCGTCCGTGGGTCCGAATAAGCCTTTGTATATCTGAACTCCGGGCCGACCTCGGCGCGGGCGGGCGGTCGTCGCCCCGCATTCGCCCGCACGAGCCCGGCGAAACCGGTTTCCGTGACGGCGTGGTATCTCGGCGCATGACCCGACCCGTGGCGTCACGCGTCGTGCTCTCGTACCCCGAGGGGGTCAGCGACTGGGGCCGCGACCAGATCGAGACGGACCGCTACCGCGGCTACTTCGCCCGGGTGCTCGGCGAGGTCGCCGTCGGCGACCGCCGCGAGGAGTTCGTCGACGTCGGCTGTTGTGGCGACAGCCTCGACGTCCCGTTTCGCGTCGAACGAATCGACGTCGGCGACGACTCGGTCTCCGAGGCGGCCGTGGCCGCGGAGACGACGATCGCGTACCGCCGTCGTCCGGGCGACGTCGACGGCGGCTGGCGCGTCCAAAGCACCGGCGGCCCTCGAGGATAACCCGTCGCGCGGGCGCGTCTCGGGTCAGGGGAGATACCGGACGCTGAGCACCCCCGGCTCCGCGCGAATTTCGACGCGGTTCACGCCGAGTCGCGCGGCCCGCGAGAGGGTCGCCTCGCGGTCGGCCACCACGTCCTCGACCGCTTCTTCGGTCGCGTCCTCTGGCGGGCTCAACACGTGTACCTCGCCGACGCCGGCCCGGGGTTCACGCGCCAGCTCGCCGGTCGGCAGGTCGGCGGCGAGCTCGCGCTCGTGAACCGTCGGCGGCTCCTCGCTTCGCTCGATCGAGAGCGGGCGGCGCTCGGCGACCTCGATCACCCGATAGGCGACGTCCATCGGCGGCTCCGGCGCGACCGTCGCCTCGACGGCGTCGTCGACGGCGAGCCCGGGGTTCGAACACAGGGTGTGTACCTGTCCGTCGCGGGCGTCTTTGAGCACCGCGGCGTCCTCCTCGACGTGTGTGACGAGAAACGTCCCCTCCTTTTCGTCGGTCATCGCCGCCGCTACGTCGCCGACGCATTTCGGCGTTTCGAGCCGCCCGAGAACGCCGTCGGCGGTCAGTTCGATCCGTCGCCGCCGGCAAGCGGCGTCTCGGCCGTCTCTTCTCCGCTCGCCTCGGCACCGCCCGGCTCGGCACCGCTCGGCCCGCTCCGGTCGGCGCCTTCCGGCTCGGCGTTCTCGGACCGCCGAAGCCGGTAGTGTGTCCAGAACACGGCGCCGGCGGCGGCGACGGGAAAGAGGGCGCCGGCCGGGCGCGGAAGCGCGTACAACGCGGACAAAAGCGCCGAGTCGGTCGGCTCACGGAGCCCCGCCGGCGCCGAAACGATCATGCCGAGGTACAACGAGAACAGAAACAGAAACCCCGTGTACGCCAGCTTTCTGTCGTATCCCGCGGCGACGGGGTCGTCGCGCCGGTGACGCCGGGCGACGAACAACAACGGCGCTAAAAGCGGCGCAACCGCGGCGAACCCGAGGATCACGTACAACGACCGCGAGAACAGAAACGTGCCGCTCTGGACGCCGGCGGTCTCGCCCATCCAGACGACGAGTCCGAGCGCGACCACGAGCGCGATGCCCGCGGCCGCCAGCCCGCCGACCACCCCGTAGACGCGCAGCGTCCACGAGTCGGTGGTCCGGATCGCGTACGGGATCGCGCCGAACACGCCCCGGTAGCTGTCTGTCATCGTCCGGGGTACGGCCGACGGCGGATTAAACCTCTCGCCCGCGGGCCGCGAGGTTTTTACTTTTCGTCTACGCATCTTCGATCGTGGGGTTGTACGACGCGTACCTCGCCGTTCGCCACCGCCTCCACGACGGGGCGGCGCCGGCACACGTCGCGATCGTTATCACCGAGCGTGACCTGCTGGCAGACGGGGCGTTCGACACGCTCGCCGCGGCGCTCGGGTGGGCGTTCGATTACGGCGCCGAGCGGGTGACCGTCTCGGTGTCGGTGTTGGACGCGGCGGTGATCCCTTCGTTGACCCGCGAGCTCCGCCGGCTCGACGCGCCGCGGCCCGTGTCGGTTCGCGGCCCGGACGACACGGAGCCCGCCGACGCGCCGATCCGCGTGAACGTCGGGCTCGGCGGGAAAGCCGAGTTCGCCGCCGCCGTGCGCGACATCGCCGCCGACGTCGACGCCGACGAGCTGGCTCCCGACGAGATCGACGAGGCGGCCGTCACGGACCGGCTGGTGTTTCCGACCGAGCCGGATCTGGTGATCAAAACCGGCGCCGAGCGGCTCTCCGACTTCGCCATCTGGCAGTCGGTGTACGCGGAGCTCTACTTCACCGACGTGAACTGGCGGGACTTCCGCAGACGCGACTACCTCCGGGCCGTCCTCGATTTCCAGGACCGACAACGCCGGTTCGGTCGGTGACGCTCCCGACGGGCGTCACCAAACGAGCCGGAACAACAGCGCGAACGTCGCGAGCGCGCCGATCGTCGAGAGCAGCGGCACGACGTTCTGTAACACGACGATCCGGGCGGTGGTCGAGGGGTTGAACAGGTCGGCCGCCGCCGGGATGTCCGACGGGTCTTCCTCGCCGATCCCCTCGACATCGTCGCCGGGGTCGTCGGCTTTGAGCGCACCGACGGAGACGCTCGTCTCCCCGCCGCCGCGGATCCCCTCGCCGACGGTCACCGTCCGGGTCGCACGCCCCCAGCCGAGCCCGACGATCGACATCGTGGCGATGATAACGAACGAGGCGGGGATCCCGATCGCCGAGAGGCCGACGACGATTCCGGAGGAGACGACGGCGACGACGATCGCGGCGGTCAACGGTAGGTCGGTGATGTCGTTGCCGAGCGTGTCGAGGGTGCGCCGCGCGATCGTGAACGCACCGACCGCGACCGCGGCGCTCCCGAGCACGATCATCGGGTTCATCTCGACGACGCCGGCGCCGACCAACGGCGCGATGGCGTTCGCGATGTTCGAGGTGCCGGACGAGAACGCCATCAGACACCCGATCGCGACGACGACGACCGCTCCGCCGATCTCCCGTCGGGTCGTCCCCGGTCCGAGACCCGGCCGCGGAACGATCCCCGACCGGTCGAACTCCAGCAGCGGGCCGTCGGTGCTCTCGATCGCGACCCACTTGTTGATCCGCGGGTAGAAGTACCGGCCGATGACGCCGGACACCCAGAAGCCGATGATCGGCGCGACGATCCACCAGACCGCGATCTCGCCCATCACGCTCCAGTCGAGGCTCCCGGTCGCGATCCCGAGCCCGGCGATCGACCCGACCGCCGTCATCGACGTCGACGCCGGCACGCCGTAGTAGTTGCCGACGAACAACGCCCCGCCGATGAAAAACAACACGACGATGCTGGTTTCGAGCGTGAACACTCCCCCGCGCGTGACGAGTTCCCGGCCCAGCGTGTCCACCACGCGGCGCCCGAGCGTCCCGGCACCGACAAAAAAGAACACCGACATCAGCGCGGCGGCTCCGACCTTCGAGAGCACCCCCGACCCGACCGCCGGACCGAACGCCGGGCCCGTCGTCGAGCCGCCGACGTTGTATCCGACGAACACCGTGACCGCGAGTCCGACGACAAGAAGCGGCTCGATCATACACGCCAACCGAGCGCACTCTCACAGTTAAGCCGTCCGTTTTGCGGAAAGACGCGCCGCCTGGCGGTGCTCACCGAACGCCACGGGTGGTCGGTCGCCGGAGCGAGACGTGTCTATGGAAAAGGCGTGTACCGGCCGGGACTCCCGCGAGCGCGGCGGACGGGGGCAGGCCGATGGAGTTTCGGGGACAGCGAGAAAGTGCACCGGCCGAGATTTGAACTCGGGTTGCAACCATGGCAAGGTTGCGTGATACCACTACACTACCGGTGCGCACGTCACACCACACACTCGTCGGGTCGAATACTTAAACCTGTCACATCGGCTCGCCGCCTCCCGGCAGGCGCGGCGGCGACGGTCGCGTCGGGAGCAGACGGAACCGGCCCCGTCGCCGGCGCTGTACCATCCGGAGACCTCGTCGAGATTCCCCGACAGGAGGCCGTTGTCGTGGATTTCTCACGATCGTTTCACCACGACGCCGGGGGTCGTTTCCAAAGGTCTTTGCCCCTCCCTGACGAACGCAGCGCTAATGGACGATGTCGCGCGGGCGCGTCACGCGGCCCGCGAGGCGCTCGCGAACGTCGAGCCCGACCGGCTTCGTGACGCCCTCGACGACAGACTGGTCGACGCGGCGGTCACCCCCGGCGTCCTGTCGCTCGTCACGGCCCGCGCGCTGGACCCCGAGGTGAGCCCGGAGGAGGTCGTCGACCGGGCGGCCGGCGTCCAACTCATCTACGAGGGGCTTCGGCTCACCCGCCGGCTGGCCCACGAGGAGCCGTGGGCGACGGCCGCGAGCCACGCGTCCGACATCGACGCCGACATGGACGTGCTCGCCGCGGACGTGCTCGTCTCCCGTGGCTTCTCGCTTCTGGCACACACCGGCGCGGCGGGTGCGGCAGTCGAGGTCGTGCGCGCGTTCGGCCGCGACCAGACCCGCCGCGGAGAGGAAGGGCTCGACCCCGCCGAGGCGACCGCACTCGACCGGAACCTCGAGGTGGACGCGCTCGAACTGGCCGTCGTCGCCGGCACGACGGCGGTCGGCGGCGAGCCACCGGCGGAGCTGCTCGAGTACGCCCGCGAGCTCGCCGCCGACTACGACGGGCAGTTCCCGCCCCCGGGGCGTGCGCTCCCGGAGGCGACCGCCGACCGGATCGCGGACATCTCCGACCGCGCTGTCAGCGCGACCGACCGGTGATCGGGTCCCGACGGTGGACCCCGGTTCGGATCGAAACCCATAAACTCGGTTCCGGTCAACCATCGACTGCGTGCCTGGGTAGCTTAGCGGTAAAGCGCGTCCTTGGTAAGGACGAGACCCCGAGTTCAAATCTCGGCCTAGGCTCTTTCT
>CAZKXC010000020.1:0-27860 GCA_964556645.1 uncultured Halobellus sp.
GTAGATCGGCAGCGGCGCCACCGCGACCGCCCGGATGGCCCACGTCGGCGTCGCGTCCCCGATCGCGGCGTCGAACCGACCGAGCGGCGTGACCGCTCCGTCCCACTGTGGCAGGATCTCGACGACCGGGGTGAGACCGGCGAGCCGCGCGGCGAGCGCGTGTGCGAGCTCGTGTGGCAGGACGATTACGGCCGCGAGCGTCCAGACGACTCGGCGTGCGGCAGACGACGCGGCCGGCGGGCGCGGGTCGTTCACTGGCGTTCGTCGTCGGCAAAGCGGGCAACTGCCCGGGTGCCCACCGGCTGCGTCTCACGCACAGTCGTCTCCCCTGTGGATATCGCCGTTCGCTCGACGGACATCGGGCCGGTGAGCCGAGACGGTCGCATGGGCGGTTCAGGCTTCCGTCTCGCCTCGGTGAGACGACGCCGCCTCGGCTCGCAGGTCGTCGACGAGTCGGCGGAGCGTCGCGAGCGGGTACTGCCCCGGCGCGGTCGCGTCCGCGGCGTCGACCGGGGCGTACCCGATCCGCGAGCCGTACACCGGCGACACCGCGCGGGTGTGTCGCCCGGGCTCGCCCATACACATCGTCGCGACCCGGTGGCCAGCGTCGACCGCCCGGTGAGTGGCCTGGAGCATCGCCAGGGCGTCGGCCGCGGCGTTGGCGGTCGTCGCCAGCTTCCCCACGTCGCCCGCGGCGGCCGCGTCCGCGAGCAGGTCGACGAGCGTTCCGACCGCCGGCGTCGACTCGAAGTCGTGAACGGAGGCGATCACTTCGACGCCCTCGTCGCGGGCGCTCGAGCGCAACGCGGTCGCGTGCGATCGCTCGCCGGCCGGCGCGTTCCCCCGAAGCGCCGCGAGTTCGATGTCGACGGCGACGACCGCGTCGTGAGCGATCGCGTCCGTGAGCGCGTCGTACCGACCGATGTCGGTCGCCTCGCCGCCCTCCCAGCTCGCGCGGTTCGTGACGACGAGCGGAAGGGTCCCGTCGTACTCGTCGAGTTGCGCCAGCGGGTCGGCCGCGAGGTCCATGCGAAACTCCACGGCGTCGGCGTCCGCGCGCGCACGCGGCTCCGCCGAGAGGTCGCCGGTGCTCGCCGCCAGGACGAACTCCTCGAACATACGCGAACGTTCGCGCCCGGGGACTTAGCTTCCACCGTCGGCTTCCGGCTCCTCCGAGGGGTCTCGCTCGGCCGACCCGACGCGATTCAGCCGAAGCAGCCCGATGAGCGCCGCGAGACCCCCGAACAACAGGAGAACGGCCGAGAGCGCGTCGAGCCCGTCGGCGAGTCCGTCCGCGCCCAACGCGAGTATCGAGACGCCGAGAACCGCCATACCAATCGACCGGGATCGGCCGGGGGTGACCGGCCGACCGGCCGCCGTGCGGTCGACGCCCGCGCCGGCGAGCAGGTAGGCGACGCCGGCGAGCCCGCAGGCGACGACGGCGACGAGAAGCGCCGGGTCGTCGCCGCCGACGCCCGTGGTGACGACAAACCAGCCCGCGACGAGCACCAACGCGAGGCCGGACACGAGATCACGAGGACGGGTCATACAGAGAGGCCGGAGCGGCGGTCGAGACTCGGCCTACGCGACGAGGCCGTCTTCGGCCTCGAGCAGCTCGTGGTAGCGGTTCCGGATGGTGACCTCGGAGATGTCCGCGACCTCCGAGACCGCCGCCTGCGTCGTCTTCTCGTTGGTGAGCAGGGCGGCGGCGTAAACGGCGGCGGCCGCGAGTCCGACCGGCGACTTCCCGCTGTGGACGCCCTTCTCCTTGGCGTTGCGGAGGAGCCCCTTCGCGCGCATCTCCGACTCCTCGGAGAGTTCGAGGTCGGAGGCGAAGCGGGGAACGTACTGTTCGGGGTCGGCGGGTTTCACCTCGAGTTTGAGCTCGCGGACGACGTAGCGGTACGTGCGGGCGATCTCCGCCTTCTCCACGCGGGAGACGTCGGCGATCTCGTCGAGGCTTCGCGGGACGCCGGCCATCCGCGCGGCCGCGTACACACACGAGGTCGACACGCCCTCGATCGAGCGGCCGGGCAGGAGGTCCTCGTCGAGCGCGCGGCGGTAGATGACGGAGGCGGTCTCGCGGACGTTGTCCGGCAGCCCCTGCGCGCTGGCCATCCGGTCGATCTCGCCGAGCGCCTGCTTAAGATTGCGTTCCTTGGAATCGCGGGTGCGGAACCGCTCGTTCCACTTGCGGAGCCGCTGCATCTTCTGGCGCTGGCGCGCGCCCAGCGAGCGTCCGTAGGCGTCCTTGTCGCGCCAGTCGATGTTGGTCGAGAGCCCCTTGTCGTGCATCGTGTTCGTCGTGGGCGCGCCGACCCGGGACTTCTCGTCTTTCTCGCGCGAGTCGAACGCGCGCCACTCGGGCCCGCGGTCGACCGAGTCCGCCTCAACGACGAGACCGCAGTCGGCACAGACCGTCTCGCCGTGCTCCTCGTCGGTGATCACCTGTCCGTCACACTCCGGACAGCTCAGCGTCTCGTCGGTGTGTTCCGATTCCTCCTGTGTCGTCTCCCCTCGGGTGCGACTCCCCCGGGTATGTAGTCGTTCAGTCATGGCACGCTGTCTCCCGGCAACCGAGAACCCCCGGGAACAGTCTTGTCCGATAAACGGGCGAACGCAACTTAAAAGACCCGGAACGTGTCCCCGGACCGGGGACAAATAATAATGATCGATCGTACAGATTTCTCGGCGGTCCCGCGGGCCACGGGCGTCGGGGGCGGACCCGAACGCTTTCGAGCGCCGAGCGCGAACCGCCGGCCGATGGAACCACCCCGCGTCGTCTCGCTGGCACCGAGCGCGACCGCGACCCTGTCGGCGCTCGGCGCGGCCGAGTGTCTCGTCGGCGTCACCCACCACGACGACCCGCCGGACGACGCCGGGTCGGCACACGGAACCGACCCGGTCGCCGTCGGCGGCTGGACCACCCCGTCTATCGACCGCGTCGAAGAGCTGGCCCCGGACATCGTGTTCACGAGCGACGGGCTCCAGGCGGCGGTCGCCGACGCCTGCCGGGACCGCGGGCTCGAGGTGGACCACCGCGAGCCGGCCACGCTCGAGGACGTGCTCGCGGGGTTCCTCGCCCGCGGCGCGGTGGTCGGACGCCCCGAGGCGGGCGAACGGCTCGCCGCCGACGCCCGGCGTCGACTCGACGCCGTCGCCGACGCGGTGGCCGACCGTCCCCGCCCCGTCGTCTACTGCGAGGAGTGGTCGGAGCCGCCGATGGCCGCCGGCAACTGGGTGCCCGACGCGGTCGCGGCCGCCGGCGGCCGGTATCCGTTCGTCGAGCGGGGCGAGCGCTCCCGCGAGGTCGACCCGGCGGCCGTCGCGGCCGCCGACCCCGACCACGCCGTCGTTCACGTCTGCGGACACGGCGACCGCGTCGACCCCGCGACCGTCGCCGACCGCGACTGGATCGACGCGCCGGTACACGTACTCGACGACTCGTTGTTAAACCAGCCGAGCCCCGCGCTGATCGACGGGGTCGAGCGGCTCGCCCGGCTGTTACACCCCGAGGAGTACCCGTGACCCCCCCAACCGAGCCTGTGCGAGTTGGCGTCGGCAGCGGCAACCCGGTCAAGCGGCGCGCGGTCGAACAGGCGCTCGACGCGACCGGCGTGGCGACCCGCGGCGGCGCCGTCGGCGCGTTGACCGACGGACGGGTCGGTCGCGCCGACGCGCTCGCGGCCGCCGTCTCCTGTGCGCTCGCTCCGATCGTTGTACTGACGGCGCGCCGGTTCGTAGGCCGTACCGAAACCCGAGCAAAACCCGTCGTGTGCGGTCTGCTGATCCGGGAAAATCGCCCGACCCAACGGTGTTAACCCGACGTACCAACCGGCTTTTGGGCTTCGGTGCCGTTGGATGACACATGAGCACGGCACGCTCGGAAGCGGTCGGCGTCGACCCGACCGGGCTCTCCGAGAAACAGACCCGGATCCTCGAGTACCTTCGCGCCAACGCCGGCGACCGGACCTACTTCAAGTCGCGGCTGATCGCCGACGACCTCGGGCTGTCGGCGAAGGAGGTCGGCGCGAACATGAGCGCCGTGGCCGACGCGGCCGGCGAGATCGACGTGGAAAAGTGGGGTTACTCCTCGGGAACGACGTGGATGGTGACGACCTGAGGGGCCGCCGGAGCGGTCAGGGGTCGTAGCTGACGAGCGACGCGGCGTCGTCCGCGAGCGCGCCGGCCGCGGCGTCGAAGGAGTCGGCGTACCGCACGACGAGCGTCAACAGCCGTTCCGGCTCGGTCAGCTCGTAGCCGTCGGTGCGGTCGAGCAGTCCGGCGTCGGCGAGGGTGGCCGCGGCGGCGCTTATCGTCGGACGGGAGACGCCGAGGGCGTCGGCGAGGTCGGCGCCGGTCGCCTCCGGGTTCCGCAGGAGCGTCACCACCATACCCCGCGGCGTGTCCCGCCGGAGAGAGCCCAGCGCGACCTGCTCGAACGCGGAGAAGCGGTCGGCGATGAAAAACCGCCGGTAGTCGCCGTCGCGGCGCGACTCGACCGTCCCCGCCTCGAGCAGCCGCCGGAGGTGGTGTTGGGTCTCGCCGGTGCCGAGCTGGAGGTCGTCGCGGATCTTCGAGAAGTGGGCGCCGGGCGTCGCGGCGATGTAGCCGACGAGCGCGTCGGGGGCGTCGCTGCGAGACGCCGACGCCTCCCGGTCGCCGAGGCCGACGAGCGGAGTCGCGGCTCCGAGCGCGGCGAACCGTCTCAGCGTCGCCCGCTTGTTCTCGTCGACGCCGCCGTCTGGCATACTCACACGTAGGCGCGAGTTCGATGAAAAGGCTTCGCTTACGCGGGTCGGCCGCCGCGACGCTCGGCCGTATGTGACGAACAATTACGTGAAAAATATCGCCGCGAGCAAAACGTTAAAAAATGTGTGCTGCGGTGTGATCCTATGTCACAACGTGACACTGAGCCGATCGAACGGAGGCGGTTTCTGAAGCTTGCGCAGGCGTCTGGCGGGGTGGCGGCCGTCGGCGCGCTCGCCGGGTGTTCCGGCCAGAGCAACGAGACGGAGACGGAATCCGAGACGTCCGACTCCGAAAGCGGCGAGACCGACAGCTCAAGCGGCGGCGGCGAGCTGGGCGACCCGCTTCCCAGCTATCGGTACTACAACAACCCGGCGAACTACAATCCGGCGCGCCACGACGCGATCAACCTCATCGGCGGCCAGCTGAACGAGGCCGGCATCGACGTCGGCGTCGAGGTGTTCGAGTGGGGAACGCTGTACTCCCGGGTCCGCGAGGAACAGAACTTCGAGCTCTGTACGTGGAACCACACCCACGACATGTACCCGGGACTGTTGATGTTCGAGTTCTTCCACTCCTCGAACAACGAGATGGGCGGCGGGAACTTCACCGGGTGGGACTCCGAGGAGACCGACGAGCTGCTCTCGACGTCGATGACCGCGACCGACGCCGACGAGCGGATCGACGCGCTCCACCAGTTCCAGGAGGTCATCACCGAGGCGGCGCCGACGAACCCCATCGTGCAGATGCCCTCCGTCATGGCGTACAACAGCGATCAGGTCTCGGGCTGGTCGGACCACATCCGTGGACCGAACTACTTCTACAACATGACCCAGATCGAGGTCGACAACGAGCAGAACCAGCTCCGCGGCTCCTGGTCGGAGACGATCGGGACGCTCAACGTGGTCGGAGCGCCCGCCCAGTCGAAGGTGCTGTACCAGACCGACGTGCTCTACGACAAGCTCATTCGGTTCGACCCGAACCTCGAGGTCCTGCCCGAGGCGGGCCTCGCGAGCGACTGGTCGCGTCCGGACACGACGACGCTCCAGTTCGAGATCAAAGATCACCAGTGGCACGACGGCGAGGCCCTCACGCCCGAGGACGTCGCGTTCACGTTCAACTACATCAAAGAGTACCAGGCGCCGTTGTACGCGGTTCAAACGCAGATGTACAACGACGCGGAGGTGCTCGACGACGGCACCGTCCAGATCAACCTCAACGAGGAGAACGCCCCCGGCCCGGCGTACCTGTTGCTCGCGAGCCAGGTGCCGATCATCCCCAAACACATCTGGGAGGAGCGCGACACCCCCCTCGACATACAGGTCACCGAGCCGGTCGGGTCGGGACCGCTGGCGTTCGACTACTGGGATCAGGGCTCCGAGCTGTCGCTCGTCAAGAACGACGACCACTTCTACCCGGTCAGCTTCGACAGCCGGGTCTGGCGGATCATCCCGGAAATTTCGACCGTCTGGGAGCTGCTCCGCAACGGCGACCTCAACTACCTGCCGTTCTCGCGCATCGGCAGACAGCTCGCCCAGAACGAGGAAGACCAATCGCAGGTCGACGTCTACCAGATGCCCGGAAACGGCTGGTGGCACCTCAGCATGAACACCAGAACCGACGGGCTGGACGACCGCGCCGTTCGGCAGGCGCTGGTTCACGCGATCCCGAAGACGGCGGTCACAGAACAGATGCTCTACGGCTACCCGAAGCCCGGCTTCAACCTGGTCAACGAGTCGTTCGGGCAGTATCACAACCCCGACGTCATGCGGTACGAAGAAGGCGTCGACGTCGCGAAAGAACGGCTCCGTGAGGGCGGGTACGTCTTCGACGAGGACGGTCTCGCACACTTCCCCGCCGAGTAGCGGCTCGGCAGTCGTCTTCGCGGCCGTCTCAGGTTTCTTCGGCCGGCTCGATCTCCTCGGCCGGCTCGACCTCGCCGTCCGGCACGTCGCCGTCCATTTCTTCGATGACCTCGTCTGCCGACTTGATGTTCGCGCCCGTGCCGGTTTTGACCGCCTCCGCCTCCTTTTCGAGCTCTTCGACGTCCATCTGTGCCGCCTCGTCGATCTGGCCGAGAATCTCGTCGATGTCGTCGAGCCCGAGCATCGTGCGGGTGTCCTCGTCGAACTCCAGTCCTTCGAGCCCTTCCATCTCCTGGACGTCGGAGCCGGAGAGGGCCTTGCCGTAGCGGCCGACGAGGCTGGTGAGCTCCTGGGGAAGCACGAACGTCGTCGACTCGCCTTTCCCGATCTCCTCGAGCGTCTCCATCCCGCGTTCGATGATCGCGCGTTCGCCCATCGACTCGGCCGAGCGCGCGCGCAACACCGTCGAGATCGAATCGCCCTGCGCCTCGAGGATCTGGCTCTGTTTTTCACCCTGCGCGCGGATGATGTTCGACTGCTTGTCACCTTCTGCCTGCTCGATCGCAGACCGGCGCTCGCCCTGCGCTTCCAAGATCATCGCCCGGCGGCGGCGCTCGGCGGAGGTCTGTTGTTCCATCGCCTGCTGGACGTCCTTCGAGGGGTTCACCTCGCGCACCTCGACGCTCTCGACGCGAATTCCCCACTCATCCGTGGGCTCGTCGAGCTCCTTGCGGATCTTCGCGTTGATCTCCTGGCGTTTGTTCAGCGTGTCGTCGAGCTCCATGTCGCCGAGCACCGCGCGGAGCGTCGTCTGCGCGAGGTTCGATGTCGCCTTCTTGTAATCGTCGACCTCGAGAAACGCCTTCGTCGCGTCCATCACCTTGATGTAGACGACCGCGTCGGCCGTCACCGGCGAGTTGTCCCGCGTGATCGCCTCCTGACGCGGGACGTCGAGCGTCTGGGTTCGCATGTCGAACGCGTGCGTCCGCGAGACGAACGGCGGAATGAGGTTGATTCCGGGCTCGAGCAGCTTGCGGTACTCGCCGAACACCGTGAGCGCCTCCTTCTCGTAGGCGTCGACGATGGCGAAGGACTGCCAGAGCGTCACGACCACCAACAAGAGAAACAGGAGGCCGACGCTCACCAGCCCAAAGCCGAACTGGAGGGTGATTGGGTCCATACCACTGGTTGGGTCATCGGACGCTTAATTGTTCGCCCGCGGGTCGGGGTCGTCGAGGCCTACACCGTCGCAGATCCGTCGGCGGCGTCGTCGAACCGCCGGGCGACGTTGCGAAGCGTCGCGCGAAGCTGCCGTCGGTTGAAGCGGCGGACGACCGACCGCACTCCCGTCGTCGACGCGAGCTCGGGGAGGTCGTACGCCGCGGCGTAGACGAGCTCCGTCCCGCCGTCCGCCGGGCGAAAGAGGAGCTCGATCGTCCCCGTGAGCCGGCCGCGCAGCTCGAAACACATGCGTTCGTCGGGCTCGTGAACCGTCTGGACGAGTTCGCCGTCGATGCCGAAGCCGGCCATCTCGTAGGTGTACGAGAGCCGCTTGCCGCCGTTGTCGAGCCGCTCGATGTCTCGCACGTCGGTCAGCCGCGGGGTCACCGCGGCGTGGTTGTGGGGATCGTCCATGAACGCGAACACGTCGCTCACCGGCGCGTCGACGTGCGTCGATTCTCGCGCCCGCATCGCCGAGCTCACGGGTCGACGTACGCCTCGGCCAGTTCGCGTTCGGCCGCACGGAGGTGCTGGTGGAACGTTTGTCGGGTGATCCCCATGCGTTCGGCGATCTCGTCGCCGTCGACCGGCCGTGGCCACTCGAAGTAGCCGTTGAGCGCGGCGGTTTTCAGCGCCGACCGCTGCCGCTCGGTGAGCCTGTCGTCGACCGCCGAGGCGAAGTCGGTGAGGCTCCGATCGCGGCTCTCGCGCTCGACGCGCGACCGAAGCATGACGTTCTCGTACTCCGCACGGAGCGCGTCGAGCATCGACCGGACGTCGCGTTCGGGCGGGACCTCGATTGTCAGGCGCGTGTGGCCCGACCTCGCGATGGCCTCGGCGACGACGCCGCCGTGTTCGGCGACCTCCGAGAGCGGCGGCGACCGCGAGGCGGTCACGGCGAAGGTACACTCGGTCTCGCTCTCGGAGACCTCCTGGATCGAGCGGACGAACTCGAGCGCCTCGACGGCCTCGAAGTCGGGGTCTGCGGTGGCGGTTTCGAAGTAGAAGTCGCCGCCGTCGTCGTCGAGCTGTGTCGTCCCGAGGTGTTCTATCGGTCCGCCGATCGCGTCCGCGATCTGCGAGAGCGTGGCCGACCCGTCGTCGATCTCGACGCACAGCTCCACGACGCGGTCGGTGGTGAGCATCCGCGTCGTCTCCACGGAGTGAAGCCCGTTGGCGATCATCTTGCCGACCGACTCACACACCTTCCGCTCGCGTCGGTCCAGCGCGTCCGCCTCGCTGCTGTAGATGCCCAACAACCCGTACCGGTGGCGCCCGTACGTGATCGGCACGACGAGGAGCCGCCGGGCGTCGACCCGTTCTGGCGTCAACGCCCCGTCCGAGCAGCTTCCGACCGAACACCCTCGCACCTCTTCGGACTCGCACGCGCGCTGGACGGCCGAGGGAGCGTCCTCGAGCGGGAGCGCGGTGTCTTCTTCGACGTGGATGCCGCTCGTCGCGGTGAGCTCTAACATCCCCGTTCCGGACGAGACGTCGCCGATCCAGCCGCCCAGATACCCCGGCTCGTCGGCGATCTCTTCACAAACCTGGCGGCAGACGGATTCCGCGTCGGTCCCTTCGACGAGAATCCGGCTGATCTCGCTGAGCAGACCGTTGACGCGGCCCAATACCCGGTCGAGTGCCTGCCGTTCCGCCGCGATGTCCTCGGCGCGCTCCTGTGCGAGCCGCTCGGCGGATTTGCGCGCGGTGACGTCGTTCTGGAAGCCGACGTAGTGGGCCACGTCGTCGCCGTCGTACACCGGAGCGACGGTGAGCTCGTTCCAGAAGGGCGTGCCGTCCTTCCGGTAGTTGCGTATCTCGACGGTGATCGGTTCCTCGTCTTCGATCGCCGTCGAGAGCTCGTCGACCACCTCGGGGTCGGTCTCGGGGCCCTGGAGAAACCGCGGGTTCCGTCCGAGAACCTCTTCGCTTGAGTATCCCGTGTGGCGCTCCCAGGCGCCGTTCACGTAGACGAGCGGGTAGTCGGGCAGGTCCGCATCACAGAGGCTGAGCCCGACCGGCGCCTCGTTGACCGCGCGTTCGATGTCTTCGAGGTCGGGTTCGTGGTCGGAGACGTCCTGTTTGGTCTGTGCCATGCCGTTTCGTGAACTCACCGTGGTGACGTCGTTGACGAGCCGGTCGATCGAGCCGGAGCCGTTCTTCCGGAGGACCCGGTCGGCGCCGTGCTCGTAGGCGGTTCGAGAAATCTGCTCGCCGTCCTCGGCGGTGAACAGGACGACGGGAATGTCGGTTTCCGACTCGTCGAGCGCCTCGAGCAGCGCGATCCCGTCGTCGCCCGGAAGGTCGTACTCGCTGACGAGACAATCGAACGCTCCGGTCGCGGCCTTCGCCACCCCGGTCGAGGCGGTGTGAACCGGCGTCACGTCGAACCCCTCGGTTTCGAGCGCCGACACGATCCGTTCGCTCCCGTCTTGTGGGTGAACCAAGAGGGCCTGTGATCCGGGCATAGCTCTCCGTTTGACGCCCGGCGGATTAATTCTTGCCAGTGTTATCGGCGAGTGCGGTGTGCCCCCTCGCCTCCGTCCGGCGGTCGTGGCTTCTATGCGCTCGGGGCCCGTATCGCTCGATATGTCATCTAAGACAGGCGACGACGGGCCGTCGACCGGACGGCCGGAGGTGTCATGAGCGTTCGTCTGCGGGTCGTCGACCCGCCGGAATCCCTCTCTGACCGCCGCGTCGGGCTCTCGGCATCGGTCATGAGACAGCTCGGCGTCGAGGCCGGCGACGTCGTGAGCGTCCGCGGCGGCGGGCGGACGGCGGCGGTGGTCGAACCGCTCGGAGACGACCACGGCGGCGTGTGCCTCCCGGACGCGGTGTGTCGAAACGCCGACATCGATCCCGGCGGGAGCGTCGTCGTCGAGCCGGCGGACGCGGCCCCGGCCGCGAGCGTGACCGTTCGGCTCGACCGCTCGCTCAGCGTCACTCGCGCCGAGACGGCGCTACACAGGCGGCTGGACGGGACCGTCGTGTCGGTCGGCGACGCGGTCGAGGTGACCCACCTCGGCGGGGCGTTGACGCTGCCGTTCACCGTCGAAGACGTCGAGCCGTCGTCGCCCGGAATCGTCGGCGAGCGAACGGAGTTCGTCGTCGTGACGGACGACGCGGCGGATGTCACCGTCGAGCCGACCCTCCGCGACGAGGAGACCGTCGTGCCGGCGGCGACGTACCGCCGGCTTCGCGAGACGGTCGGGACCCGCCTGGACGCCGCCGAGACGTTCGCCTCGGCCGGCCGACCGGCGACGCTCGGGCTCCTGCTCTACGGTCCCCGCGGGTCCGGGAAGACGACGCTCGCCGAGGCGGTCGCGGCGGCGACGGACGCGAGTTTCGTCCGAGTGTCCGCCGCGAACCTCCGGAGCGAGCGCCGGGACGACCGCGCCGAGCAGCTCGATCGGGCCGTCGACGCCGCCGCCGACGCGGACCGGGCGGTGGTGTTGCTCGACGACCTCGACGCGGTCGGCGACGACGGCGCCGAGTCGGCGCTCGGCTACCGGCTCCGCGCCGCGGTAGACGACCTCCGCGCCGCCGACGGCACCGTGGTGATCGGGGCGACGACCGACCGCGAGAGCGTGCCGGACGCGCTGCGGCGCGGCGGACGGTTCGACCGAGAAATAGAGGTCGGTCCGCTGACCGTCGACGACAGGCGGGCGGCGCTGGAAGCCGTCTCTCAGGAGGTCCCCCTGAGCATGGACGTCGACTTCGCGGCGACGGCCGAACGGATCAACGGGTTCGTCCTCGCGGACGTGACGACGCTGGTCGACACGGCGCTGGAACGGGCGATACAACGGGACGGCCGAACCGCCGTCCGGCAGGCGGACCTCGACCACGCGGTCGACGCCGTCGAACCCAGCGGTCTCCGGAACGTCGCCGTCGAGTTTCCGGCGGTGGCGTGGGACGAGGTCGGCGGGCTCGACGCCGCCAAACGCGAGATCGTTCGGGCGGTGTACTGGCCGCTCGAGTACGCCGAGCGCTTCGAACGGCTCGGGACCGATCCGCCGTCGGGCGTGTTGTTGTCCGGGCCGCCGGGGACGGGAAAAACGCTTCTCGCGCGGGCGGCCGCCAGCCTCAGCGACGCGAACTTCATCTCGGTGAACGGCCCGGAGCTGTTGAACCGGTACGTCGGCGCGAGCGAGCGCGCGGTGCGAGACCTGTTCACGACGGCCCGCGAGAACGCGCCGGCGGTCGTCTTCTTCGACGAGGTCGACGCGATCTCCTCGAAGCGGCGCGGAAACGACACCGGCGTCGGCGAGCGGGTCGTCTCCCAGCTGTTGACGGAGCTCGACGGGCTCGAACCGTTGACCGACGTCGTCGTCGTCGCGGCGACGAACCGCCCCGAGATGATCGACGAGGCGTTGTTGCGGCCGGGCCGGATCGAGACGACCGTCGAGACGCCGCTTCCGGACCGGGCTGCGCGGCGAGAAATCCTCGCGATCCACACCCGCGAGACGCCGACGACGCCGGGAGTCGACCTCGCCGACCTCGCCGACCGAACGGCGGGATACAGCGGCGGCGACCTCGCCGCGCTGGTTCGAGAGGCGGCGATGCTCGCCATCGAGGACACCATCGACGGAGGGACGCGGGCGGCCGACGTCGCGGTCGACGCGACCCACTTCGACCGCGCGTTGGCCGACATGACTCCGTCGGTCTCCGGCTCGGACGCCGGCTCGAGCGAGGAGGAAGCGGACGAGACCGCCGGCTGACGCCCGACGCGGGCGTCAGACGGGCTCGTCGTGAAGGTTGAGAACGAAGTACACGATAGCGAGCGCCGTGACCAGTTCGATGCCGGAGACGATCCAGAACGCGGTGTCGAATCCGGTGCCCTGACTCTGGATCGTCGGCAGCGCGAACAACGCCGCGGCGGCCACGACGAACGAGACCACGATGCCGACGACTGATCGGAGGTTCAGTACGGCCACGTCATCCTCTGGGTCGTCGGACATAAATAATAAAACGGGTCGCGGTTAGGTAACTCGTTCGTTCGACTCAGTCTGCGGCGGCCGGCTCGCCGGCCGACGGCTCCGGCGCTTCGGTGTCGCCGAGGATGGCGCGGCTCCGAAGCAGAACGAAGCCGAAGCCGACCTTGGCCGTCACGTCGAGCACCATGAAGCCGAGCGTTTCGACACCGAGGCCGACGACGCCGGCGCCCTCGGTCCCGATGATCCACAGGATCGGGTACGCGGTCCAGAGGACCGCAACGAGGATTGTCAAGCTGTTGAACGTGCTCTGAACCTCGGCCGACTGCCGCTTTGCGGCGCTGCGTAGGCTCGTGAGCAGGTAGTACAGCACGAACAGGAACGCGATGGTGCTGACGAGCCACCACGTGTACCGCGCGAGCATCGTCTTCGAGAGCGCGCCGATCAGTCCGGTGACGATCATCAGCGCGTCGACGCCGATGAGCGTCCCGATGGTCACGCGGTCAACCTTCGCGAGAAGCGCGAGGTCGAGCAGCAACAGCGGCGTGGTAAACAGCCAGTCTGCGTACCGAGCGTAGTAGATGTCGAGCGTTCCGCGGCCGGCGACCTCGACTTCGGTCAGGCCGACGCCGAAGAACATCGACAGGTACGCCGCCGTCGCAATACCCGGCACCAGGATCGTGATCGCGTAGTACTCGCGAGCCTCTTTGTCGGTGACCCCCCATCCCTTCGCGATGAAATAGAAGGTCCCGATGAGCATCAGTAGCGTCCCGATTCCTAGCCACAACGTTTCTGGCCGACCATCCCCCAGTAGGTCGAACCCTGCCTGTAACACTGTTGGATCCATACGCATCTCCGATTATGTACCATGTCATAATGAACGCCCGGGTGTACATAGTTAGGTTCGGTAGAAGCTAACGCGCGTATCGATTCGGATTCCGAAGCGGAGGCCGACGCGTCGGCGACGGAGGGCGAAACGCCGCACTCCCGCGATCGAGCCGCGCTGAGCGAGCGACCTCGGCGTCGAATCGCGTTCGTTCCGCAGAGCCTAACCAGTAACCCAAAGCTACTCAATGAAGCCGTCTAATGTGATCGTATGGTGAGAGATAACGCCGAAGAAACGCAGACGGAAGCGGAGTCGACGACCGAGACGACGGAACGAGAGGCCGAGGCCGACGCGGCCGCTCTCGACGTCGAGGCGCTCGACGAGTATCAAGAACGGATCGACGAGATGGCGTCGGAGCTCGAAGACCGAGAGGAGACCATCGAGCAGCTCGAGTCGGTGATCGACGAGCAGTCGGAACAGATCGACCGCCTCGAGAACCAGTTCCTCGACCTGTCGGCCCGCGTCGCCGACGGGCGCAACTTCGGCGTCTGTCCGGAGTGCAACGGGCCGACCGAGAAGAAAGAACGGTTGTTCAGAAGCGACACCATCGAGTGCACCCGGTGTGGCGAGGTCATCCACACGTACTGAGCCGCGCGACGCGGGCCCGCGGGCGAAACGGCGGCCGAGACCGCCGCCGTCCCTGGGATAACAAGCCATAAGAACGGGCTCGTCGACCGATCCGGTATGTCTCTGCGGTTCATCGGCCGGCTCGGCCTCGCCGACGCCGTCACCGTGGCCAACGCGGCGGTGGGGTTTCTCGCCGTTATCGCCGCCACCGTCGACGTCGCGGCCGCGGCCCGGCTGATTCTGTTGGCGGCGATCGCCGACGGGCTCGACGGCGTCGTCGCCCGGCACCGCGGGGCGACGCCGGCCGGGCCGTACCTCGACTCGCTGGCGGACGTCGCCTCTTTCGGCGTCGCGCCCGCGACCCTCGTCGCGATGGTCGTCCTCGACGCGCGGGCGTTCGGGGTCGACCCGTTCGTGGTCGGCGCGGGCGTTGGGGCCGCCGCGTTGTTCGTCGCGATGGCGGTCGCCCGCCTCGGAATGTACACCGCCTACGACAGCGACAGCCGAGAAACGGTCGGCGTCCCGACGACGCTCGCGGCGACGGTCCTCGCCGCCGCCGTTCTCGCGGGATACGCCGAGCCGGTGCCGCTCGTCGTCGCGACCGCCGTCTTCGCGGTGCTCATGGGGTCGACCGTGACGTACCCCGACTTGCACGCACAGGACGCGCTCGTGATGGGCGTAGTCCAGGGGGCGGTCGTGATAACCCCCGTCGCACACGCCGCCACGGCCGCGCTCCCGCGGTGGATCGGCGAGGGGTTCGCGTTCGCGTTGTTGTTTCTCGCGAGCGGATACCTGATTCTGGGTCCGCGGTTCTACTGGGGCGACGGGATTCGCCCCCCCGAAGGGGGCGTCGGCGGACGGTGAGCGGGGAGAAAAGCCGGTCGGGACCGGTTACAGCAGCTCGTCGAACTCCTCGTACCGAGAGATGTCGACGCCGTCGTCGGTGACGATCGCGACGTTGATCCCGTTGCCGGACGCGAGGTCGCGCTCGACGGCGGACTGGATCGCCTTCGCGGCGATGGTGGTGGCCTCGTCGACCGAGACCTCGTCGTGGTACTCCTGTTCTAACACGCCGAGGGCGTACTGCGAGCCGGAGCCGGTGACGGTGTACTCTTCTTCGGTCGTGCCGCCGAGCGCGTCGATGGAGTAGATGTGGGGGCCGGTCTCGTCGACGCCGCCGAGGATCGGCTGGACGATGAAGAACGCGCCGGTGCGGAGGAGGTTGCCGGTGAGCGTCGACAACGCTTCCATCGACATGTCCTTGCCGCGACGGGTCTCGTAGAGGCTCGTCTCGGCTTTGAGCGTCGAGATGAGGTTCTGGGCGGCCGAAACCGAGCCGGCGATCGTCAACGCGCCGCGCGGGTGGATCTCCTCGACCTTCTGGACGTCCTTCGAGGAGACCATGCCGCCGAGGGAGGCGCGCATGTCCGTGGCCATCACGACGCCGTCGGCGGTGCGGATGCCGACGGTCGTCGTGCCGGTCTTCATCTCGCCGTCGCCGTCGGCCTGTGCCGCACGGTGTTCGCTGTGTTGGAACTCGCCGAGCTCCGGTCCGAAGACCGGCTGGTCGCGGCCGAGTTCAACGGACGCCCCGTCGGAGAGATCGTCGTTCGGTGTTCGCATTACCGTAAGTTCGCTCCTCGCGCAGATAAAGGCAACCCTTCGGGGATCGGCCGCCGGTTCCGACGGCCATATCCCCGATCAGTCGGTCCGACCGGCGGTCGGCGGAAGCGACGGGTCGGCGACCGGGGGGTCGGCGCGAACTACCCTCTCTAAGCGGGCGAGACGCCGTAGAAACCACACCGGGGCTGGCCTACGTCTCGACGTTCTCGTACGCCTCGCCGGTCGTCTCGACGAGCCGGTGGACGGGAATATTGATTCCGAGCTGCTCGCGGGCGAAAACGACTAGCGGGAACGCGGAGATGCCGATGGCGACGGTCGCCTGGTGGACGCCGAGGATGGCCGCCGTGCGGATGCGGTCGAACATGAGCTTCGATCGTCCGACAGGCGAGTCTCGTATATATACCTTGCGTCGCCCGGGTCGACGTCACCCCGCCGCTGTCTGGCGATTTTCTCGATCATATTAGGAAGTCTATGCTTCTCGCGATCGGCGGCGTGAGAGGCGTATCCAAGGGCCGAGAGACCCGGTTCGTCTCCATAACTTATGAGAATCTCTCGCGACGCATGCGCCTATCTGCGCCGGCTCCGCGTCGAGCCGGGTCGCGGCGTCTCCGCGACCGAACGGGCTATTACCGGTCGGCGCCCTACGGAGTCTCGTGCAGAACGTCACCGACCGCACGCGCAACCCGTTCGGGATGCGGCCGGACTGTGAGTCGTTCGTCGCGGGATACGGCGACGCCAACGCCGACTTCCACGTGATCGGCGACCACCCGGGCGTCCACGGCGGTCTCGAGGCGGGGATTCCGTTCGCCGGAACCGACTGGTCGCCGGCGTTCTTCTCGGCGCTTTCCGACGCCGGGCTGCTCGCGCCCGACGGCGACGAGATTCACGCGCCCGACGGCGACGCCGGAGGCGACTCAAAAAACGCCGACCCGATCGGTGCCGACGGGACGTACCTCTCGTACCTCCACATGTGTCTTCCCGACGGGACGCCGACGGCCGCGTCGTACGACGACATGGAGCGCTTTTTCGACGCGGAGCTTCGAGCGATCGCCGCCCACGTGCTGCTCCCCGTCGGAGCGCGGGCGACGGAACACGTGCTCGAACAGTACACGGCGCGCGCCCGAGAGACCGAGATCGAGATGGACGCGCTCCACGGCGAGGAGCTCCTCGGCTCGGGCTGGCTCGTCGTCCCGATCAAAGACCCCGCCCGGTGGGTCGACGGCGACGCCGATCGGCTGGTCGAGGCGCTCGCGAGGCTCCGGTCGACTGATTTCCGCCGCGAGAGCGATCTCGGCCGCTTCATCGCCGGCAGCGATCCGTATCTGGTCAGGTGAGCCGACCGCACAGACCCCGCCGATCGGAATCCGTCGAATTCCGCACCCGAATTCCGAGACGCTCTCTGACATCTGTCTCAAAAGGCTCGGATATTCCCCGCGGATACGTGTATTTTCTCCCGGCTCACGGGTTATATTTGTCACTACTGCGCGAATTTTATACGATACCCGAGTACCTCGGATCGACGCCCGACCGATCGGGCGTCAGCCGCAGGACTGGTACTCCGACGCGCGGCTTGGTCAGGACCGACCCCCCGGTCGGTCTCTTCTGCGGGTCACTCAGCGAGCAGCGAGTCGACGTACCGCCGGACGTGGTCGTCCATCCGCCGTTTGAACCCGTTCTGTCGCGCCAATCTGTCGAGTTCGCGCGAGACGTAGGTGCCGTACTGCACGGCCTTCTTCTCGGCCGTGCGGACCGGGTCGGGGACGAGTCCGGTCGCCGCGCGCCGAAGCGCGACCTTCCGCTCGCGCGGCGTCGCGAGCAGGTGACCCGGAAGCCGGAGCGCGGCGTCGACGAGGCGGTCGTCGAGCAGCGGCGCGACCGGCTCGACCCCCGCGGCCCGGAGAGCGAGCACGTCGCGGGTGAGCTGTGACGGGAGCGTGTGGACCGTCTCGGTCCGCGCCCCCCGAACGGTGTCGGCGTCGACGCGGTCGTCGGTCGCGGGGTCGACGACCTTGCTGTAGCCGCCGAACAGCTCGTCGGCGCCCTGGCCGACCGCCAGCCGGTTGACGCCGTCGGCCGCGGCTGCCGTCGCGGTCAGGAACAACGGAGCGACGATCCCGAGGTCCATCGGGTTTCGGCGGCCGGTCGCGGCGACGATCTCGGGGACCGCACGGCGGAGGTCGTCGTGTGTGAGCTCGACGACGCGAAGCTCGCGGTCCATCGTCGCCGCGGCCTCGCGCGCGGCCGCGATATCGTGAGACCCCTCAAAGCCGGCGACGTAACACGGGGCGTCCGGGACCGCGCTCGCGACGACGGCCGAGTCGACCCCCCCGGAGAACGCCACGGCGAGCCGGTCGGTCGACGACGCCGCCTCCGCGGCGAGCTCCGAGAGGGTCGCGCGAAGCGCGTCCTCGACGGCCGCCTGTGCCGGCGCCGGGTCGGCCGCGGGCGGCGTCGGGAGCGACCAGCGGTGGTCGACGCCCGCGGCCGACGCCACCGTTCCGGCCGGGAGCGGCTCCGGCTCGCGAAGCGCCCCGGGATCGAAGCTCCACGCGCCGGAACGGGCCGGGTCCGCGGCGGCGGACTCGACGAACACCGGCTCGCGGCCGAGCACGTCGCGAACGAGGGCGGGCCCGGGCGTTCCGTCGACCGCCGGGTCTGCGAGGAGTCCGGCGAACCCGGCCGTGCCGGGAAGCGGATCGCGGTCGGCGACCGCGTCGGCGACGAGAACGGGCGAGGCGCCGCGAAGTCGGCCGCGGTCGGGTCGGTCGTCGGTCATCGCGTCGCCCGGGCGGTCATCTGAGTTCGCCGATCGTCCGGAACGCGCGGCGTTTCGCCCCGCCGGCGAACTGTCGGAGCGAGACGCGCCACGGGGTGCGTTTCCCGACGACGCTGGTTCGGCCGTCGGCGACCGCCGACAGGATCGCGTCGGCCGAGCGCTCGTCCGCGCCGACCTCGGTCACCGCCTGACCGACCATCTCGGAGATGTGGGCGTCGCTGCCGGCGGTCATCGGGAGGTTCTGGCGGATCGCGAACTTCTCGGCCTGTCGGTTCGCCCGGCCGGTGAACAGCCGGGAGTTGTACACCTCGATCGCGTCGGCGCTCGCGAGCTGGTCGCGGGAGACGTGTGCGGCGACGCCGTGGCGCGTCTTCTGGAAGGGGTGCGGGACGACGGCGATGCCGCCCGCCTTTCGGATCCGGTCGAGTGTCTCGTCGAAGGGGAGGCCGCTCGGCACCAGCTCGTCGATGCCGAACGCGAGCACGTGGCCGGCCGCGGAGGTCACCTCCATTCCGACGATACCCACGAGCCCGTACTCGGCGGCCAGCTCGGCCGCCTCGACGCTCGCGTCGATCTCGTCGTGGTCCGTGACGGCGAGCGCGTCGAGGCCGACCGCAGCCGCCTGCTGTAAGAGGAGGTCGACCGGGTCTCGCCCGTCGTGGGACAACGCCGAGTGGGTGTGCAGCTCGACGGATAACACGGCTCGACGTTCGGGAGTCGGTTAGAAAAACTCCCCGGTACCGCGGCAGGTGGCCCGCGTGCGGACCCCGGTTCGGGTCGGTGGCTGGGGTCGGCGGCCGTCAGGTCGGCGTCACTCGGTTCCGAGGAGCTTCGCCTCCGCCTTCCGGAGGTGTTCGAGGAGCGTGGTCTTCGAGACGCCGAGCTGGTCTGCCAGGTCGACCGCGGTCACCTCGCGCGGCCAGGTGTAGTACCCCTCGCGGCGGGCCAACTCGAACACCTCGCGTTGTCGCTGTGACAGCTCCGAGAAGGGGTCGTCCGCGCTCACGCCGGTCGCCGAGGATTTCATGCCCTGAACGGTGATCTCGGCGTCCTGCTCCTCGCGGACGGCGTCGAGGCGTCGCTGGATCTCGGGTCTGGACTCCGAGACGATCACCGTCCAGTACTCGTATCCGTCGTAGATGCGGATCTCGTCCTGTGGAACGAACCCCCGCGAGAGGATCGCGTCGTGGATGCTGTACTGCGGCTCGTACTCGACGAGCAGCTCCTGTGTGGCGTTGCCGGCGGTGCGTGACCGGTAGTTCGGGTCGAAGAAGTTCGTTATCCGTTTCGCGACGTCGGTGAGCTCGGAGGCGTCGATCTCGTCGATCAGGTCGTCGACGTCGTCTGTGGTGTCGCCGTACGCCGTCACCCGCGCGGTGATCCGCTCGTCGTGTTGGTAGACGCGGTGAGCGACGAGCCCCGCGTTCGCCCGTCGCGTCGTCCGGAGCGTCCAGCAGTCGGGATGCCAGATCCGCAGCGTCAGCTGTGAGGTCACCCCAGAGCTCCAATCGCTCTGGCTGCGCGTCTCTCCCATGCGGATCGATACCGCGGTATCCGATAAAAACGTTCGCCACCGACGAGCCGCCGGCACACAAGAACACGCTTATCACTCCCGGCGACGACCGGTCGGACGGGAACAGCACAGCTGCGGATCCGACGCGCCGGGGCCCGTTTCGCCCACGGCTTGGGAACGTAGCAGTGCGCCGCCGCCTCCGGCGTCGCGGCCGGGGCCGCTCGCGTTCGCGAGCCGCTCCGCCAGCCGCGCCGCGCGGAGTCGCGGTCACGTCTCGCGGTTGTGCCGTTCCAATCAGACAATGGCACGAATGCACACGCGCCGTCGCGGGTCGTCCGGTTCGGACAGACCGGCGACGGACGAGAACCCGGAGTGGAGCGACGTCGACGCCGAGGAGATCGAGTCCCGCGTCGTCGAGCTAGCGGAAGACGGACACGACCCGAGCGTCATCGGGATCAGGCTTCGTGACGAGGGCGTCAAGGGCGTCCCGGTGCCCGACGTCAAGCTCGCCACCGGCAAGAAGGTCACCGAGATTCTCGAAGAACACGACGCCGACCCCGACCTGCCCGAAGACCTGCGGAACCTGATGGCCCGCGCGGTCCGGCTGCGCGAGCACATGGCCGAGAACGGACAGGACTACCAGAACAAGCGGGCGCTCCAGAACACGGAGTCGAAGATCCGCCGACTGGTGAACTACTACCGCGGCGACGAGCTCGACGAAGCGTTCAACTACACGTACGAGAACGCCGTCGAGCTGCTCGAGGAGTAGCCGCGGCATCGACGAGTTCGAACGACGACACCACACCACGCCGTGACCGAAGCCACCGCCGCAGCCGATCCCGCGCCAGACGCGCTCGCCAGCGTCCTCGCCGGCGCGCCGTTCGTCCGGCTCGTCGCGACAGACGACGGCGACGCGCTCGCGGCCGCCGGGACGGTCGCCCGCGCGCTCCGCGAGCGTGCGGTGCCGTTTCAGGTCCGGGTGTCGCGCGATCCGGCGCCCGAGACGGTCGACGACGACGTCGTCGTGACCGTCGGAACCGATCGCGGCCCACACGCGATCCCCGGTGCGGGTCGTCCCGCGAGCACGACCGCCTTCGCGGTCGCCCGCGAGTTGGGCGTCGACGCCGATCCGGTCGTCGTGCTCGCCGGCGTTGTCGCCGCCGGCTCCGTCCCCGGCACGGACGGGTCGGGCGACGCGCTCGACGCCGCAGAACGCGCCGGAGTCGTCTCGCGGCGCCCCGGCGTCGCGGTGCCGACGGCGGACCTCGCGGACGGCCTCGCCGCTTCGACGCTGGTCCGGACGCCGTACTCCGGCGACGTCGAGGCGGCACGGACCGCGCTCGCGTCGCTCGGCCTCCCGGCCGAACTCGACGAGGACGCCCGCCGGCGGCTGGCCTCGCTCGTCGCCGTCGACGTCGCCGCGGCGCCGGACGCGAGCGCGCGGAGCGCCTCGGCGGTCGAGCGCGCGCTTCGGCCGTACGCGATCGACGCCGGGCCGGTCGAGACGGTCGGCGGCTACGCCGACGTTCTCGACGCGCTCGCGCGCGCAGCGCCGGGAACCGGCGTCGCGCTGGCGCTCGCCGCCGACCCGAGCGACGGGCTCACGACGGCCGCGGTCGACGCCTGGCGGAGCCACGGCACGGCCGCTCACCGCGCGGTCGACGCCGCCACGACCGGCCGATACGACGGCTGTGTCGTGGCCCGGGTCGACGCGCCGGCGGCGGTGTTGCCCACGGTCGCCCGGATCGTCCGGGACTTTCGGTCGCCCGAGCCGGTCGCGATCGTTCTCGACGAGGCGTCGGGGCGGGTCGCAGCGGCCGCGACCGACGATCGCGGGATCGGCGACGCCTGCCGAGCAGTCGCCCGCGAGACGGGCGACGACGGCTGGGGCGACGCTGCCCGCGGCGGCCTCGTCGTCGACGGCGACCCGACGGAGGCGCTCGCCGCGCTCCGGGGGCGAATATGACGACCGACGACGCCAACGGCGCCGACGGAAGCCGGACCGCGGCGGTCCGGACGACCCACGCCGACGCCGGCCTCGTCGCCGATGCGCTCGCGCCCGACAACACCGACGCGATGGCGATGTGCGTCGACGACGACGCGATCGCCTGTCGGATCGAGCGGCCGACGACCGGCGGGCTCCGCGCGACCGTCGACGACTACGTGGTGAACCTACGGGTCGCCGACCGCATCGCGGAACGCGCACGCGCCCACCAACGACCGGGCGCGTCGGACGCCGAGAAGCCGGACGGCGACGCGACGGACGCGACAGACACACCACCCACCGACACCGAATCCAACACATGAGCGAACGATCAGTATCCAAGAGCAGAGGACAGAAACGCTGGTACGACGTACTGGCACCCGAACAGTTCGACCGCGACGAACTCGGCGAGACGCTCGCCGAGGAGCCCGACCAGGTGGTCGGCCGCACGATCACGACCACGCTCGGCGATCTCACGGGCGACTCCGGCGCGAACAACACGAAGCTCACGTTCAAGATCACCGACGTGGGCAGCGACACGGCGTACACCGAGTTCATCAAGTACGAGCTGACGCGCGATTACCTGCGCTCGCTCGTCCGCCGCGGCGCCTCGAAGGTCGAGGCGTCGATCACGGTGGTGACCACCGACGACTACCGGATCCGCGTCCAGCCAGTCGCGCTGACGACGAAGAAGGCGGACCGGTCACAGGAGAAGGCGATCCGCCGCGTCATGATCGACAAGGTCAACGCCGCCGCCGAGGAGCGCACCTTCGAGTCGTTCGTCGACGCGATCGTCGACGGCAACCTCTCCTCGGCGATCTACGCCGAGGCGAAGACGATCTACCCGCTGCGCCGCGTCGAGGTACAGAAGCTGACCCTCGAGGCGCGTCCCAGAGAGATCGCCGCCGAAGAAGAGGCCGCCGTCGACGTCGACGCCGACGACGTCGCGGTCGGCGAGTAGCGCGCCGTTCGTCGACGCCTCGTCGAGTTCGCTGCCGGAGCGGCAGCCGGTGATATCCGAGAGACGAAACGTTGAAGCGCCGCTCGGGCGAACTCCAGACATGGAACTGCGGGTCATCGAGAAGACCGACACGGAACTCCGTATCGAGATCGCCGGCGAAGACCACACGTTCATGAACGTGCTGAAGGGCGCGTTGCTGGAGACGGACGACGTCACCGCCGCGACGTACGACATGAATCCCGAGCAGTCCGGCGGCCAGACGGAGCCCGTGCTCACGGTGAAATCCGAGTCGGGAGATCCGCTCGACGCGATCGAGACGGCCGCGGGGTCGATCACCGACCGGACGGCGGCGCTGCGCGACGCCGTCGCGGCCGCGTGACCCCGGGAATCGAAATCGATCCGCGGTCGCCCCCGGCTCGCTGTGCGTTCTGCGCCCCTTTCTCGAGGTCCGACGAGGGGCATAGCTAAGTACCGAGTGCCGCAAGCGTGGGGTATGCCGCCGAGCGTACTCATGTTAGGATGGGGGTATCCGCCGAACATCACCGGCGGGTTGGACGTCCACGTCGGGGAACTGTTCTCCGGGCTGCGCGACGAGTTCGACGTCGACGCCAAGCTGGTGTTGCCCGCGGAGCTCGCCCCGGAGGACGAGCCGGGTCTCGAGGGCGTCGAGACCGGCGAGGGGGACGTCGCGACGCGTGTCGGCCGCCTCAGCGACCGGTTCGTCGAGCTCGCGCCCGACTACGACGTGATACACACACACGACTGGTTCGGGTACGGCCCGGGCCGCGAGGCCGCCCGGGCGTCCGACGCGACGTGGGTGTCGTCGTTTCACTCGCTGGCGAGCGACCGAAACATCGACCCGCCGACCCGCGAGGTCGAGACGGAGCGGCGGCTCGCGAACGCCGCAGACACCAACATCGCCGTCAGCGAAATCGTTCGCGAGGACATCCAAGAGCTGTACGGAGCCGACTCGCGGGTCGTCTACAACGGCTTTTCGACGCCGGCGTTCTCCGGGTTGGACGTGCGCGACTCGCTCGGGATCGACGGCGAGATGTTGTTCTTCGTCGGCCGGCACACCGACCAGAAGGGAATCTCGCACCTGTTGTACGCGATGAAGAAGCTCCGGGGCCGCGACGTCACGCTCGTGATCGGCGGCTCCGGCCACCAGACCGAGCAGCTGAAGCGGTTCGCCGAGCTGCTCGGGATCGAACAGAGGGTCGCGTTCGTCGGCTACGTCCCGGAGTCGGAGCTCGGCGACTACTACGCCGCGTCCGACGCGTTCGTCTCGCCGTCGTTCTCGGAGCCGTTCGGGATCACGATCACGGAGGCGTTGGAGGCGGGCACGCAGGTCGTCTCGACGCGGTGTGGGGCCGCAGAGATCCTGCCGGAGGGATGTCTGATCGAGGTCACGCCGGACTCGGAATCGATCGTCGAGGGGCTCACGGCCGCGCTCAACCGCGAGTCGCTGCCCGAGTACGAGCGCCGCGATTGGTCAGAGGTCGCCCGCGACACGCTCGCCGTCTACGAAGACGTCGCCTGAGTCCGGTTCCGGGCTCGAACGCAGCCGGCTCGCTGGCGGTCAGTTCTCTCTATACACGTCCATCTCGGTCACCCGACCGGGATGGCGGATCCGAAACCCCTCTGCCGTCTCGACGACGCCGCGGGTGCTCTCGACGGCGCCGCGGTACGGCGTTCCGTCGCTCTCGCGGGTCGCCGCTCCCTGATACGGCGACGTGTACGGCGAGGCGTACGGCGATTCTGACACCGCCTCGTCGAAGTTCTCCGGCGGAAGGTAGATCCGCTCGTCCCCCTCCGACCGCACCACGACGGCCACGTCGCGGGTGCCGGTCACGTCGATCACCGTCTGGTCCGCGGTGACGCGCGTGTCGATGCCGATCTCTCCCGTCTCGCGTTCGGCCATGTGGGCGTCTGTGAGCGGGAACGGTTTAGCTGTGCCGGACGGTCGAACGGGCGCGCCGAGCCGCCCGTTGGCCGGCGCGCTGCGGCCCCGAACGCCCCGGGTGAACCCTTTTGTGCGGTCGCGGCGAATCTGCGGTCGATGGACGTCAACAGCCATGCCGAGGAGCTCGCCTCCGACCTCGGCGTCGACAAGACGGAGGTCAAAGCCGACCTGGAGAACTTACTCGAGTACAGCGTCCCGATCGACGAGGCGGTGCAGAGCGTCCGGCGAAAACACGGCGGCGGCGGGTCGAGCCCGACCCCGGAGTCGGTCGACGTGGCGGCGATCACCACCGACCACGGCACCGTCACGGTCACCGCTCGGGTGCTCACGCGCGGTACCCGAACGATCCGATACCAGGGCGACGACCTCACGATCCGCGAGGGGGAGGTAGCCGACGAGACGGGAACGATCTCGTACACCGCCTGGCAGGACTTCGGGTTCGAACCCGGCGACTCGCTGACGATCGGCAACGCCGGCGTCCGAGAATGGGACGGCGAGCCCGAGCTCAACCTCAACGAGTCGACGACGGTCGCGATCGCCGACGAGTCGGTCGCGGTCGACGAGCCGGTCGGCGGCGACCGCGACCTCGTCGACATCACCGCGGGCGACCGCGGACGCAACGTGGAGGTGCGCGTGTTGGAGGTCGAACAGAAGACGATCTCCGGACGCGACGGCGAGACGGAGATCCTCGAAGGTGTCGTCGGCGACGAGACCGCGAAGCTGCCGTTCACCGACTGGGACCCGACCCCGGCGGTAGAGCCCGGCGCCACCCTCCGGATCGAAGACGTGTACGTCCGTGAGTTCCGGGGTGTCCCCTCGATCAATCTCACCGAGTTCACCACGGTGGCGCCGCTTTCCGAGCCGGTCGCGGTCGCCGACGACGCGCCGCGGGTGTCGGTCGCAGAGGCGGTCGCCTCCGGCGGGATGTTCGACGTCGAACTCGTCGGAAACGTGCTCGAAGTGCGCGACGGCTCCGGGCTGATCGAGCGCTGCCCGGAGTGTGGTCGGGTGGTTCAAAACGGCCAGTGCAGGAGCCACGGCGAGGTCGACGGCGAGGACGACCTGCGGGTGAAAGCGATCGTCGACGACGGCACCGAGACCGTCACGGTCGTGCTCGACGACGAGCTGACGGCGGAGGTGTACGGCGGCGGGCTCGCTGACGCGCTCGCGGCCGCCACGGAAGCGATGGACAAAGACGTGGTCGCGGCGTCGATCGCCGACACGCTCGTGGGCGGAGCCTACCGCGTCCGCGGCAGCCTCTCGGTCGACGAGTACGGCGCGACCCTCGACGCGACCGCGTTCGAGCCGGCCGACGACGACCCTGCCGTCGCCGCCCGCGCGGCGCTCGCGGAGGTGCGCGAATGAGCGACGACGGGCCGGGCTCCCGCGAGGTGGCCCGCCGTCTGTTCGCCGCGGAGTTCGACGACGCCTCGTTGGCGTACTCCGAGAGCGACGAGGAACGGGCTCCGAACTACGTCGTGACGCCGACCGGGGCACGGGTCAACCGGCTGTTCGTGGCGGGCGTGCTCACCGAGGTCGAGCGCGTCAACGACGAGACCAGCCGGGGGCGGGTGGTCGACCCCTCGGGCGCGTTCGTCACCTACGCGGGCCAGTATCAGCCGGACGCACAGGCGTTTCTCGAGCGCGCGACGACGCCCGCGTTCGTCGCGCTGACCGGCAAGGCGCGGACGTTCGAGCCGGAAGACTCGGACCGGGTGTTCACCTCGGTTCGCCCGGAGAATCTCAACGAGGTCGACGCCGACACCCGCGACCGCTGGGTGGTCTCGGCGGCCGAGGCGACGCTCGATCGACTGGCCGTGTTCGAGCGGGCGCTCGCGTCGGACCGTCGGGGAGCCGACCTGCGAGACGCGTTGGAGGCCGGCGGAGCGCCGGCGTCGCTGGCGGCGGGGATTCCGAAGGCGATCGACCACTACGACACCTCTCGTGCGTACGTCGAGGCGCTTCGCCGGCTCGCGGTCGACGCGCTCGAACTGATCGCCGGCGAGCGCGACGAGGTTCGCACGCCCGAGTTCGCGCCAGACGCCGGCGGCGACGACGCCGACATCGGTCCCCTGCCGGCCACCGACGTGCGAATCGAGCCGACGGGCGCCGCCGACGCGGCCGATACGACAGACGAGCCGGCGGCCGCAGACGACGTCGCCGCGACGGACGGGACAGAACGAGATGACGAGCCGGAGTCGGCGACAGAACCCACCACGGCGGACGACCGGGCGACGGCCGACACGACCGGAGCGCCCTCCGCGGCCGGGTCGGCGAGCGACGAGACGGACGCGGCCTCGTCGGCCGTCGGAGCCGGCGACGAAGGCGAGTCGGCGGCGAGCGACGCCGGCGGCCGATCGACGGCGGGCGACGACGCGTTCGATGCCGGAGGGCTCGACACTGGAGAAGCCGACGGCCAAGAACTCAACACTGGAGAAGCCGACAGTCAAGAACCCGACGCCGGAGAGGTCGACGACGAACCCGACGGGGAGCTCGGGAGCTTCGACGCCGCTGACGGCATCGACGCCGCTGGGGCCGCCGCCGACACCGACGATTCACTCGGCGCGTTCGACGACGATGACGACACCGACGACTCACCCGGCGCGTTCGACGACGCCACCGGCGACGACACCGACGAACAGACGACCGCGGCAGACGAGATGTACGAGATCGACGAGGCGGAGCGCGAGGAGATCGAATCCGAGTTCGGCACCGACTTCTCGACCGGCTCGGACATCGGCGAGCCGGGCGAGGCGGACATCGACGTCCCCGATCCCGAGGAGCTGTCGGAGGGTATCGACACCGGCGGCGGGACCGCCGA